>CAZJQS010000004.1:0-142444 GCA_964548175.1 uncultured Saprospiraceae bacterium
CAAAACTCAAAACCCAAAACTCAAAACCCAAAACCCAAAACCCAAAACTCAAAACTCAAAACCCAAAAAGATAAATGATTAAGAAGATAGACTGGTACGTGCTGAAATCTTTCATTCCGCCTTTTATTGTGGCTTTTATGATCGCGGGTTTTGTACTATTGATGCAGACCTTGTGGTTGTATATAGATGACATTGCCGGTAAGGGGCTAGGATTCTTTCTGGTGATGGAGTTGTTAGGGTACAAGATCGTAGGACTGGTGCCTCTGGCTATGCCAATTGCGGTGTTGATCTCGTCGGTGATGGTTATGGGAAATATGGCGGAGCGGTACGAGTTGTCCAGTTATAAATCTGCCGGAGTGCCTTTGTTTCGAGTTATGCGCTCCCTCATCGTTTTTGGTGTTTTTGCCGCCTGGGTGTCCTACTTTTGTTCCGATTATGTGATTCCGAAGGCTAACCTGAAGTTTGGCTCCCGGATGTATGATATTACCAAGCAGAAGCCGGCGCTACGGCTGGATGCCGGTATCTTCAATTACGATTTTCAGGGCTACGCCATTCACATCGGCAGAAAAGAAGCCGACGGCCGCACCATACACGATGTGTTGATCTATGATCATTCCATGCAGAATAAGGGGCAGTTCACTCAGATCAGCGCCAAGTCAGGCGAGATGTACCCCAGTGAGGACGGTCGCTTTTTTATCATGAAGCTGCAGGACGGCTATCAGTATATGGAAACTCGCCCCAGGGCAGCCGTAGGGCCTCAACGGGATTATCCTTTCGTTCGCACTTCTTTCGAGCAATGGACGAAGGTTTTCGACCTCACTGAATTTGAACTGAACCGTACAGAGGAGGATATGTTTAAGCACAACCGGAGCATGATGAGTATTACTCAGATGAAGGTGGCCATCGACTCCATTACCAGCCGGATTGATGAGCGAGAGATCACTTTTTCCAATTATGTCAGTGGGTATTATAATTTTTTGCAGCTGGACAGCACCTTGCTACAACAAGAAGAGCCGGATACGACGGGAATGAAGCAGGAAGCATATGACTATTCCGAGGGTAAGCCTCAGGCCGTCAGGCTTGCCGAGCAAGTAGTGCGCTCCAGAAGGCGTGGTGGAGTTCCCATTAAGCAAAACACCAAAAACCTCGATTCGCTGAATACCATTTTGTTTACCTTTCCCGAAGATGACCGCTCCCGCCTGCTGAACAAGGCCAAGTCCTTTGTCCGCAGCATCAAAAACCGGTCTATGGCCGACCAGCATTTTCTGGGAGATGTTAAAGAAAGCAGAGTTAAGTTCATTTACGATCTGCATATGAAGTACGGTATGGCAGTCGTCTGTTTTATTTTTATTTTTATCGGTGCGCCGATGGGCGCCATCGTACGCAAAGGAGGGTTCGGATACCCGATATTGATCTCGATCATCTACTTTATGCTGTTCGTCGTCCTGATGATTTTCTTTCGGAAGATAGCTGAAAGTTTCTTGATCCCTGCCGCCCTGGCGGCCTGGGTGCCTTGCATCGTCATGTTCCCCATCGGCATATGGCTGACTTACAAGGCGATGAACGATTCCAAATTGTTTGATTTGGATCGATTCGCTAATTTTATCCGCCGCCTCAATCAAAAGAGAGCGGAAAGAAAAAATGATAAAACTCTTGAAGCAACTGTATAAGCTTAATCGGACTTTTTTCCTGTCCTATCTATTCATTCTTGTGCCGGCTACAGGCTTGTTGTTTTTTATGGAAAAAGGGGACCTGGTCTTGTATTTCAGTCAGAACAGAAGTGAATTTGCCGACGGTTTTTTCCGGGTGCTTACGGTGTTCGGAGACGGCATTTTGTTCGTTGTCTTCGGCTTATTGTTGTTTTTGGTGAAAAATCGTTACGCCTTAGGTATGGGACTTTTAGGTTTGTCGGTCATGCTGGTCAGTTTTCTGAGCAAGTCCATTTTTGCCTCAGACCGGCCGTTGCCCTATTTCCAGAAGATCGGTATAGAGGATCAGCTTACTTTCGTTGCTGGGGTGGAGGTACATACCGGCGCCACCAGTTTTCCCAGTGGGCATACTATAGCGGCATTCGCCATGTACGCGTTCCTGGCTTTTTTGTCTCCCGAGAAAAAGAGCACTCCTGTCCTGTTGCTGTTGCTGGCGGTAGGAGTTGGGGTGAGCCGTGTTTACCTGGTCCAGCATTTTCTACCTGACATTTATTTAGGATCCATTATCGGCCTTGGGCTGGCCTGGATAATGGCAGTAGTACAGAAGGGATGGAATGGACCCTGGATGGACCGTCGATTAAGTTTTTTTAAGTCGCAATTATGAAACAATACGAAACCCAGCGGTTATTGCTGCGCGAATTCAATCCTACCGTTCGCGGGCAACTGGAACGGGCAAATGAAAAGGAGATGGCGCGTTTTTTTGGTAGTTCGAACTACCTGGAGTTGTTAAGCCTTCAAAATCAATTTCTGGATTCCTTTATCCATACCAGCCGGCATAGTTTTCGTCACTGGCTGCTTGTTTGTAAAGATGGTGAACGGGTAATCGGCGACTGTGGCTTCCACCGCTGGGCTAAGATCCACCAATGGGCGGAGGTGGGATACGGCATTCGCTCGGCCATGGATCGCAACAAAGGGCTTATGACGGAAGCCCTTGAAAAGATCATAGCGATCGGCTTTGACGAGATGAATCTACGGCGAGTGGAGGCTTTCGTAGAAACCGATAACATCCCCTCGCTCCGGCTGATGCACAAATTGGGCTTTCAGGCCGAAGGGCGATTGAACGCCCGCCATGAGCAAGGCCGTAAAGACCTCATCGCCTTTGCATTATATCCTTCCGGACCGTCCGGGAAAATTAAACCTATTCCTTATATCGTGGAAGCTTTCGAGCGTCGTACGTTGCCGCCGAGGGATTGGGATCATCGCATTCAGTTGGAAGTGAGCCTCTGGTATCTGTTGAAACACAACTGGTCCGTTGCACTTCTGAAGATGCGCAATGGAATACTGGCGTACAATCAGATTGCAGGCGTGCCCAACACGGATGTTAGCGGGTATCATGAAACCCTTACTCAATTTTGGCTGAGGATACTATCTCGTTTTATCGAGAAAAACCCAGCTGAATTGCCCTTCCAGCAGTATTGCGACGCTTTCTGGATGAGTTCCGAATCCAGTAACGAATTGCCGTTAACGTATTATTCCAGGGAAAGATTGTTTTCCATTAAGGCAAGAGCAGAGTGGGTAGAGCCTGATCTGAAGAAATTGTAGAAAAGAGAGGGGAAAAAAGATGTCAGGGGGTTGCCGGTCCGGCCGGCAACCCCCTGACATCTTTTCAAATCATTTCTTTACTGAGTTCTGGCAATTTCGCCGCTTTTTACCCTTCGCATATAACTCAAATAAGCC
The DNA here is from genome assembly GCA_964548175.1 of uncultured Saprospiraceae bacterium. Lineage (GTDB taxonomy): Bacteria > Bacteroidota > Bacteroidia > Chitinophagales > Saprospiraceae > JANQPA01. The sequence continues at coordinate 3,387 of CAZJQS010000004.1, forward strand.
TTTTTGACGTTAGGCATCAGGAAGTATAGTCCCAGGACGTTAGGAAAAGCCATGGCAAAGATCATTGCATCCCCGAAATCGAAGACACTTCTTGCGGTAATGGCCGATCCGATGACTACAAACAGGCAGAAAACCGCCTTATAAGAAAGATCGGATAGTTTACTTTCACCAAAAAGAAAAGTCCATGACTTCAGTCCATAATAAGACCAGGAGATCATGGTAGATAAAGCGAATAAAATGACGGCTAAAGATAAGACAATGGGAAACCATGACAGGGTCTGTGCAAAAGAAGAGGAGGTCAAAGCGATGGCTGCATCATTGCCACCTCCGGCGCTAAAGGAAGTGAATGCCTGCTCAGCCCCGATATCGCCGTAACCGGAGATGATGATCACTAATGCCGTCATGGTGCAAACGATCACGGTGTCAATGAAAGGTTCCAGTAAGGCTACGACGCCCTCAGATATAGGTTCGTTCGTTTTTACTGCCGAGTGAGCTATCGATGCCGAACCGATACCGGCCTCGTTAGAGAAAGCCGCACGGCGGAATCCCTGGATCAGCACGCCGATAATCCCTCCGTAGAGGGCTTTGCTGTTGAAAGCCCCGTCTATGATCTGCCCGAAGGCGTTGGGGATCTCGGTGAAATTAGCGACCAGTACGATCATGGCGGCGCCGACGTAAATGGCTACCATGAAAGGCACCACTTTATCAGTTACTCTTGCGATTGACTTAATGCCGCCGATAATGATGCTGGCGACTATAGCGGCCATGATCAAGCCGAAGATCCAGCCTTGTCCGTAAAGAAAGCTGCTCTGGCCGCCGGTCACGTCGATCAGTTGCTGGGTGGCCTGGTTGATCTGCACCATATTGCCGCCGCCGAAGGAACCTCCGATACAGGCAATGGCAAAGAGCACGGCCAGGACTTTGCCAAGGGTTCCGAACCCTTGGCCCCTTTCCGCTAAACCTTTGGAGAGGTAATACATAGGGCCGCCGGAAACTGACCCGTCGGGGTTCTCATTACGATACATTACGCCCAGAGAACATTCCACAAACTTAGAAGACATCCCGAGAATGCCCGCCAGGATCATCCAGAAAGTAGCTCCGGGACCTCCAAGCGAAACAGCGATAGCTACTCCTGCAATATTACCTACTCCAACCGTACCGGATAAAGCTGCCGTAAGTGCCTGAAAGTGGGATACTTCCCCGGTATCGTCAGGGTTGTCATACTTGCCCCGCACCACATCAATAGCATGTTTGAAGGATCGGATATTGACGAATTTCATATAAACCGTAAAGATCATGGCTCCAAGGATCAGCCAGATCAATACGAAGGGAATAGTAAAACCTGCAACAGTGACTTCAAAAAACACAATTGAGGCAATGACATTCGTGATCGGCTCAAAAAATGAGTTGATCTTTTCGTCTATTGTATTTTGGGCTTGTGATAGTATCGGTAAGAATAGGCCAAATAATAGCAGTATAAAGTTTCTTTTCATGATATTTTTTGTTAATTAATCGGGCTTTTTTCAGAAAAACATCCGTTAAGGTATTTTTTTCTTTTTATTTATTCAAAAGATTTTAGGATTTAAATTTCCCGCTCAAAAAAAGCCTTCATTATATCGACCGGCGGGCAACAAAATGACTTTTTAGACAGCCTCCATGCACTTAAAAATTAATATTATTACTCAAAAAACGACAGGCTTTGGTATTTTCGATGAGAAAAAAGACTTCGCCTTTTTGCTTAAAACATAATCAAATACCTTGAACACCACATGGACAGACGACGAACTGATCGCACTACTTCAGCAGAATAGTGCACTTGCCGTGGAGCGGATCTTTCAGAAATACTACGGTTTTCTGGTGAGTATTATCTATCGCTACCTGCATGACGGCAGTCTTTCTGAAGATATTGCCCAGGAGGTATTCCTGGAATTGTGGAAAAAGCAGGACACCATCGCTGTCCAAATCTCCTTAAAAGCTTACCTGAAAAGGGCAGCTGTGAATAAGACCCTCAATTTTATTCGTGATAACAGGATCTCCTTCGACGGTGAAGAGGAATTGCCCAACTTGACGGCAAAAATGACCCCCGCTACCGAGCAATTAGAGGCGGACGAACTAAGGGCGTTGATCAGTCAACTGGTTGATAATCTGCCGGACCGGTGCAGAATGATCTTCCTGTTAAGTCGGTTCGAAGACATGACTCATAAAGAAATAGCACAAAAGCTGGATATTTCCGTAAAAACGGTAGAAAATCAAATATCAAAAGCGTTGAAGATTCTCCGCGAACAACTTGGGTACGGATGAAGGATCACCTTTGGATTCAGAAGGGATTTCTTCATTCGTCAGTTATCTGACGTAAACGGCAATAGCGAGGGAAATAAACCACAAAAATTCCCTATCTAGTAGGGGAATTGCAGCCAATTGGTGTCCACATCAATTAGAAACACAGCTTAACTATGGATTATGCTAAGTTTATAGCACTGCTCAAAAAGCAAAAACTGAGTGAACAAGAGCAAAGGCAGTTAGACGACTGGAAAGCTCAATCTCCGGAATTATCGGATCAGCTTAGGCAGCTCTGGGACTGGAGCGGGCAGTATGAAGTTCGCTATCGGCCGGATACCCAAAAAGGGCTGGAACAACTCCGCCTGCGGATGCAGGAAGAGAAATCCGCACCTGCGGTTCGCAAGCTTCGCTTACTCGTCTGGCGTTGGGCGGCCGTAGCTGCGGTCGCCTTGGGCGTGGCCATCGGTTGGCCATTGTTATCGGGGCCGGATGAGGTCGTTTATCAAACAGCAGCAAATGAGGTCCAGGAAATCAACCTGCCGGACGGTTCTATGGTGGTGCTGAATGAGCATTCCATTCTCCACTTATTGCCGGCTTTTCAAAAAGGAAAAAAGAGAAAAGTAACGCTGCAAGGAGAGGCCTTCTTCGAGATACAGCCCGATCCTGAACAGCCCTTTGAAATAGCCACCGATCAGACCCACGTCGCAGTACTGGGCACCGCTTTTAAACTGAGAGCTTATCCCGGCGAGGATTCAACTGTAGTAGAAGTGGTGGAAGGAAAGGTTCGTTTTGCCGATAAAAAAGAAAAGCTTGAACTCGAGGCCAATACCCGGGCTGCTTGCAATCACCTTACCGAAAAGATGAAAAAAATCAGCGACCCTCAGCTCGAGCGTCCCGACTGGTACTACCTCAGAGCTGCTTCTTTTCGGGAACAACCCCTGGAGAAAGTCTTAAACTTTGTCGAAGAACGTTTTGACATTTCCCTGGTGCTTTCTAAAAAGATCACCAATGCTCCGTGTTCCGCTATGATTACTTTCTCAATACCGGCTGATCAACCACTGGATACGGTCCTCCAGCGGCTGAAAACGACCCTGAACGCCAAAATTGTCCTGAAAGGAACCAATCAGTACGAGATCGTTGAGATCAAATGTTAATTTTGTTATACAACTCTTAATTTCATACCCCACCGTATCGATTTGTATGAACAAATCGTTTGAATTAAGTTTTTAACTACTGTAAAATGAATGGGATGACTCCTATTTAGATTGCCTTACATTTCTCATTATATGTCACGTGATAGAATGTAGCAATGAAAAAGAGCCTGCATATACTTGCTTTTCTATTGGTCCTTTCCCTAAGGCTAGGAGCTCAAGATCCATTGCAGGAACCCATCAGCCTGGAATTGAAAAAAGCAAGCATTGCAGAGGCGCTGTACATTATTACCGATCAAACGGGGGTTGACATTTCTTTTCTGAACAGCATCCTTCCCAAAGAACGGATAAACCTGATCGTTCAGGAAGAACCGCTTTACAAGGTCCTGGACTATCTCCTCGAGGGTACAGAAGTGGAGTATCAGGTAATCGGACAGAGCATTACCTTATTCAAATACATTCCGGAAGAACATACCCTTAGCGGTTATATCGAAGATGAACGAACGGGCGAGCGGCTCATAGGCGCCAGCGTATATAGTCAAAAGCACGGTAAAGCCGCCTTTTCCAATAACTACGGCTTTTTTAGTCTTACCCTGCCTGAAGGGGAAACGGAAATCGAAATTTCCTATCTCGGCTATCAAAAAAAGTCTCTGTCTATGAACCTGCAGCAAAGTCAAAAGCTGCTGATCAGTATGCGGACGGATCTGACCCTGCAAACCGTGGAGATTAGGGCACTGCAACTGCTTCGGCGCAATTCTCTGCAAACCGCAGCTTCCGTAGATGAGATCGGCATCGAAGAGGTGAATTTGCTGCCCTCTCTTGGGGGGGAATCAGACCTTATCCGCACCCTGCATTTGTACCCAGGTGTTCAAACCGGGGCCGACGGCATAGGCGGCATTTTTGTCAGAGGGGGTGATCCTGGGCATAACCTCATCCTGATCGACGACGTACCGGTATATAACCTCTCCCACGGCGCCGGACTGTTGTCCATTTTCAACACCGACGCTATTCGCTCAGCCCAGTTGATCAAAGGGGGAACACCGGCTCGATATGGGGGCCGACTGGCTTCCGTGCTGGATATTCGAACTAAGGAGGGCAACCTCCATGAGTACAGCGCCAAAGCAGAGCTGAGTCTGCTCACCGCCAATTTTTCGCTGGAAGGCCCTATCGTCCCGGGTAAAGCTTCTTTTTTTATTTCCGGCCGCGAATCAGTGCTTAATTGGTTCTTAAAGCCTTACTCTCGTCGTTATAAAAGAAACCGGGGAGAACAAGGCCTGACCAGTTATGATTTTCACGACCTCAGCATGAAAGTCAATTATACCATCGATAGTTTAAATAAAGTCTATTTTAGTTTTTATCAGAATAATGATGATTTTATCAATACGGGGCAAAAATCTGCTCAGTTCACCGCGCGCAATGAAGCAGGAAGGCTGATTCCTTACCGGTTTGACCAGCAGTTCAGGGAATCTTTCGATTGGGGCAACACCGTATCTGCACTGCGCTGGAACCACGTCTTCAACCCCAAATTGTTTGCCAATACGACCCTTACCTATAGCCGGCTCAATGTCAATATCAACTATGATCATCGGGATTCTCTGTTAATTCGCGATCCGGAGCAATTACTGGCCAGGGCCTACACCCTGAGCCGGTATCGATCCAGCATTGAAGATATGGGCGCTAAGATCGATTTTGAGTTAACACCAAATTCCAGGAGTAAAGTACTGTTCGGCATGTCGGTCAACCATCATCAATTCGAGCCGGGCGCCTTGCAAATTGACGAAACGGCCGATGAAATAGAAGGCAGCCTGGATTTTGTTAATCAGCGCTTAATGTCCACAGAATATGTTGCCTACCTGGAAAACCACTTTGACATCGGCTCCCGGCTATTGCTGGATCTCGGCCTTAGAGCTACTATTCTGACGGTCACCAACCGCAATTACAGGGTCTTGCAGCCCCGGCTGGCCATGAAATATAAACTTTCTGCTGATCTGATCCTGAATGCCTCCTATGGGAAAACCTATCAATTCCTGCACCTGCTGTCCAATAGCGGCTATGGTTTTCCAACGGACTTGTGGGTCCCCAGCACCCGGAATATTGCTCCGGAAGAAGCCTGGCAGACGGTGGTGGGACTTAACTGGAAACCCAACAGCACCTGGTCCGTTAAAGCGGAAGCTTACTACAAAGAAATGGACAACCTGATCACCTATTCCGAGGGGGCTTTTTTTCTGAGCGACTGGCAGCGTAATATTACCGTAGGACAGGGTACGTCAAAAGGCATAGAGCTAATGGTGAATAAAAAAACGGGAAAGCTGAAAGGATGGGCATCATATACGCTTTCCTGGACGGACCGGCAGTTCGAGCACGTGAACCAGGGGTTTCCTTTTCCTTTTAAATATGATCGAAGGCATAATCTTGGACTGGCCTTGATCTACCAATTAACCAGATCGATCAGCATTAGCGCTGATTATACACTGAATACCGGTCTGGCTTTCAGTCTGCCTTTGCAGAAATATGATTTTCAGTTTGACCATTTTCAGGGAAGCCCGGCAACAGCCCTGGTGTATAATGGAAAAAATAATTACCGCCTGCCGGCTTATCACCGGCTGGATGTAGGCCTTAATGTTTCTTTTTCTACCGCCTGGCTCCAACACGAAATAAAAGCTGGAATTTATAATATCTATGATCGCAACAACCCTTTGTATTACGACCTGCGCACGGGGTTGATATCGGATGGAGAACAACTGAGAGAAGTTAAGGAATTTGTTCAAGTCAATATGATCCCCTTTATGCCCTCGCTTAGTTATGCTGTTTCTTTCTAATGGCCAATTTTGTATATTGCAATAGCTAAAACCTAAGTTAAGATCTGTCTGTTCACTTTTGTAGATGATAAGATGTTTGTATGAATCGATTACTAACTTTGCTGGCAATGGTTATAGGGATAGCCGCTTGTGAGGAGCCGGTGGCCCTGAATATTGACGAGCCGGATCCTCAACTGGTGATTATCAGCAACTTTACTGACAACAAGGAAATGCAGGTGCGGGTATCGCAGACTCAGTCGGTTCTCGACCAGGGGCCGACCGTTTTCTTGCTGAATGCAGATGTGCGCCTGTTCGGGGAAGAGGCCTTTTTGCAGCGCTTGCAACTGGTCAATGGAAAAGGGGAGGCGCCACCATTTTATACGACAGAGGATTTTGAACCGGAATTCGACCTCCTCTATACGATAAAGGTAGAAGCAGCCGGCTTTGAGCCGGTGGAAGCCATGAGTCGCATTCCCAGTAAAATAAATATCCAGTCGTTAAATATGACGAATTACCTGATCGAAAAAAATCCGGAGGGAGAGGCGAACTACCGGTTTTTCGTGACGATAGGATTTTCGGATCCGCCTGTGGTGAATAATTATTATCACCTTAATCTTTATCAGCAGATCTACAATTTTACTCTGGAAGGACAGGATACGCTTTACGGCGGGAGCGAATTTTTTACCATTCCGTTTAACCAGATCATTGATAATAACTTCGTATTAGCTTATTTCGACGGGGGGGTCCTTTTCGAGGATACACCTTTTAACGGCAATATCGTTTCTTATACCTTTCCTATTAGTTTTACGCTTCCTGCTGATGAAAAGGTCCCGGGAAAGCTCCTGGTGGAACTCAGATCCGTGTCTGAGGAATACTACCGCTACCAACGCTCTTTGAGTCAACAACAAGCTAATCCTGGAGCTCCTTTCGTCGAACCGGTCGGTTTATATAATAATATCGTCAACGGACAGGGGATCTTTGCGGGATATAGCGCTTCACTGGATTCTATTCGAGTTGGAAGATAAGAAGTCATTCGTGGGTTCGGGTAGGCTGTAATTGATTAAACCGGCCTTCGAAATTCTGCAATTTCTCCTATTTTTCTTCTTTTCCCTTTTTTAAGGAATCTTTAACAAAAAACCAGCCTGATTTTTACAAAAAATTGGTCAAACTCATAGGGGCATGTATCAATTTTGGTGTCTGTTATATTGCAGATGCATAAAATTCTTCATTAAAATAGCATACCAATTTTTTGTTGGCCGATTAAAACTCGACTTATGGATAACTATCTATTCAAAGAAAAAAGCAATTACGCTGCTTCGGACGCCAAAATGACCTTCCTGGCGCAATTTCCCCTCTTCAACTCTCTCAACGGCAGAGACCGTGAACGCCTCGCCGAAATGATGGAACTGAAAGTCAAACCCAAATACAGCTTCATTTATTTGACAGAAGAACCTTCGGATCAGTTGTTTTTTCTGGCCAAAGGTACGGTTAAAATAGGCACCCACAGTAGTGACGGGAAAGAAGTGATCAAAAACCTCATTCATCCGTTGGCTATGTTCGGTGAACTGGGGCTCATCGGTGAGATCCAACGCCAGGAATTCGCTCAGGCCTTGAAAGAGGATGTTCATCTGTACGCCCTCAAAGTTGAAGACTTCAGATCCTTGATGCGCAATAACTTCGATTTGTGCAACAAAGTCATGATGTCTTTCGGCGATCGTCTGGTCAAGGCCGAAAGCAAATTGGAGTCCCTTATCTTCAAAGATGCTCGCACCCGGATCATCGATTTTATCAAAGACGCCATCAATAAGAGGGGGCGTCGCGTGGGATACGAAATGCTGCTCAAGCATTCCCTTACGCATCAGGATATTGCCAACATCACCTGCACTTCTCGTCAGACCGTTACCCTTGTACTGAATGAATTGAAAAAAGCGGACCTGATCTACTTTAACAGAGGCAAGATACTGGTAAGAGATATGGCTAAGCTGGTATAATTGCAGTAAAAGCGATATGGCGCCAGTGCCGGTGCTTATTCTTTGCAATTAAATTTAATAACTGATGATATTTTTTTGGGTTGTGTGAAAAGTCTTCGTAACTCTTTTGCACAACCCCAAATTTTTTTGTTGAGATCCGGGAGGGTTCATGTTTGCACCATTCCACTTATTTCAAATCACTGATTTTTTTCCAATCGTATTTTTCTGCATCTGCTCTTCTGACCATGAGCGCATAAGTATTGTTAAATCCGAGTGGCGACAGCCACTGTATGCCATATTTTTCTTTAAATTCCCTTTTCACATAATCATACACTCCTTCGGGATTATCGATGAGCTTGTTAACGACCTCCTCAGGAGGGGAGAGGATCACCTGAAAACCGGTGCCTGTATACTCTGCATAAAGATCCAGTTCTTTATTGGCCAGCGCTTCAAAGCAGATCTTTGTGCCGCCGAGGCCGGGCCTGGGGTCGGCGTCCAGGCTGGTATAGCCGTTGATGAGTTGGCTGTACAGGCTCACGAGGATATACTGCTCGGTAAAGATCTTAGATCCGATGGTGATCTTAGGGCCACCTTGCTGTTGATCTGGCTTCCAGAGATTTTGTTCTTTTAGAAAAGCAGTGGCGACTTCCTCCGGAGATTTTTTTAAATGATCCACCTGGTAGTTCAGGTCGATCATGGTTTTATCGTCGATCTTTCCGGCCAGCATTTCTATGGCTTTTATGGCTTCGGGAAAGTCTTCGGCCAAGCCTTTCCGCACGATCGGGGCGCAGAAATAGGGCGGCAAGGCATGTTCATCGTCTTCCAGTAAGACGAGATCATACGCCTTTACGCGTCCATCGGTAGCATAGCCACTGATGAGGTCTACTTCTTTTTCCTTGATCGCCCGGTACATCAGCCCGGCATTGAGCATGATGGTGTTGAAATTGAGGTCATATTTTTCCTGCAGACTGGGGTAGCCGTCCTCTCTTCCGGCAAATTCCGGGTCGAAGCCGGCCACCAGGCCGGAGGTAAACAAGTTAGGAATCAGATAAAATAAGCTCAGTACCGGCGCCAGAGCCAGTAGGCGAAGACTTTTATTCGAGCGTTTCCGCCTGACCCGGTGCTGAATAAATGCCAGCGCCTGGTCGAAAAATACAGCGAGTAAGGCCGCCGGAATGGCGCCGGCCAGCACCATAGCGGAATTATCCAGAGCGATCCCTCCAAAGATGAATTCCCCCAAACCTCCTGCGCCGATATAAGAAGCCAGCGTAGCCACCCCCACATTAATGACCGTAGCGGTGCGAATGCCTGCAAAAATAACTGGCAGGGCAAGCGGCAATTCCACCTTGATGAGTATCTGACGGGAAGTCATGCCCATGCCCGTGGCGGCTTCCGTTACCGCTTTCTCCACTTCCTGGATGCCTGTGTAAGTGTTCCGAAGGATGGGAAGAATAGCATAGAGAAAAAGCGCAAAAATAGCAGGTTTAATACCGATGCCTAAGATCGGTATCATGAACCCTAGCAGGGCAATGCTCGGTATCGTCTGTAAAACACCCGCAAAACCCAACACGGCCGGAGCAAGGCCGGTCTTTCGCGTAATCCATATTCCCACCGGTACGGCAATCAAAATGGCCAAAAACAGTGAGATGAAGGTAAGCCCAATGTGCTCGAAACATTGTTCAGCTAGTTTACTACTATTTTGTTGCAGGAATTCGAGTAAGCTCATGCGTTTGGTTTGGTGGTTAATGGTTGGAGTGGTCTGGTCTATCAACCATCAAATAATTTAATTGCTAATAAATTCCTGGAATGCAAGCATCAAACTCGCGGCATCCACCTTTTTTCTCGTTCCTCCGTTTTGAATCCAGCCCACGACAGGAGCCTTGTCTTTGGTGTAAAAAAGGTTCAGGAGTTTTTTTACAGAAAGCTCCTTTTTGAGCTCCACCATTTTCCCTGCTTTTTGATCTGATTTTTCAGGTAAAAAGCTGATCAGGTCTTTCAGCGTAACCACCTGCAGTTGGAGATCCAGTTTTTTATCTGCGACAAACGCTCTAATGAAATCATTAGCGGGATGGAATAAGAGTTCCTTATGAGTGCCGGTCTGTTGAACTTTTCCTTTGTCCAGCACGCAGATGCGATCGGCCAGTTCGAAGGCCTCCTCTATATCATGAGTGACAATGATGGTGGTTTTGCTGGACAACTCTTCCATGTTGATGAAATCCTGGCGAACGTCTTTTCTGGTGATGGGATCCAGGGCGCCGAAGGGCTCATCCATTAAGATGATGGGCGGGTCGCCGGCCAGGGCCCGGGCAATGCCCACCCGTTGTTGTTGGCCGCCGCTTAGCTGATGGGGATATTTGTGGGCAAATTTAGACCAAGGAAGTTTTAGTCGTTCCATTAAGGTGGCGGAACGATCGTCAATCTCCTTTTGAGGCCATCCCAGTAGCCTGGGCACCACGGCAATATTCTGTGCGATGGTGTAGTGGGGAAAAAGGCCGATGTTCTGAATAACATACCCCATTTTTCGTCTCATCTGTTCGGGTGGCAGGGCAAAAACATCTTCGCCGTTCAATAATATCCGGCCCTGAGTGGGTTCGATCAGGCGGTTGATCAGTTTGAGGGTCGTCGTTTTGCCGCTGCCGCTGGTGCCTACAAGGGCGAGGGTTTCCCCTTTCTCCAGCTTGAAAGAGACCTGATCAACTGCGTTGTAAAGACCATAGGTTTTAGTAAGACCAATGACTTCTATCATACGTTTTCTTCCTTTTGGGGAAGATAAACAAATAATTTCTTTTTTCAGGGCTGGTGTAAGAAGTCGGTCTACTCACCCGCCTGCTAGACGGCCGATAGGCGGGCGAGCACGATGACTTTATAGCCCCCCTGAAAATTACTCTTCGCCGGGACAGACGTCCAGTTTGGTGGATTTAAACCGGCCGACGGTGTCTATGGTAAACCGCCAGCAGCCTCCTGCTTCATCGCGGATGATGATGCCGGTCCCTACCGTATCCAGGTAGATGTCTCCCTGGTGGACGTGTAATTTGGCGCTGGGTTGTGCGCCGATACCCACTGAGCCCTGACTGTCGAAGTAGATGTCTTCTTTATCTTTTGTCCAGTAGGAGTTGCCGGACGTTTGGGCGAAATCAGCTTCTTGTGCGAAATTAGCTGTTTGAGCATTCAGGGCATTCTCTGCAAAAGAGGCTTGCTGAGCGTTAACGGCATTGTTGGCGAATTCCGCTTCCGCAGCTGTTCCGGCTTGCTCGGCATAGCCGGCGGTTTCTGCCAGGTTAGATTGATCAGCGAAGTAAGCGGCGTTGGCCGTATCTGATTTAGTGGCGTACAAAGCATAAGGAACGCTCAGCAGCTGAGAGGTTCCCATTTCCACATAATTATTGCCTCCTTCGATATCCATTTCTATCTTTAGGAAGTAATCGTTGGCGCCCCAGTCGATTTCATTCAGGTCGCCGAGCAGATTGATGCCTGCGCCGATCTTGAGGTTGAGCAAACCAAATTCATTGGTGCTTTCCTGATGGGTTTCTATAAAAACAGCAAGGCCGTCAAATGATCCTTCCAGGATGCTAATTCTCAAGCCGATCGGTTGCTCTGATAGTACCTGCCCTGCATTGTCCCGGGCTACGGCCTGATAGTTGAATGCTTTTGGGCTCTGCGCCCAGGTAAGGGGCTGCACGATGAATGCTATGGCTAAGCTCAATAACAGCTTTTTCATATTAGTCGATTTTTTGGATTTTAAAAACAGCTACCTCCTTTCCAAAGGCGCCGAAAAGTTTCAGAATATAAGTTTGAGCAGGTAGGTGTTCCAGATCGATAAGAGAAGTGGTTCCTTCATGCTGCCCGGCTTGGATGGGGCGTCCGAGCAGACTGAATATTTGATAACGCAGGGGGGCTGAGGCGCCGGTCGTTCTGATCTGTAGTACTTGTGTGGTTGGATTGGGAAAAACATCCATTTGTATGGATTGACCGTCCATCTCTATAACCGGGGTAATCTGCAAGCCGTTTTGATGAAATCCCTGGCTCAGCTGAGCATTAGGAGAGGAAAAAGTAAGGACTGCCAGTTCGCCTACCGACCAGCTTAGACTGCCGGCTTCTGAGATTCCGCTTCCCCCCGAGGCAGCGATCAGGCCGGGTTGCAGGTCTTGTGAGTGAACATTAAGGCTGGAAAGAAGTACAATGACTAATGCGAATAATCGTTCCATAGTACAGTTTTTGGGAAAATATTTATTCAAATGATGAAGTGCGCCCGGGCCCGCTTCATAACCTTTTTTTTCTTTTTTAGCGTTGCTAAAGTAGCGAAAAAAATGTTCCTTCAAAATATAAATGTTATTAATTAAGACATGAAGAAAAAGAGCAAGATGTTCTTTTTCAATCTCATCAGATAAAAAGCTTAATTTTGCAATTCTTTTTCTCCGGCTGGCTGCAGGTCCTCGCTCTGCGCTCAGCCGGTCAGCTAAAAGCGCTATGGGCATCATTAAAAGACAAAGCATCAAGCGGTCCATCGTTTCTTATGTGGGAACGCTGATCGGAGTAGTCAGCACTATTTTCATTTATCCTTTGGACAAGGAAGCTTATGGCTTTATCCAGTTTCTGATCGGGGTAGCGACTTTTTTGTGGCCTTTTGCATCCTTTGGTGGTACGGTGCCGGCCATACGTTTTTTCCGCAATTTCAGAGATGAAGAGGATAATCATGGTTTTCTGGGTTTTCTTTTGATCTGGCTGACCATTGGTTTGTCCCTGTTCGGGCTCTTTGGCTTTTTCTTTAAAGACTATCTTTTTGACTTGCTGGCCTTTTTGAATTTCAAAGAAAGTTATTTTTCTGACAACATTCTCGCGATTTTCCTGCTTTGCATACTGATCATTCTTATCCAGCTGATGATCAATTACACCAGCAACTTTAACCGCATTGTTATCCCTAATGCGCTATTTAACCTGGGGATAAAACTGGGCGTGCCTGCCTTGGTACTGTCCAGCTATTATGGATGGTTAAGTGACGAAATGCTCAAATGGTTATTGCCGGCCATTTATTTATTAATTCTTGTGGGCTTGATCATTTATCTGCATACTCTTGGGGGAGTTAATTTAAAGGTCAATTTCCGCTTTATCAACCGGCCCTTGTTGAAAGAAATGCTCAATTATGCCTTTTTTGGGCTTTTGGGCAGCATAGGAACGGTCTTTGCCTTCAGTATCGATACCATCATGGTGGCGCCGCTGACCGATTATGGAGAGGGGGGGTTGTACAACATTGCCCTTTTCATCGGCAACGCCATCGCCATCCCTCTGGCGGCGATCAATGGTATTGCCGCCCCTATCATCTCCCAGGCATGGGGGAAAGACGACCGGAAAGAGATTGCACAGATTTACAACAGGTCTTCTGTTTTGTTGTATACATCGGGTATTTTCATATTGGTTCTGGTATGGTTATCTTTGGGTGATGTATTCCGGCTGTCTTCGCGATATGATGAACTTGTTGCAGGGCAGTATGTGGTGCTGCTTATCGGTCTTGCCAGGGTCATTGATATGACCACGGGCGTCAATGGCTCCATTATCGGTTATTCTCGCTATTATCGCTTTAATTTGCTGGCTTTGCTGGTTCTTTCCTTTAGCAACGTATTCATCAATTATGCCTTGATCCCTGTATACGGCATTACAGGGGCTGCAATAGCTACTGCTATTTCCATTGTCTTGTTTAACCTGATCAAGTTCGTGTTTATCTGGATCACTTTCGGTATGCAGCCTATCCGCTGGTCATATCTGATCGTTCTGGGTCTGGCAGCTCTGGCTTATTTCCTGCCGGATCAATTGCCTTCTACAGGCATTCCGCTGGTGAATATTGTAATAAACTCTGTTCTGGCTGCCTTGATCTTTGTCGGACCATTGCTGCATTTTAAGTTAGTGCCGGACATCAATGAAGCGCTAAGCGAAGGCTTGGTGATGATAAGAAAATGGAGAAAAGGATAAGAGTTTATCTTGGCCAAAACCATTCATACTCCTCCGGTACATCCATCAATATCCGCCATGAATTGGGATAATAGTTATTGTAGCGATTACCCAGGCCTTTCACCCACCCCAGGCCGAGGCCCCGGAAGCGCATCAACTGCCAGCCTTTTGGGATATTCACCTCATTCAGCTGATCTTTTTTCAGAAAACGCAGCGCCTGTCCGACATCCAGCTCAATGGAGGGAATGTGTTGAGCCTTATGCAAGCTCAGCGCCCAGGCGGGGTCCGGGACAAGTTTATTCTGTTTGAGGACACCAAGGGGTGTGCCGATCCGGATCCTGCGGATCTTATCCCCCAGAAATTCAACCTGTTCTTCCAGGGCTGCAGGAATAATGGAAAGCTCTCCTCTTTTTTCATCTAAAAAGGCCGTTGTATGTTTTTGTGGATCGACCCAGGGTTGAAGGACAGCCTGGTCTTTTTTGGATAACTTTTTCCAGGGGCTATTGCCTTTGGCCGGCTTTTTTTTCTTTTTGGAAAAAGCCACTCCCTTTTTTTGAAAACAAGAAAGGAAGAACCCCTCTCCCTTGACGCGATGTGGATAAAATTGGTATCCGGTTTCCATTTCACTGATCCCCCATTCTTCGGGTAGCTCCAGTTTAATGGGCAGAAGATCGAATGCTTTGATGAGCCATTGCCCGTTTTCCGCGTTTTCCTGGGCATTGTAAGTACAGGTGCTGTAGATGAGTACGCCTTCAGGCTTTAATAAGGCCAGTGTATCCGCCAGAATTTTCCTTTGCCGGGCTGAACAATAGCGGACCTGTTCGGGCGACCATTCCCTGGCCGCTTCAGGCTCGCGGCGGAACAATCCTTCTCCGGAACAAGGTGCATCCACCAGGATCAGATCAAAGAACGGACCTGCCGGGGCTAATCCGTTAGCGTCCTGGTGGGTTGTCCAGACATTCGGATATCCCCATTTGGCAATGTTCTGTTTGAGTATCTGGTACCGGCTGTTGATCACCTCATTAGCTACCAGGAGGCTCTTTTCTGACAAGAGGGAAGCCAGTACGATCGATTTCCCGCCGGGCGCCGCCGCCAAATCCAGTACCTTGAGGTCTTGATTTAGATCCACAGTTTGTCGAACAGCTTCTGCCAGGAACATGGAAGAAGCCTCCTGCACATAATAGGCGCCTGCATGGAAAAATGGGTCGAGTGTAAAAACAGGCCTGGAAGGCAAGTAGCGCCCCAGTGGATTCCAGGGAACCTGCTCTAGAGGTGAAGCAAAGGGGAGCACTTTTTGTGGATGGAGGTGAATGCTTACAGGCGTCGGAGTATGGAGCGACTTAAAGAAGGAGTTACTGTCTTCGCCCAGCTGGACGCTCATCTGTTGGATAAATGCTTCAGGCCAGTTCATGATTAATAAAGAATGAATGGCATCTGTCGTCGACGCATCCCATTCATTCCGTTTTTTTCACAAAGATAACACGAAATCAATTATTCAGGGCCCAATCGTACTCCTGATAGCTCACTTTTGCTTTTTCGTTGATCTTTTTATCCGCGTACTTGTTCAGATACGCTTGAATATCGCCAAAATCCCCCTTATACCATTCGAAGATTTTTGAAATGTGGACTTCGTTGGTGCTCAGATTGTTATAGGTGCCGTTATTGATAAATTGCCTGGTCTGCTTATTCAGTAGTTCCTCTAAATTGTTAGCCGTAAAGGCCTGATTGGCCAGGGGCGGACAGGATTTTGCTGCGCAGTTGACGGCAAAATGGATGCGGGCGTCATTGAATTGCGGGCGTAGGATATCGTGTTCGATATTATTCAGGGAATAAGTTTTATTGCCCAGCTTGATCCATTTGACATCCCATGGGTTGCCCTCGTTCAGGTTCCGGATGCTTTTGACCGGATAATTGTCTACGATCAGTTTGACGGTAAAAGCATTGTAGGCATTGATCCAGTAGGCCATTTTGTGGGCTCTCGGCCAATCGGACTGTACGGGATTCTGCACCAGCTCTTCCAGGTAAATATCCAGCTGAGCGGCGTCTTCCTTAAAGCCTTTGTAATCCACTTGTCCTTTGCTGCTGACGTGCTTTTCGAGCAACTTATTCCAGATGCTGTGGTCCGGTCCGGCCTTCTCTGGCTTGGCCATTGTAATTAACGGGAGAACGGTCGCCAGGAACAGAATAACATGCTTTTTGATGCTTTTCATAAGTTGGTTGGTTTTTTTAAGTAGAACTGCATGAGGAGGGTTTCTGTTGTGCAGATTGGTTCAAGTTGTAGCGGCAAAGACAGTTTATTGGGGGTTAAGCCAGGTTTAGGGTTTTGGGTTTAGGGTTTTGGGTTTAGGGTTTTTGAGGCCTCATGAAATAGCTTGACAGGGTTATACCCAATACCCAATACCCATAAAACGCCGATGGCCTCCCGAATTAAAGATGATTCTCCTGTTTTACCTTAGCAAAGCAAAGTTCCCGGTCGCTATTTCCGGGAAGGTCCGGTTTAGGGTATCGGTTGGGGCTGTTTGGTACCGGATGTAATACACGTAAGCCGTTGATTCCGCTTCCTGGCCGCGGTACATGCCGTTCCAGCCGCTGTTGGCATTTCTGGTCTGGTAGATCAGGGTACCCCAGCGATCAAAAATTCTCATTTCATAATCCTGGAAATTGCAGTTGGTAGACGGCATAAAGAGATCATTGATACCGTCCCCATTGGGAGAAAAGGCATTGGGGATGTATACTTTACATCTTGCTTCTTCGGTTTCTGGTGAAAAATTACCAGTGGTTTCAGCTAAAATAGCTGCACCAGCCAATAGGTAAACCAGCAGCATACCTATGGTTGATAAGTAAATAGGTCCTCTCATTTGCTCTTAATTTTTTTGCAAATATATTTACATTAAATTTGTATGCAAAAAAAATGAATAACAAATGATTATATGTTTTGCTTGATATAGAAAGGCTTAATCTTTTTCTCCATCCAATCCGAGAAAGCGGGAGGCCCCAGGTAGATGATGTCCCATAGGAGTTTGTGTATACGGGTTTTCAGATGATTGGGGAAATTAGCTTTACTGGAGAGCAGGATAGCTTCTTTTAACCGGTGTTTATCGATCGGATGGCCGAGTCCGAGGATGTGCTCGACAAATCTTCTTTGCTGAGCGTTGATTACAGGTTGGCTTTCGTTGAGCGCGAACAGTTGTCTGACCTGATCATAAGCATTCAGGCCCATAGCCTGGGAATAAGTGAAACGGCCCTCGGGGTAATAGTTATGCTGACTGACGTTTTGATTGACAAACTGGTTTCCGTAGATAAAAAATGGGATCCCCATCTCTACACAATAGGGCAGGTAAGATCCATATTCATTGGAGCAGGCATAGCGAAAATGTTGGACGGTGGAATAGAACTTATGAGCGAAGTCTTGTCTGGAAAAATGTCCCATTGTCATCACTTCAAGACCTTCCTGCTCAAAAATGATATGCCGTCCTTTGAGTACGTCCACCCAATACAAACAAACTGTGATCGGATGAAAGTGATCGGGCAGCTTCTTTAACTGCTGAGCGTAATCCGACCATCCCTGGACTACATCGACCTGCAGAGTGGAGTGACTTGGAAAAACAATGGTACCCACCCGATCAGGCTGAGGGTGCAATTGATTCATTTGGCGATATTTAGGGAATAATGCGCCTACTAGCATAGTGGTTTTGTTCGCAAGATGGTCCTTGTAAAGTTTGAGTTGATCTTCATTAGTTAATAATACCAAAGGAAAGCGTGTTTTTAGGATTTTGGCATTGAGCGGACGTTTTTCATCATACAGGGGAACGCCATGGTCGAGATAAAAGCTTTGGGGCAGATCATTGGAAATGCTCAGGTAATCAAAGAGGATCTTTTTCATTCCGTAAAGCGAAGCGCCTTCGATGAAAAATTTTTTGTTACTAACAATTTTTTCTAAAGTCGTGATTTCTTCTTTTGTGATGGCCATGGTGGTCCTTTTAGGTTTAGTGACTGCTGTGGCGCAAAAGCGGCAGGAGAATAATCGTGATTTTTGTAAATTTTTAAAACGGTCAAATATATTAGAAATCTAATAACAAATCAAAACTAAGAGGAGTACCGGCTTTTAGATCCTTACCTGCTTTTTTACCGAGTACTAAATCCAGGTATTTGGGCTCCAGTCCATTGCCAGGCCGAATTACCTTAAGATTATCCAAAGAGAAGGGTTCTCCTTTCCGGATGTCTTTAGAAACATAAATGGATCGTTTGAAGCTTTTACTTTTTTTCTCTTTTTCCTGTACGCCAAATTGCGGGTAGCCCAGGGCGAGAAATGCCCTTTCGCTCTCTATTACCAGCGCCTTAAGTTCTTCGGGCTCCAGCGAAAAAGCACTGTCGACGCCTCCGTCGGCCCTTCGAAGCGTAAAATGTTTTTCGATCACTCTGGCTCCCAGGGCTGTGGCTGCTATCGGTGCGCCGATGCCCATGGTGTGATCTGAAAGGCCGATGATGCAATCGGGAAAGATCTGTTGCATGACAGGAATGGTGGCCAGGTTGGTGTTTTCAGGAGAAGCAGGATAGGTACTGGTACATTTCAGCAGGATCAGTTCCCGACATCCATTGTCCTTCAGCACCTGCACGGATTCGTATATATCTGCGATCGTGCTTACCCCTGTTGACATGATCACTGGTTTACCCGTTCGCGCTACTTTTTTCAGTAAGGGGTGATCCGTATTTTCAAAAGAAGCGATTTTATACAGGTCAACGTCAAGTTCTTCCAGAAAATCGACGGCCGTGGCGTCGAAAGGAGAACTGAAGGGAATGAGCCCCTTCTGTCGGGCGTGTTCAAAAAGCTGAGGGTGCCACTCCCAGGGAGTATAGGCTAGTTGGTATAGATCATGCAGTTCTCTGCCTTTCCAGAGTGAGTTTTCATCTTCGATGGTATAGGCGCCTTTCAATGTCATGGTGTCTGCCGTATACGTCTGTAACTTGACGGCGTGGGCGCCGGCTTCAGCAGCAGCGTCGATGATCTGCAGAGCCCGGTCAATGGATTGGTTGTGATTGCCGGACATTTCTGCTATGATGAATGGTTTTTGGTTTTGACCGATAATTTTATTGGCTATGTGTATGGTCTTCATGGCATTTATTCTTTTTTGTATCTTTTACGGGTATAGACCAGGCAATCCGCTCCCTGGATGGTCCTTTCTTCCTGAACATTAAAGCCTAGCTTTTCGAAAATCTTCACAGAAGGTGCATTGTCTCTTTTGACCACCCCTAGAAACGTATGAAAGGGGAGGGGAGTTTCTTTTTCCAGTATGTTCATGGCTTGGCTCAGCATTTTTTTTCCCAATCCCTTTCCCCGCATGGAAGCATCCAGGGCATAATTGATGACAGCCGACTGGTCTTCGAGTTCAAAGCGAACTTGTCCGACCGGCCGCTCTTTCCAAAAAAAGAGATACATAAGGGTAGTGGGCCTGGCCAGTTTTTTCATAAACCATTTTCGATGATCTTCCAGGGAGATAGTAGCCTGAGAAAGGGACTGGCGACGAACAGCAGGTTCATTGGCCCAGTTAAAATAGCACATCAGGTCTTCTTCTTCGGCAAGCCGGTATTGCAAATCCCGGTTGGGGTTATCTTCCAGTTGCCGGAACAGTTCAAGAAAGTGTTCCTTCGATTGGCCGTAAATGTGCCGGTGCTGTCTTTCCAGCCAGGGCCTGGGATCTGCTGCTTTGACCTGGTTGAATTTTTCGGCGTAATTTTCAAAATGATTGAAATCTCCAAGCCCATGGATGAGACCGAGTCCTAGAAAACCTTGATACACCTCTACTTGATTGTCCACATAATATCCGCTAATGATGATCATATTAACGGCGACTGCTTCGTACAAAATGCTGCTGGCCGGGACGATGGCCAACTGGGCGTCTTGCATCACCGTCACCATTTCCTGAGCGTTAAGGTTGCTATGCAAGCGGATGTCTGTTCGGCTAGACTGTCCGATGAAGGCTTCGATTTCCGGGCGATTGGCATTCGCGCCGCCCAGCACCAGATGGACTTTTTTGATCCAGTCCTGATCAGTCAAAGCGCGAAGCACTTTCAGACTGAGGTTGTTAAAGTCGGACCCGCCGAAGCAGATAAAGGCAGTGTCGACCTGGCCGAATACTCTGGGTTTTTTAGCTGCTTCCAGAAAAGGAGCGCGGAGCAGACTATAGTCTAGCCCGAGGCATAGCTGGGTATAGTAGGCTGTCGAATAATCGGATTGGCAGAGGCCTGGTGCATGGTTGATCACGACATCCGCTACAAAGTGAAAGGCGTGAATATCATCTATGCACAGCAGGCGGCAGCCGGCCGTTTTGAGTATTTTCTGGTAGCGGGTATCAAAATGATAGCCGTCAAGAACGATAAGGTCTTGTTGGTCAAAGACGTTGGCGGCAAGCTCTTTAGCCTCTTCTTCATCGGATAGGGGTAAGGGGAGTGCTTTCCATTCCGGACAGACCGCTTCGATCTGATCGATCAGTACTGCCAGAGGATTTCTGATCAGAAAGATGCACTGATAATGATCTTTCAGCATATCGGCCAGGGCCAGTGTCCGGATGACGTGCCCCAGCCCCATTTTTGCATGACCATCTGCTCTGAAATATACTTTTTTAGGTTTCATGGAACGTAATACGGTACTTGAACTCGGCTACCGCCCAGTCTTCTTCGTGATCAATATCATGAGCTTCCATTTCAGAAAGGACGATCGCTCCGGTATTGCCGGTCCATAGCCGGCCTTGTGTTCTAAGGACAGAGGTTTTGAAAAAATAAAACTGCCCGCTGTCGTGATAGGCAGGTTCCAACTCCTGAGAACGTCTGTTCAGATTTTCCGGCTGCATCATTTCTATGCGTTCATCAGATTTTATACGAAGGGCCCGCTGAATGGGGTAGCTGAACTTTAAAACGGGAAAAACACTGTCGAATGCTCCCTGCTTTAGCCACTGAAAAGCTGCCTTCAGTTTTTCAGGGGTAATAAATGGGGCGGTTGGATAGATGCAACAACCGTATTCAAAGGTTTTCCCTTTTTGTTCGTATTGATCCAGGACCTCTAGGAGGACATCTACGGTGCCGGCCGTATCTCCGGCATTTTTTTGGGAACGAAAAAAGGGGAAATCAGCTCCATACAGGCGGGCAATATCGCCGATCTCCTGGTCGTCTGTTGAGATCATAACGGTTTCAAAAAGTTCAGAATGAAGGGCTGCTTCAATTCCGTAAGCTAAAATGGGCTTACCCAAAAAAGGCTTGACGTTCTTTCTGGGAATGCGTTTACTTCCTCCTCTGGCCGGAATGATGGCTATACAATTCATTGGGCAAATTTCAAAACGGTTTCGATGACATAAGCTTGTTCTTCATCGCTCAATGCGGGATACATTGGTAAGCTCAGACATTGCTGGTAATAGGCTTCTGCACAGGGTAAATGTTCCGGCGTCGAGGCTTGCTGCCGGTAATAAGGCTGCATATGTACGGGAATATAGTGGACCTGTGAATAAATTTGATGCTCTCTTAACGCGTCGTATAATTCCTTTCTATTACTAACCTGGATAACATAAAGATGATAGGCATGTCCACCATCCTGCGGCGGAGGAATAGTCCGGAATGCAGCGCCGGCAAAAGCCTCGTCATACCTCCGGGCAAGCACCTTCCTCCGCGCTAGTCCTGCTTCTGCTCTAGCGAGTTGTGACAGCCCCAGCGCGCATTGAAAATCAGTAAGTCTGTAATTATATCCTAATTCCTGCATTTCATAATACCAGCCGCCATGATATTCTTTCATTAGGTGGGGGTCCTTGGTAATGCCGTGGGTCCGCAGGGTTTGTAGTCGATCGTATAGATCTTTATTATTAGTGGTGATCATACCGCCTTCCCCGGCAGCAATATGTTTGACGGGGTGGAACGAAAAAATGGCAAGGTCGGCAAAAGCGCCGTTGCCGCATTGCTGTCGACGCCCTTCAGCGTAAGTAAAATAACCACCGGGGGCATGGCAAGCATCTTCAATGAGCCAAAGTCCATGTTGATCCGCCAGCCTGCGAAAAGCTTGCATATTTACGGGATAACCGGCAAAGTCTACAGGAATGATGCCCTGGAAAAAGCCCTCCGGTTTTGACCGGATAAGGGCTTCTACTTTTTCGATATCGAGGAGAATAGTTTGCGGATCGATGTCTTCAAAGTAAACTTCTCCACCACAATACCGGATGCAGTTAGCCGAGGCCGCAAAAGTGATCGGGCTGGTAATGACCCTGCTTTTTTCGTTGACATCCAATGCCAACGCGCAAAGATGTAAGGCGGCGGTTCCGTTAGCTACCGCTACTGCATATCGGGCGCCGATGTATTCGGCAAAAGCTTCTTCGAAAGCCTTAACTCTTGGACCCTGGGTCAGGTAAGGATGTTGAAGCGCTTCCGCTACTGCTGCAATATCTTCCTGGGAAATATCTTGTCTTCCATAGGGAATGGGATTCATACGCCTGTTTTAATGCTGGTGGAAAAATCGGGATCTACATGATACCGGATCAGTTGCCTGAGATCATCGACGCTCAGCCATGCATCATTAGTGCCTGAGTTGTACTTGAAACCCTGCGGGACCATTTTGGCGTTGAAGTATTGTAAATATTCCTCCATCGACCAAACGGGAACCTGAGGCAGAATAGCATAGTGCTTGCCAAGGTCAGCAGTAGTATAGGAATCTGCCTCTGTGATCATTTCTTCATGGATCTTCTCACCAGGCCGAATGCCGACGATCCTTTGTTCGCATTCCGGGCAAATGGCCTTCGCTACATCAGTGATGCGGTAAGAAGGGATCTTGGGAACGAAGATCTCTCCTCCCCAGGTGTTAATCAAGGCATAGAGCACCATTTCAACGCCTTCTTCCAGAGAAATGTTAAAGCGGGTCATGCGTGGATCAGTGATGGGCAGTACACCTTCGTGACGCTTTTTTAGGAAAAATGGAATGACCGACCCCCGGGAGCCCATTACATTGCCGTAACGGACAACAGAGAAGCTTAGGTTGCGCTTGCCTCTGAAATTGTTGGCAGCGATAAAGAGTTTGTCGGAACATAATTTGGTTGCGCCGTATAAATTAATGGGCGCAGCCGCTTTGTCGGTAGATAAGGCTACCACCTTTTCAACCCCACAATCCAGAGCTGCCTCGATTACATTTTGTGCGCCCAGGATATTGGTCTTGATGCATTCAAAAGGGTTGTATTCCGCAGTGGGGACCTGCTTGAGTGCAGCTGCATGTACAATGATGTCAATATTTTCACAGGCCCTTTTAAAACGATCCCCGTCGCGAATGTCTCCGATGAAATATCGAAGAAATTTATATTTTCGCGGTGAAAATTGTTGGGACATCTCAAACTGTTTGAGCTCATCCCTGGAATAGATAACCAGCCGGCCAATGTCTGGATAGCGTTTTATCAGGATTTCTACGAATTTTTTGCCAAAGGATCCCGTCCCTCCAGTCACTAAAATATTTTTTCCGTTCATGTCGAATGATAAGATGTTTCAGTTTTGGTCAAAGATAAAAAAATAATAATCGCTCCATTATGGGTACAAAAATTACCGCCGTCGTTTGCACCTACAACCGGGCAGAATTGCTCAGGGAATGCCTCCAGTCCTTGATCGACCAATCAGCTCAAACCAAAGATTACGAAATTCTGGTGGTGGATAACAATTCCTCGGATTATACCAAAAACGTAGCGGAAGAAATGAGCGCCCAGGTCGATAACTTTCGCTATATCTTTGAACCCATTCAGGGCCTCAGCCAGGCCAGAAATACCGGATGGCAAAATGCCGCGTCGGATTGGGTGATCTACGTGGATGATGACGCTAAAGCTGCCGAGAATTTCATCGAAAGGGCCATCTGGCTGATCGAAAAACATGGCTTCGAAGTGTTCGGTGGCGTCTATCTGCCCTGGTATCGCTACGGAAAACCGCGCTGGTTTAAAGATCAGTATGGGTCTAATAAAAAGAAATACACTGCTCTTACGCCCTTAAAGGGGGAACAAACCCTGGCCGGGGGCGTCATGGCGGTCAAAAAATCGATTTTGGAAAAATACGGCGGGTACTCAACTCAACTGGGCATGACAGGAGATAAGGTGGCTTATGGAGAGGAAGTGGAACTGCAACATCGCATGCGTCACGACGGCCTCCAAACGATTTATGACCCGGAGCTGATCATTTATCATGTAGTGGCGCCTTACAAATTGAACGTCGGCTGGTTCTTTCGCTCCGCTTTCGCCGGCGGCCGGGATCGGGTGATCGCAGGAAAGGTGAATACCAGCTTGATCGGCCTTCTTGGGGTGGGATGGGTAGCACTCGGAATGTTAACGGTGAATCTGATCCGGTATACGCCTCGGTTGTTAAGCTCAAACTACTTCATCGAAAACTGGATGCTGGATGTATTCAGGAAAATAGCCAAAAGAGTAGGTATCTTGTATACCGCCCTGTTGAATAAATACGGAGAAGATTTTGAACCCCAAAAATAATATGAAAAAATTTTTACTCATAACCTATTACTGGCCTCCCGCCGGCGGCGGTGGTGTACAACGCTGGCTGAAAATGTCGAAATATTTTCGTGAATTCGGCTGGGAACCTATCGTTTATACCGCAGAGGCAGGCGAACAAGCCGCCTACGATCCCAGTTTGGTTCAGGAAATACCGGATGGACTCGAGATCATCAGAACGCCTATCTGGGAACCTTACGACTGGTATAAAAAGTTTACTGGAAAAAAGAAGGGAGAAAAAGTGTATTCCGGTTTCATCAACGAGGGAAAAAAAACTTCTTTTACCCAGGAATTATCCGTTTTTATCAGAGGCAACTTCTTTATTCCAGATGCCCGTAAATTTTGGATAAAACCCTCCATACGTTTCTTGACGAAATACCTGTCCGAAAATAAAGTGGAAGCTATGGTCTCCACCGGCCCGCCACATAGCATGCATATGATCGCTCTGGGAGTGAAAAAGCAGGTCAATATTCCCTGGATCGCCGATTTTCGCGATCCATGGACGCAGCAAGACTTTTACGACCAACTGAAATTGACTCGCTGGGCAGATGGCATCCACAAGCGGATGGAACAACAAGTACTCAAAAAAGCCGATCGGATCGTAACTGTTAGCTGGAGCTGGGCCGAGGATTTAAAAGTACTCAGCAAGGGGCGTTCTATTGATCTGATTACCAATGGCTTTGATCCTGCTGATTTTGAAAAAACCGTAACAGAAAGAGATCGGGAGTTTTCCATCTGTCACATCGGCTCTATGAATAAGGATCGCAATCCGCAGGTGCTTTGGCAGGCGTTGTCCAGTTTGAAAAAAGAGAACCCTTTATTTGCCGAACAATTGAAGATTAAGCTTATCGGGCAGGTGGATTTTTCCATTTTAGAAGCCATTCATCAGCATGGACTGGAAGAAAACCTGGAGCGCCTTAACTTTATGCCACACGCTGAAGTAGTTGAACATATGAAAAAAGCTCAGTTGCTATTGCTGCCCATTAATAACACTCCTAATGCAATGGGCATTTTGCCGGGGAAATTATACGAATACCTGGGCGCCAAAAGGCCGGTTATGGCCGTTGGTCCGCTTGATAGCGATGCCGCTAAAGTGCTGCACCTCACCCATGCAGGAACCATGAATGGATATGAAGATCTGGAAGGGTTGAGAAATAACCTCACTCGATATTTTAAACAATATCAACAGGGAAAATTGGAAGTCGACGGCGAAGGAATCAATCAGTTTTCCAGGCAATCTCTTGCAGAGACTTACGCAGGGCTTTTAAATGAATTGAAGGAGGCCTTAACCTGAGGTGTTTGTCGCCTCCTTCTATCCTTTATTTTTTCCTTTTTTTCCCTTTTCTCGTGCTGGCTGCCGGTTTACGCTCGGGCGTTTTGGGCTTCGGCTGGGGCGCCGGCTCTTCCTTCTGCATGTTTAAATAAGCCTGATAGCCGGAATAACCCGTGTAGCCGACAAAGCCGAGCAGCAACAGGCTGGAGCAGATCAGGGAAACCGTCGTCCCGATATTGTACATCCTGGGCTCAAACCTGAATTCGACCGTATGCTGCCCTGCAGGCACGCGCAATGCCCTCAGGATATAATTGACGCGGATATGATCTGCCGGTTCACCGTCGATATAGGCTTTCCATCCTTTGTTGGGCTCATACCAGATTTCAGAAAATACCGCCAGTTGTTCAGAAGAAGTATTGCTGGAATAGACCAGCTCATTAGGCTCGTATTTGGTCAGCTGGATCGTTCCGCTCTTGGTCGGATTCAAACCGGAGAGGTAATCAGCGAACTCCTGGTGTACTATGGCCTGAATGGCCGGATCGAAATCGGCCAGGGCGTCGATCTCTTCATTGGCGGAATTCACCACCTTGACCTCGTTTACAAACCAGGCATTGCCCAGTGCATTCGGGTTGCTTTGAACGGTAGGTTGATTGTTCTGGCCGGGAAGAATGTAATATTTCGTATTCAGCATGTTCAGGACATTGGGGTCATTCCTGCTCAGATAGCGTTCGATGAGGTCCTGATAGCGCTGAAGCTTGGCAGCGTGATAGCCGCCGATGGTTTTGTGAAAATAAGAAGTGCTGGCGCTGTTCCAGACATCTATCGTCAGGTCGTGCACCCGGTAGTGCGGGTCAGGATCCTGAAGAATCTGTTGGTCCACCGGACGAGGCTGATAGCCCGCTTGTATGTTGGTTTTGTTGACAAAATCGTCCGGCGTCAGATAACGACGACCGATTTGCCATAGATCGAACAGCACCAATAGCGCCAAAAGTCCGATAAAAATGTTTTTGGAAATGTAGTTTTTTAAAAAAGCCCAGATCAAACCGCCTCCCAGGATGATGAAGAGCAGTGAACGCAAGGCGTCGCCGGTCATCAGGGACTTGCGATCTTCAATGAGCGCCGCAACATTAATGCCGTACTGTGATTCATATAAGTTGTCATTGCGGCCGCTGAAGTCAAACATAGAAGGGCCGCCCACTACAAAAAATAAACAGACGGCGCCCAGGATCCCGGTTGCCAGATAAAGGCTTTTAAGGGCTTTCTTCTTATCCGTTTTTTCCTTGATCAACTCATTTACAGCCAATACGCCCAGCAAGGGCACCAGAAAAGCCGTAACGCTAAGTACAGAGTTCGGCGTCCGGAATTTATTGAACAAGGGGAAATAGTTAAACAGAATGGAATTGAACCATTCCAGGTTTTTTCCCAATGACAACATCAACGTCAACAGCACGCCTAATCCAAGCCAGTATTTTACGGGGCCTTTGATCAAGAATAAACCGAGCACAAACAACAGAAAAATGACGGCGCCGAAATAGTTTGGGCCTGTAGCTCTTAGCTCTCCCCAGTAAAGTGGAGCGGAGAAACTATCGGGTAGTTGTTGGCCTCTCTGGGCATAGAAACGGCGCAGTGCAGAGCCGTCGCCCAGAGGTTCGCTATAAGAACCCCCGATTACTCCAGGGATAAGGGTAGAAAAAAGATCCAGGTACCCCATGCTGTAATCCATGGCGTAATCCCAGGTCAGTCCGTCTGTCTCGCTATTGCTCTGAGCTTCTTTTGCGGAGGGGGCTTCCTTTAAAATCGGCGTTCCGCGGGTAGTAGACTTGGCGTAATCGTAGGTGATCCATAGGTTGGCAAAGGCGGTTCCGGCGGCGATCAGGCCGGCGGCAATGATGACGCCGGCAGCTTTCAGAAAGTGTTGTAATTCTTCCTTTTTGATACTGAAAATCAGCTGAGCGACTCCAAAGACGAGCAAGGTCAGCAGCAGATAATACGTCATTTGAATGTGATTGGCCAGCAGATTCAGGCCTGCGCCGATACCGAAAGCGATGCCGCCCCAGATGTAATTGCGTTTGCGGAACGCAAGCAATACGCCTGCTACCATCAGAGGCAGATAAAATAAACTGCCTAGTTTGGACATATGGCCGGCTTCGAAAAGGATAAAATTATTCGTAGTGAAACCCCAGGCAATACTTCCTATGATGCTTAGCCAAGGGTTAGCTCCCAGGCTAACCATCAGAATATAAAAGCAGATCATGCCGGAAAAGAATAAACCGATGGGGCGACTGATGCCCAATTTGGCTGCTTTATCTAATATTTTGAGGGTATTCCCACTTCTGACACTACTGATCTGGTAGGTCGGCATACCGCCGAACATGGAATTGGTCCAGAGGGTGGCTTTTCCGGTTCTTTGCTTATAGTCGTTCATCTCTTTGGCCATGCCCCGGTATTGAGAAATATCTCCCGGATTAATGGCCTTGCCATCCAGTTGTGGGGAAAAGTACAGGGCGGTTACAACAAGAAAAATGAACACGGCCGCTACATGCGGGCCTATTTTTTTTAATAAACTATTCATTATTACGGTCTTTAATCGTTCTGGCCTGAAAATAAGGAATTGATCTATTTTACAAACAAGTATCGGCTTTTTTATTTTGCCAGGAAGTCAACATCTACAGCGTAAGGATAAGTCATCAGATAGTTCAATGCCTTGTCGAGATTGTAATTTTCAAAAACCACCTTATGCAGCATATCCGTTATGGGTAGTCGCAGTCTATGGGTACGGGCTAATTTGTAGATGACTTTTAAGGTGCGTACTCCTTCGGCCAGTTCCGGCATAGTCTGCTGGATCGTTTCTATATCTTCTCCCTGCCCGAGGCGGTATCCAAAGGTAAAATTCCGGCTGCTTTTGCTGGTGCAGGTGGCGACCAGATCGCCAATGCCGGCCACGCCGAAGAAGGCGCTGCTGTCCGCTCCGATGGATTTGCCGAAGTTGATCATTTCGTGCCAACCCCGGGTTATGAGAACAGCTTGTATGTTCTTTCCTAAATGGCGCCCCCTGAGAATGCCGGATCCAATGGCGATGATGTTTTTCAGGGCGCCGGCCAGTTCCGCCCCCAGCAAGTCATGGGACCCGAAAACATAAAAGTGCTCGCTGGACAGCACCTGCTTGCCCAGGTCGATGACCTCGTCAAAATGGCTACTGATTACAGTGGCTGTCGGCTGCCCTTCCATGATCTCACTGGCCAGATTAGGACCGGAAAGGCAACCCACGCGCAGTACAGCACTTTCCTGGCGGATAACCTCGCTCATCGCATGAACGTCATTGCGCTGTATGTGCTCTTTTTGCTGCAATACCTCTTCAGAATAATCAAAACCTTTGGTGCCGTGAATAAGCAAATGATAGGGTTTTAAAAACGGACCCAGTTCTTTCATCATGTTCCGGAAGCTAGAAGAAGGGACAATGGGAAAAATGAGGTCGCATTCTTCAGCTATTTGTTTCAGCGCATTAACTCCTGTAATCCTGGGGGAGAGTTCTACGCCCAGGTTTTCATGAGTGGTATTGATCTGATCTACCAGTTCCTTTTTTCTGCTGTATAACCTGACATCCACATTATAGGCCAGCAAATTAGCAACTGCCGTGCCAAAACTTCCGGCGCCGATAACGCCTACGGGTTTGTGATATTTTTGTTCTGCCATGTTCTCCTTACCTGATACGGCGTAAATGTACGGAAAAGATGTTGAATGCCGGATAGCCTGTCCCGCTTCCAGCAGGACAGGCTATTCAACATCTATCACCCCCACTTTTAATTTCGCCCGAACCCCCTTATATTTGACAGATAGCATCATATGAATTTTATAACCAACACATACCCATGTCAAAAGAAGTTAATAAGGGGATGGGGAGAACAGCTAAATCCTCAGAAAAAACAGATGAAATAAAAGGTCGGAATTTCCTTTTTGTTATAGGGATTGATCAATACAAGGATTTTCCCAGGTTATACAATGCCGTTAAAGACGCCAGGGACTTTCTGGAATTGATGACCACCCGTTTCCAATTTGGAAAGGAAGATACCGTTACTTTATTCGATGAAGAAGCCACAGCTGCTAACATCTTCAAACAATTGATGGAGCTGACCCAAAAGGCCGGTCCTCAGGATAGCCTGCTCATTTATTTTTCCGGGCATGGGGAATATGATCAGGTGCTGGATAAGGGCTTTTGGATCCCTTACGACGGCAAGAACGACGAACCCTGGTCAAATATGGATTTTAGCAGGATAAAAGATTATATTAAACCCATCAAATCCCTGCATACTTTTATCATTGCCGACTCCTGCTATTCAGGGACTTTGTTCTCAGAACGCAGCAAGGCAGAAAAGCCCCTGCCGAGGGATTATTTTATCCCTTCCCGGTACTTGCTTACTGCCGGTCGAAATGAAGTGGTTTCTGACGGTAAGCCCGGCGATAACAGCCCGTTTGCCGACAGCTTAATGTGGCATTTGCGAAACGACCCCGGTCCGCAAATCAGTGTGGTCGATCTTTGTGAGGCGGTCAAAAAAGACGTCATGTCTAATGTTGAGCAAGTGCCTCGTTTCGGCTCTGTCCACGGTATAGGTGATCGTGGAGGCATGTTTTATTTCATGGAAAAAGGCTTCACTCTGGTGAAAGAAAAAGTTTCCAGCGCAGACAGGGAAAGGCCTTTGCTGCACAGGTCCAGCGAGGCCGGAAAGGAAAAGGAAACCACACCTGTCATCAGGAGCTTCAAAGATGTAGTGGCGGCGTTGAAAAAAAATATGGCCTTGCGCGATTTCGAAGCTACCTTTCAGTTGATCGATCAATACCTGAAAACAGATTCCCGGGCTTACAACGATTGGATATTTCAGCAGGGCCGCTACAACGGCATCCTGAATCAACAACGCAAAGGCCTCATCGATACGGACTTTGCCCAGCGGCAATACAACCAAATCGCAGAAGCCCTCGTATACCACATAGACCGGATCAAGGAAGAGGACATTAGTATCCCCCAACCCGATGTCCCTGAAGATCAGGGCAACGGCGAGTTTGAAAAAGGCCTTTTCTGGGAAAAGATCCACCAATTGGATCTCGAAAGCCTTAAGCGCCAGGCTACCAGCTGGAAGGAGAAAATTGCTTTCCTGGAAGAGGAAGAACCTTTGACAGTAGATCCTAATCAGAGATTTGCCCTCAAAAAGCGCCTGGACGAGGCGCGGCAGAAGTATAATGCATTGCTCAAAACGATTGAAGAGAAAGAATAAAAAATAGCTGCTTTGATGGGCTGTCGGCCTGTCAAAGCAGCTATTTTAAATCATCACTATGGCTTCAAACGAGCTCGAAAGTCTGGAAAAACGCCGGGATGATCTTAAAGCGCTTCTCGGCGGCTTATACGAGGAACTGCCCTTGACGACAGATCCCGAACAGAAGGCTGCGCTCCGGGTGAAGATAGGGCAGCACGAAAGCCGGCTTGACGAAGTTAACAGGCAAATTCGCCGGGCTTCGGGCCTGGATACTTTCGAAGAGGGCGGCGTTCTTTTTGATAAAGCAGGAGCTCTGGCAATCAGGCGTCGATTGCCGGAATTGTACCTGGTCAACTGCGATCGTTCGGAAGTCTATGGCGACTTCTGGGAATCCTTCGACGCGCACCAGGAGCGTAAGAATCCTTATCAATTTTATTTTATGCTGGCTTGTCCCACCCAGCAACCCGACAGCTTTGCCGAAAGGATGGTGTATGAGTTGCGAAAGGAAGAACTCAGCGATCGCCCGGAAGCCGTGTTATTCAAAAGACGTTCCGACGGGAAAAGGGTCGCTTTTGACGAACTGCCCATGGGGCGAAATCCGGAAAAAGCACAGGATGCCTTCAAAGCCTATTTTTCTGATCGCTTTGGCTTGCAACAGGCCAATACGTCCTTCGAGGAGTATCTGCAAACCGGCTTACCCAGCCTGGGCTTTGAGTATGTGACGCTTACTTTCGAAATTCAGGCGGGCGATTGGAACAAGCGGGTCATGAAAAAATACCTCCTTTGGCTAATCGAAACTTTTTCGGAAGTTCACGAGCAGGTGCCTACCTTTTGGTTCATGTTCGTCATTTTCGTTAAAAATGCCCATTTGGAACAAATATCTAAGCGATATCAACGAATTGTAGAAGAAGTCGGGGAAATCGTCAAGGCTACTCCTGAAAAATCAACCTTGCTGACGCCCCTGGAACCGGTCGAAAAAGATTTCCTGGAAGAATGGCTGCTGAAAGTAGATGAAGAAAACAATGCTTCTAAAATCGAAGACCTTATCAAAACCTTCATACAGTGCCTGCCGGATGAAAAAAAACAATACGTCAAAGAAGAAGAAATGCTGGATATGACCGATATTGAACGATTACAACACATCATTTATCAGATATCACATAGTAATAAATAAATGGATCAACTGGATTTACTACAACATGAAGAACAGATCGAACTGCCGGATTTCGAACTGAATGAAAAATTGAATAAGGCTTCTCTGTATCTGCCTTCCCGCGGACTAGCGGATGCAGTGCAGGTGGCCATCTCTCTGGGGCTGCCCCTTTTGCTGACCGGTGAACCTGGCACAGGTAAAACCCAGTTGGCGCATTATGTGGCCTGGAAGTTCAATCTTGGCGACCTGCTGGTCTTTAACGCGCAGACTACCTCCATCGCCAGCGAACTTTTTTATAAGTACGATGCTCTGGCGCATTTTCAATACGCCCAAAACCGGAAAGAACTGCTAGGCAACAAGGAGATCGAAGCCAAATTCATCAAATACCAGGCGCTAGGTAAAGCCATTCGGTCAAAAAAGCGCCAGGTTGTCCTCATCGACGAGATCGACAAGGCGCCTCGTGATCTGCCTAATGACATCCTGGCGGCTTTGGAAGACCTGGAATTCACCGTCCCAGAGGTAGATCAGCACTACAAAACGACCGATAACAAACGGCCTATTATCATCATGACTTCTAACTCGGAGAAAAACCTGCCGGATCCCTTCCTTCGCCGGGTGATCTATTACGATATTCCTTTTCCCGATGCTGCGGCTTTACTGGAAATCGTCAGCCGCAAAATCGATGGCTTTAATAATGACCAATTGAAAATCCTGATCCGGCATTTTGAAGACATCCGGGAGGACAAAACCCTTCGGCTCAAGAAAAAGCCTGCGACGGCCGAACTCATCTTTTGGATGATTTTATTGAAAAAAATGAATTTCGCCCCGGACCTGCTGAAGAACCCTGGAAAAATGAACGATACCCAAAAAAGACAGCTTTTTAGTTCCTATTCCGTCCTCGCAAAAACTAGAGAGGACTTAAAAGCATTACGAGCAAGATCGTTATAGTATTTTCTAACATCCAACATCCAACATCTAACATCCAACATCCACATGCCCAACCCGATCACATACGCCCTCCTCTCCGATCTCCTCCACAGCCTGGAGCAGGAAGGCTTCCCATTGGGCACCGGGCAGCATTTGAAAGTCCAGGAATTATGGAAGCGCCTGCCGGACGATATTGAACCCGAGCGCCTGAAAACACTATTGGTTCCTCTTTTCGCCACCGACCCCCAGCAGCAAAAGCATTTCTACGACCTTTTCGACAAAAGCAGGCGAAGAGTACAGTCGGCCAATAAGGTCGAAGAAGAGGAGGAAAAGGCGCCTACCGAAGAAGAGCGATCCGAAAAAAAATGGCGCTGGCTGGTATTGATTGCTGCACTCGCACTGACTACCATCCTTATCGCCATTTTCTGGCGGACCAACAAAGTGGTGGGGCCGACCGATGCAGAACACCGGTTTTTCCTGGATGTGGTCCGGGGCGATACCTTGGTTCAGGATCCGGTTTTAAGAACAGAAGAAAAAGACACGCTCCGGCAACTCGCTTTTGTAGATGGGGAATTGTATGCAGTCGATTCCATCTGGGGTGAGTATGAGATCGACAGTATGAATCAACTGGTAGTGAGAGCTGGCGACACCATCGGTCAGGCTGTGGATACATTGATCGTGAGAGCGATTTACAACACGGGCCTGGATTCCATTACCTATATTCTCAACCTGCGTGATATTCCTGAATCACCGGTCGTTGAAGAGGTGGAGAAGCCAGAGAAAAAAGCGCCCAGGCTGAAGACCAGAGAGATTCCCTACATACATGACTTACCGATACCCGATCAGGCAGCTATAGAAAAAGCTGCCTTCTGGCAAAAAAACCGCTGGTGGATCAAAGGTATGTTGGTCATTTTGCTGGCTTTATTGCTTGGCGCCCTGGTACAATGGTTGGAGCGCCGTCGTAAGAAAGCCGTCGCCATTTTACAAAAAGCCCACAAAGCTCCGCCCTACGTGTGGACGATCGATCTGGAAGAACCGGAGGAGCTGGCCGTCGGTCTGCAAGCCAAACAGCTGACCAGCCGACTCCGCCGCCGGCAATTGGAAGATTATCACAAGATCAACATACCCGCAACGATCAACGCCACTGCCCGTCATGCCGGGCAAATTCACCTTCGTTATACCCAGCCCTCCAAACCGACGGAGTACCTGCTTTTAATCGACCGAACAGCCATGCAGGATCATCGGGCCCTGTTGTTTGATCAGCTTTACGAGTCCTTCAAACAAGAAGAGGTCCACATCGATCGCTTCTTTTACGATGGCAGCCCCCAGGTGGTCTTTAACGAAAAATATCCCGATGGTTTACCCCTAAAAGATCTACAACATAAATACGAGGAATCACGCTTATTGATCGTAGGAGACGGCCGGGCCTTTTTCAATCCTATTACCGGTGATTGGGCGAAATGGACCGACGAATTGGCGGGCTGGAAAGCCAGAGGATTACTGACGCCTTTGCCTTTGGATAAGTGGTCGTATGACGAGGAGATGCTGGCCCGGAAGTTCTTCCTGCTGCCGGCCAGCTTACAAGGCATAGACCGGCTGATTGAGCAGTTTGAGCTGGTCGAGCCCAAGCCCTGGGAAGAGATGATCAAGCAGATCGACGATGCGAGCAAGGAAAGCATCCGAATGAGGGAGGAGTTGCTCACCACCTTGCGGATGTACTATTCTGAGCCCATGGTTCGGTGGATAGCGGCCTGCGCCGTTTATCCGCAATTGCAGTGGAAGTTGACATTGCATCTCGGTAAGGAGCTATCTTCGGAAGTGGACAATCTGCTGACGGTGGATAATATTCTCCACCTGGTGCGGCTGCCTTGGTTTGTTGAAGGGAAAATGCCCAACCCCGTAAGAGCCTCGCTGATCGATTATTTGAAAAAAGAAGGCCTGGAGAAAAAGATCCGGGAAACCATCAAGGTTTTACTCGACAAAGCTCCGAAGCCCGACCAAGATTCGGTGGCTTATGAAAAATGGCGGGTAAATCAATTGTTCAATCAAATACAAATCATTCCGCCTTCTCCTCAACGTCGGGAACTTAAGAAAGAGCTGGAAAACTACATCGAAGCCGGCTATCAACCCGATTCTGTGACTTTGGACGTTTTGGAAAAAGAAAATGCGCCTCCGGGCGCCGCGCAGTTGTCAGACCGATGGAAAGAGCTGCTGTTCCGGGAAGGAGACGCCATTTTCGGCTGGAAAGGCTGGATATGGGCTGTGCCGTTATGGCTGCTGCTGAGTGGGTTGTTTCTATGGTTTAATCCGAAATATGAAGCTTGTGCAGGCGATTTGGCGGCATGGAACGAGCAGGAGGCCTGCCTGGAATCAGAAGAAGATTGGATCATCTTTTACGATTTGCTGTCCAGAGGACTTATTCGGGAACAAGTGGCGATCGACACCACATATCTACCGCTCCGGGAAGCAGGATTTGTGGTGGATATGGCGGAGGTCGTAAAGGATGAAAGTCTAAACAATCCATTTTACCAACAAAGTTTTGCATCGCTCTATTTGGTCAATGAAGTGATCCGGTCCTCTTTCGATTTTGAGAACCAGTTTGATGTCTATCAGGAGAGGAGGGAATACAAAGAAAGTCAGCCCGATAAGATACGCTTCTGGAATCTGGAGTTTTCCTCTTTTTGGCCTTATTATACCGCATTATTCCCCTCCAGGCTTACCGGTGCTGAAAGGCGATCCATTATCATTCAGCCGTTAAGGGACTCCCTTCAGTTCTACAACCAACGCCAGGAAGACGATCGCATCCGGCTGATGGGGGATCAGTATATTGAAAATCTGGCTATTGCTTTCTATAACCGTGGGGCGATTTTATACAACCAATACCTGGACGTAGTAGAAGGAATTGACCGTTTTGCTACCGAGACTGCGGATTCCATGCTGGACGCCGCTGCTTTTAATTTATTGCTGGCCAGGGATCTCGGCACAGGCCGGCCCGAAGTGTTCACGGCGCTTTTGCGGGTGTATGATGAAGATCAGACTTACAATTTCCCGGCTTCTATTGCCGGTCGGGTATTGGACGAAGACGGATCACCCCTGTCGGATGTACAGGTGAGCATCGATGGTTTTGAGGTGGATGCACTGACCGATGAGAATGGGCAGTATACTTTTGACATACCAGTAGACTGGGAAGAAAACACGCTCGATCTTCGCTTTTTCAGGCCCGGATTTAGCGTAGAACAAATGACGCATTTGTTGATTGATGAGACCAGTGATCAGGTGCGGGAGGTAAGGATGACACCCTTACCGGATGATCAGGAAGATCAGCTGGTCATTTTCGAGGACCCACAGAACAGAAGGCAAGGGGTTCGCACCCGCAGTGGTGAAGTGATCATCCCCGCCAACTATGGAAATATTGATAGAGACGAAGAAACAGGATATTTCCGTGTAGAGACCCCCTCTACTCGCGAAGGCACTAAATTCGGGTTTTACGACCAGCGCGGGCAGATCGTTGTTCCGGCCGTTTATGATTATTTGCATTTTTATTCGGAAGGGATGGTCCAGGCGCAGGAAGGCACTAAGTGGGGCTATTTGAATATATCCGGCAGCAAGGCCTTTCCCTTTAATTTTGTGGAAACCTATCCGTTTGAACAAGGAAAAGCAAAAGTTGCCATTCGCAACGAGCTGAGCCAGGACACGGTTCAATTTTATGTAGGCAAGGATGGCAAATGTGTGGAAGGAGCTGTTTGTCTCTATTCAGATATTGCTGAGACCTATATTCGGGCGATTTGCGATGTGGGGAATGTCGATACCTATGTCGGGAACATGCTCAAGCAATCGCCACCTGAAGATATTCTTGCCGTTGTCAATAGTGAATTACTCCGCATTTTTTATCCAAAGTCGTTTTTAGATGAAGCCGAAAACTGCGTGTCGGATATCGATTTGTACGTCAACGACCACATTTTCCAGCTTTCCATCTGGGCGGCACTTGCTGACCGCATTCCGCAAGCTGCTCAGGAAGTCGTGATCAACACTCTGGCGGAGCTGGAAGATGATCCTGAGACTACTTCCAGAATGAACGGTAAGCTTCAGGGAACAACCGTAGATGATTTGGTGTCGCAGATCAGGGAAAGCCTGGGCTTATTGTCTACCCGGGAGCTACCGTACCTCCCGATCCGGGAGCTTAACGGCTACAAATCAGGCGAGGTCATTTTATCCGTCTATTTTGACAACAATCAACCGCTAACGAATCCCGAGCTGTTTTTCTTGGAACAAGAAACCAGGTATTACCTCAATAAGCTGTCTATTTCCGATGTCGTGCTCAGCCGGGAAATTTCCAGTCAGACCCGCCGTCTGAATGAGCTGGCGGATAAAATATTCAATGCGCTGGGCAGCCGATACGGCACGACCCTAGAACTGGCCGTCACCCCCATAGCAGACAATAACGTCGATCGAAATATTGCCCGTAATCGCCTGCAGGTGGTCAAAAACTATTTGCGGAATTACAAAGATGGCCTTTTGCAGCCTTATATCTCTAGCGGCGTGATCCAGATCAACGAGCTTCCGCT
The DNA here is from genome assembly GCA_964548175.1 of uncultured Saprospiraceae bacterium. Taxonomy (GTDB): domain Bacteria; phylum Bacteroidota; class Bacteroidia; order Chitinophagales; family Saprospiraceae; genus JANQPA01. Next base: position 41,198 of record CAZJQS010000004.1, read on the forward strand.
GGGTGAAATACAAGGTGATCCTACCCAGGCGTCCGCCTCAGATGAATTGTACGCCCTATCCGCGATCAAAGAACGCCGGGTAGAAGTGATTTTCCGTCAGCGCCCCCAATATCAGCAGATACAGCGCCCCCAGCAGCAGCCAGGGAATGATGCCCAGCGGTCTGGTGATACCGATCCTCCTCAAAGCACCGACAATGCAGAGGACTTGGTCGTGCCTGATTTGAATATAGTGCTCAAGCAGCTTGAAAGCAATATGGTATTTGTTCAAGGCGGGGAGTTCAGAATGGGCTGCACGGAGGAGCAGGAGCCATTTTGTTATGATAGTGAAAAGCCGGTCCGGGAAGTCACGGTTGGCGATTTTTACATGAGCAAATACGAAGTGACGAATGAGGAGTTTTGTGCGTTTTTGAATGATGTGCGGGGGGAGATGGAGAGGAGCGGTAGTTTTTTAAGATATAATGATCAGCGTATTTTTGAATTAGAAGGAAGTTTACAACGAATCATACCTTATCAGGATGGTTTTGCCATTCAAAATGGCTATTTGCGGCATCCTGTTGTTCATGTGACTTGGTATGGCGCCAAGGCTTTTGTTGAGTGGCTAAATCAGAAAACGGGCGCTCAATACGATCTGCCTTCCGAAGCGCAGTGGGAGTATGCAGCAAGGGGAGGAGCAAAAGGAAGGTCCACTATTCATGCTGGATCAGATGATTTGGATGAGGTGGGGTGGTTTTCTAATAATTCAAATGATCAAACTCATGAGGTAGGGCAGAAGAGGGCGAATGAACTGGGCTTATTTGATATGAGTGGGAATGTTTGGGAGTGGTGTTTAGATCTTTGGCATGATAATTATAAAGATGCTCCTTTAAACGCTATTGCCTGGATCGAGGGCGGAGAGCAAGGTAATTACGTTCTTCGTGGCGGGTCCTGGTTCGACGATGATTTCAATTGCCGGGTTTCGGACCGGGGCTGGAGCGATGCCGATCTCAGGTACAGCGACAACGGCTTTCGAGTCTCCCGGTACTAACCCTTTTTTGCCTCCGGAGCGCAGCGGAGGCGGCTTACTCTTTTACCCTTTTGTTTTGGTGGAGTGAACTTTAATTATAATGTATAATGTGTTGATTATTTGTGTGTTATGAAAAAATAATGTAACTTGTAGGACCACAGTGTTTACACTGTTAGGAAGTCGGCGTTTACGCCGACAAGTTTTCCAAATGAAAATGATTGTTTAATTAACAGCCAACAGGCTAAAGCCCGTTGGCCTAACAGACTTAAGTCTGTGGTCCTAGTAAATTTCCGAAGAACCGATGAAAAACGCACAAAAAATCTCCCGGCGCAAGCTGCCGCACATTTTTTTGGCCGGCGCCACCTATTTTGTAACATCCAATTTACACGGCGCCCTTCCCAAGTCGGTGCTAGAAAAGTTAAAAAAAGAATACGAGCAAAAGGTCCACCAGATCAAATTGACCGGCAAAAATGCCGATGAGATTAAAATCAAATTAGCCATTCTCCAACAACAGCATTTCAGGAAATACGATCAATACCTGGATCAGGTCATGGGTGGCCCGACTTTTTTAGCTGAAGAAAAAATTGCGGACATTTTAAAAGAACGATTTCACCGTTACGACGGACAATATTACGATCTAATCGCTTACACCGTGATGTCCAATCACTTTCACCTGTTGATCGACACCAGCATACAGCTAAAAGAAAGGGAAGGAGATACGGACTATTTCCCCAACGATTACGTCAATCTATCCAAGATTATAGGACTCATTAAAGGCGCCTCCGCCAGATACGCCAATCTAGCTTTAGGAAGATCCGGTCGATTTTGGACAGAAGAATATTTTGACCGCATGGTCAGAAGTGATCGGGAGTGTCTGGTCTATCAAAATTACATTACCCAAAACCCAGTTAGGGCTGGTCTGGTAAAGGAATGGGAAGATTTTCCGCATACCTATCTGAAAAAATAATCTCCCCCTCGGCCCCCCCTCGGACCAGAGTGTTTACACTGTTAGGAAGACAGGCTTTAGACTGTCCTTCTAAGTTGAAGTCTGATGACCGTCCCTCTTACGTTGAAGTCTGTCTTCCTGTTCTCCTGTCTAGTTGCCTGACAAGTCTGTCTTCCTGAAAGAAGGGAGCCAGTTTTTATTTTTTTAAATAAACATACATGACTATTCTTAGGAGTTGAGTTGTGTCAAAAGTCAGCTACTCCTCCCCCTGACAGCCGGCAGGTTTGCTCGGCTTAAATAATTCTATTTTTTGAGTTTTTTGCCGAAGAAAATCACCGATTTTCTTCGGCAAAAAACTCAAAAAAGCATTTTATTAGCTGCGCAAACGAGCGCAGTGACTTTTTACACAACTCCACCAAACAGTGTAAACACTATGGCCCGAGTAATACCAACCTGTTTTTTACGTTACATTAATATCCACTCAACAAAAACCCATTTATCCATGAGATCAATCCTAATTATTCTATTGTTTGGACTGGGGCAACATCTCTTCGCCCAGGACAGCAAAACTTACACCTTGTACTTTGACTTCAACGAATACGAACTAAGCGCCCAGGCTTCACAAGAACTTCGTCAACTGCTGACCTATGTCCAGGAATTGGACGAATATACTGTCCAGATCGAAGCCCATACCGACGATAAAGGCGCCGCCTCCTATAACCGCCGGTTAGCCGAAAGAAGGGCCCAGACCGTCCGGGACTTCCTTGAAGCAGAAGGACTTCAAGTCGACAAAAGCGATGTTTTTAATTTCGGCGAAGATCGCCCCGCTTATGACAACGAAGAAGAGCAGGGCCGCCAACTTAATCGCCGCGTCGATGTGACGGTTACAACTATTCCACTCGAAAGCCTGCAGGACTTGATGGCCAAACTGAGCGATGGCCAACAGCAACGCTTCACCATCGATCCCAATGAATCCACCCACCTCCAAGCAGCCAACGGCACGACCATCTGGGTGCCGGCCGGCGTTTTTCAATTAAAAGACGGAACCAATCCAGAAGGCCCCGTTGAACTTGTTATTGAAGAGCACTACAGCAAATCCGGCATGATCGTTAATGAGTTGTCCACCCATTCTGATGGGCAGATGTTGGAAACCGGTGGTATGATCTATATGGCGGCGGAGGCAAATGGTGAGCCCCTGGATTTCCGTGAGGGCCAGGCCTTGACTCTCAGCATGCCTACTCCAACCCAACTGGAAGGCATGCAGTTGTTCAACGCCGAGACCAATGCCGGAGGCCGGCCGGTTAACTGGCTGCCGACCGGACAGGGATTTGCGCCCAGCCAGCAGGCGGCCTTGTTGATTCCAACCAGGCCGAAGCGCCCCATTTACATCAAATGGCGGATGCCTTATTCGCGTAATCTCAAGACGATGCCAAGAAAGCCGGCGCCCATTGCAGTTTATCCTTACCAGGCTCCCCAACTTCCAAAGCTGGAAAATGTGCAGTACAATCCTCCATTTTTCAAGCGCTTGTTTATGGGAAAAAAGAAGATCGAGGCCAGAAGAATAGAAATGTTTGAAGCTCAAATGGCCCGTTATGAAAAAAATGTAAAGAATTATGAAAAGCGAATGGTCGCCTACCGGAAAGCAAAGAAAGAGCAGGAGCAAAAAATGGAAGCTTACCGCTGGGCTTTCGAAACCTGGGAGGGCAAGCATATCGCTGACAGTCTTGAATTGGTGGGCATGCACAACAAACTGGAGCAACAATTCAGCGCTCAAATAGCTGAACAATACGAGGAAAGATTGAAGCAATGGAAGGCCATTAAAGACAGTATCCTGACTGCCTATTACGATGCTCAGCAGGCAAGAGGCCAATTGGGGATGGATGGTTTGAGTTACTATTTTTATCAGGTGGACAAACCCGGCTGGATCAACTGCGACCGCTTTTACGATGTTCCTCAGGAAAAACAAATGGCATTGGCCGTCAAGGATGAAGATCCTGAGGAGGAAAAAGTCTTTGTGGTGTTCAAAGAAATTAACAGCATGATGAAGCTGAATTTCCGGCAGGGGAATAATTACATTCAGCGCAATGTGCCGAAAGATACGCCGGTCAAGATCATTGCTCTAAAGATCGCTGATGGGCAGCCGAGTATGGCTGTGCTGGATACCCGAATAGGGGAGCAGCCGGTGGTTGATTTGAATTATCAAAAATGCAGGATTAAAGATGTGAAAGCTGTGCTGGCAGAAATGTAGAAATCAGTTATCTTGAAAATCTGTCCTTTTTTCAAATGAATACTCTTTTTACAGATGCTATGATACTATGTCAAATGGTCAAAATAATCATAAAGCATCATTTGGCAGAACGCCGAAAAAGCATCATAGCATCTGTTTAAGGAGAGCCCTATACAGAATTTGATACGACGTTTAATAATCACTTATAACCAATACCCACAGGCACCTCTTCAATATAAGCAATCAACTCATCCAGGTCCCAGGCATCTTTAATGGAAAAATCGCCCACTTTCGTACGACGAAGCGCCGTAAGGTAGGCGCCGCTGCGGAGGGCTTTACCAAAATCATGCGCCAGGGCTCTAATGTAAGTCCCTTTCGAGCAGGAAACTTTAAAATCTATTTCAGGAAGGCTGATGCGGGTCAGCTCGAATTCGCTGATGTATACGTTACGCGGTTCGATGTCTATTTTTTCACCCTTTCTCGCCTTTTTATAGAGCGGTTGTCCATCTACTTTAATGGCGGAGAACATAGGAGGGATCTGTTCGATCTCACCAATAAACTGCCGGCGAGCTTTTTCGAGCATTTCGGCATCGATATGATCGTAGGGGAAACGCTCTTCCACTTTAGTTTCTGCATCGTAGGAAGGTGTGCATGCCCCCAGCATCATGGTCCCGGTATATTCTTTGGAAAGCCCTTGAAGTTGAGCCAGTTTTTTGGTAGCCTTACCAGTACAGATAACCAAAAGTCCGGTAGCCATGGGATCGAGAGTCCCGGAATGGCCGACTTTAATTTTTTTGACTTTTAGTCTTTTTTTGAGTTTGTAGCGAATTTTATTGACAACATCGAAAGAAGTCCATCCCTGCGGTTTGTCCACTAATAGCGTTGCTCCGGCTTGAAAATCGTACCTCGGCAGGGGGTTATCCTCTGAGTTCATACGTTATTTTTTCCTTAAACAAAATGGATCCTACAGCCCAATTTATTTCAATAAGACAGTTGCTATGGCAATGGCGCCGACTATAAAACAATATACAGAAAAATATGTTAGCTTGCTATTTTTAACCAATTTTATCATCCACACACAGGCCAGAAGTCCAGTTAAAAAAGCAACAATAAATCCGGTCAGCAGTTCGGCGACCGAGGTGGTTGACTGGCTGACTTCCCCGCTTACAATATCCAACAGCATTTTTCCCAGAATTAAAGGGATGACCATCAAAAAAGAGAAACGGGCTGCTTTTTCCCTGTCGATTCCTAACAACACAGAAGTAGAAATGGTTGCCCCCGAGCGGGAGATGCCCGGCAGGATGGCTATTGCCTGCGCCAGGCCAACAGTTAATGCATGGCCATATCCGACTTTTTTATCGGTCCTCTTTGCGCGATCGGCAAAAAACAATAAAACACCTGTGACAAACAGCATCAATCCGACAAACAGCACATCGCTTTGAAACAAGGCCTCGATCTGTTCTTCCAATAAAAAGCCTACAGCGGCGGCAGGAACCATAGAAAGGATGATCTTCAAAGTGTAAGCTTTGTCTTCGTTCCATTTAGAGGAGAACAATCCCTTTACAAGGCTGAGGATATCTTTGCGAAAAACCACGATGGTGCTGAGTGCCGTCGCAGCATGAAGCGTAACGGTCATTAAAAGGCTGGAGGCCCCGAGGTTTTGTCCTTCAAAAAGAGCGTTAGCGAGCTCCAAATGGCCGCTGCTACTAACGGGAAGGAATTCCGTCAGTCCTTGTATCAACCCTAAAACGGCTGATTGGATCAATTCAGACATGAAGGAGTGGCGTTATTTTTTGAAAATGGCGTAAATCTCCACCCCCAATCCGGCAAGAATGAGGATAGGAGCCAGTACCGTTCTTCTGAAACCATAGATGCGACCTTCATCCCAGACATCCGGGCTGGGCATGGAACCTCCGCTCATCAACAGCATTCCGATGACGATCAGCAGGATACCCAATCCCATGTAAAGGTAGTTTTGCCGACCGAAGATCAGTTCCTGTGGCGCTGTGGCCGGGGTTTTACGCTCACTGCCGCGGGTAGATTGAGTAGGCTTGACCTTTCTCTTGCCTTTGGCGGCAGGTGTTTTTTGGTTTTGATCGGCTTCTTTTTGTTTGTTAGTTGTAGTAACAACCACTTTCTTTTTAGGTGGTTTATTCTTGCTCATCTCGCTAATTCTATAGTTTTTAAAACGTTTCGCGAATATAGGTTATTTTATGTAAATAAGCCCATCGCTGTACGGCGGATTTACCAAATGTGGTTTTATCTTTTTAATACAGGTCGTCTATCCTCATTTTCAGGTATTTGTTGACCACGAGATAAGTGCTCAGCGTATTAATCAGGATGCCTAGAGACAGCAGGAAAACGGCCAGGGCAATATAGCCGGGGATGTCCACCAGTTCTCGCAATTCCGGAATATTTTGCCAGGACCAATACACTACCCCGGCCAGGGCGATCAGTGCGATGAGGCTACTGATAATGCCCTGTCCGATCGCTTTAAGCAGATAGGGGCGGCTGATGAATTCCCAACTGGCGCCTACCAGTTCCATGTTTTTGATTAGAAAACGATTGGAGTAAAGAGCCAGGCGAATGGTATTGTGTATGAGCGTTACGGCTACCAGGATAAAAAACAGAGAAATGCCCAGCGCCAGAAAACCTAGTCGCCGTATGTTTTTCCCTATATTGTCGGTCAGGCTTTCCTGGTAGTACACATCGCCAACCGCCTCATAGGTCATCAATTCCGTCCGGATGTTTTTCAAACTATCGCTTTCCATGTAGACCGCTCTCACGTTGAAGGTAATGACATTAAAAAAAGGATTGGGCAGGTCTAATTTGAGGAAGTCTTCTCCAAACTCTTCCTTCATGAGTTTTACTGCCTCTTCTTTACTGATAAAATGGACAGAACCTTCCTTGACGAAAGGCTGAGCCTCGAGGGCCAGTTGAAAGCTGTCGATCTCAGTTTGCAGGCTGGACTCTTTCAATTCCGCCAGAATATTGACTTTTTCCTTAAACACCACGATCAGCCGCTGGGCTTTGAGGATGACCAGTCCAAAGAAACCCAGCAGAAAGAGGACCAGTGCTACACTTATGATAGAATAAATGTAATTTGGTTTGGTTCTTTTCGTTGATTTATCAGAAAACTCAGACATTCCGTTCCTTGTTTTTTCTTTGAACAACAAAATTAACAAAATTCCATGCCAAAGTTACTGATCCCCTTAATAACTCTGCTTTTTGCTCCTTTTTTATCCCCGGGGCAGATTTACCTGAATAATGCTTCTTTCGAAGGTGAACCTATGGATGCATCGGTACCGATAGGATGGTTCCCGTGTAATGACCGGACCACTCCGGACATCCTGCCCGGCCCTTGGGGTGTCTTTCTGGAAGCTTCGGAGGGCGAGACTTTTGTTGGATTGATTACCAGAGAGGACGGCTCATTTGAGACCATTGGCCAGCGCCTGAAAGAGCCGCTCCGAGCGGGCGAATGTTATTTGTTCACACTGGACGTCGGTCACTCCAACACTTATGCCGGCAATCGCTATGCAGGGCCTCTTAAACTGAGGGTGTACATCGGTCCTGTTAAGGCTTCCAAAGCTCAGCTGATCTACGAATCCGATTTTATAGAAGAAGAGGAATGGACCACGGTAGCGATCAAATTTAATCCCCAAAATGATGCTCATTTTATCCGCATGGAAGCATTTTATAGCGAAGGGCCTTTTTCTTATCGGGGGAATATCCTGATTGATAATATTTCGCCAATTAAAAGATGCATTAGAGCTGCACTGGAATGAAGTATTCAGCTGTTCTGACGTCCCATTTGTGATTCAGGATATTGGCGAGAGCATAATCTGCCGAATTGTAATTGATTATAACCGATAAATCAGATTACTTCGACATGAAAACATTAAAAAATTTGGTATTCTATTGGCCTTCCTGCTTTTCGACCTTTTTCATTACTTCCTCTGTTTTCTGCAAAATCCGCTGCCATTCCTCAGAAATGGCCTCTTTTTCCCTGGCGGTTGCGGAATCGGTGCTTTCGAGGTTGGTTGTAGAAATGCGGTCTTTTAGTTTTTGCTGCTCGTGCTCCAGCTCTCGAATTTCCTCGAGGGCGGACTGGTCGTTGAGCTTGTCGGCTTCATCTTTGACCTTGTTAAAGATATCTTCGACCTTACTCAGGGCCTCGTCATACTTGCCCTGGTCGAATTTTTCTTTTTCGGACTTGAGCAGATCCCAGGTGGCTTTACCCAGATCTTTAACCTCTTTAAAAATACGTTCGGAGCTTTCTTTTTCTTCCTGAGTTCCCAGGAAGTAATTGTATACCAACACCCCTACAACCAGCAGCAGTCCTATGCGAATGGCAGTTTTGATCATAATATGGTTTATTGATGTTTTTTGCTTATTTAAACTAAAGTAACATACAGGCTTTTTTTCTTTTTCGCAAGGAATAAGCTCATCTAAAACCGGTTTATTCTTTTTCCAGTAAGGATAAAAGTTTCTTTACATCCTCTTCTTTTGAGCAATCAAGCTTTTCTTCTTTTCTGATCTGTTTGATGTTGTTCTCATAAGCAGGGAGGGCCTTTTCGAGGTATTTTGAATTCAGCCGGATCTTTTCAAAATTTTTGCCATCACTACTGATGTAATATTTAATGTCGTCCTTGTATTCATCATAACGAATATCGGAGCTGTAGGCGCCCTTGAAGTCAGCTGCCTGGAAAATTTTTTTATGGTTTTTGATCAAGGTGATGGCGCCTTGATGGAGCAGTTCGTAGTATCCTGAACCACTTAGATTGCTGGCTTCTATGATTTTTCGGGGCAGGGGAATAAAACGCACCTCTCCTGACGGCGTTTTGAAATTGATGTTCTTGATCATTTTAGCAGGTAAGGAACCGACGGCGCCGCTGCTCAGGGCAACATACACCTGATGCTCGTAGAGGTTAATGTTCATCTTATAGGTTTTTGGATCTGCTTCCTCTTCGTTGCCGATAAAATTAACATATCCCTCCATCCAGTTTTCGTACAGGTAAGGCGTGCCTTTTACACCTTCATATCTGAAGTCGAAAGATTGAATGATCTGCGAATTGCCCATCTGAACATAAGCCTCCATTGTGCCAGAGTTGGGTAATGACTGGTTGACCTGACAATAGAGGGGCATAAGGAACGGAATGAATAGGAAAAATGTTCCTGTTAAAAAGAGTGTAATAGCGCATTTCATATGGTGTGATTTTGTTACAGGAAAAGCAAGAATGTATTTCAAATGCCTTGCGCATAAAAACTAGATTTTTTTGGTTAATTTCGCAACTTTATTTCTAAGGCGAAACCCGGAAAACATTTTACCGCGTCGCGACAAAACGTTCACGGGGGCTCAAGCTTACATTTTGCAAAAGAGACATTAACTATGGACTACAAGCCTAGAGATTTTGAACCTAAGTGGAAAAAATACTGGGAAGACCACAAGATCTACAAGGTCGACAACAAAAGCGAACGTCCCAAATATTACGTTTTGGATATGTTCCCTTATCCTTCCGGCGCCGGCCTGCACGTGGGGCATCCTTTGGGATACATCGCTTCGGATATTTTTGCACGCTACAAACGCATGAAAGGATTCAACGTGCTCCATCCTATGGGATATGACGCCTTTGGTCTGCCTGCTGAGCAGTATGCCTTACAAACGGGCGTACATCCTGCCGTTTCCACCAATAAGAATATTGAACGGTATCGCGAGCAACTGGACAATCTGGGCTTTAGCTTCGACTGGGGCCGGGAAGTCCGCACCTGTGACCCTTCATTTTATATGTGGACTCAATGGATCTTCCTGCAATTGTTTGACCATTATTACGACAATCAGGCAGACCGGGCCCGCCCTGTTGCGGAGTTGAAAGAGCGTTTTGAAAAGGAAGGCAGCATCGGTTTAGATGCGGCCTGCAGCGAAGCCATCCACTTCACCGCTGAAGAATGGAAAGCCATGAGCGCCAAAGAACAAAGCGATGTATTGATGAATTACCGCCTGGCTTACCGTAAGCTGACCTACGTTAACTGGTGTGAAGCTTTGGGAACGGTTTTGGCTAATGACGAAGTGAAAGATGGCGTATCTGAAAGAGGCGGTTACCCGGTAGAACGAAAGCCGATGCTACAGTGGTCATTGCGCATCACCGCTTACGCAGAACGCCTGCTGAACGATTTGAAAGACCTGGAATGGTCGGAAGCCATGAAAAAAATGCAATCTAACTGGATCGGCCGTTCCACCGGTGCACAGCTTTTTTTTGATATTGAAGGCTCCGATCGGAAAATAGAAATATATACCACTCGTCCGGATACCATTTTCGGAGCCACCTTTATGGTCGTGGCCCCGGAACATGACTGGCTGCCCGAAATAACCACGCCGGAACAAAAAACCGAGATCGAGGATTATCTGGAATACGTTAAATCGCGCTCCGAACGCGAACGCATGGCTGAAACCAAAGAGGTGACCGGCGCTTTTACCGGTTCTTATGCCGTTAATCCGTTCAATGGCGGTAAGATTCCGATTTATATTGGAGAATATGTGTTAAAAGATTACGGCACCGGTTGTATCATGGCCGTACCGGCCGATGACGAACGCGATCGTCGTTTCGCTGAAAAATATGGACTTCCAATCATCGAGATCATCGATAAATCCATGTATCCAGGCGCCGGGATCGAGGATAAAGTCGGAAAAATGATCAATTCCGGCTTCCTGAACGGCATGGAAGTCCTGGACGCCATAGATGCTGTTAATAACAGACTCGAAGAAATGAGCATCGGCAAACCTCAGGTGAATTACAAGCTGAGAGATGCGATCTACAGCCGCCAGCGTTACTGGGGCGAGCCTTTTCCGATCGTTTACGACAAAGAAGGCATCGCTTATCCCATGGATACTAGTGAACTGCCGCTGGAGTTACCGGATCTGGAAGATTTTAAACCCGCTTCCGGAGTCAAGTCACCCCTGGCCCGATTGGACGATTGGGTGCATTTAGATAATGGCTTCACCCGGGAGACGGATACTATGCCTGGCTTTGCCGGTTCTTCCTGGTATTTTCTGCGCTATATGGACCCTCAAAATGAGGAAGCTTTTGCCGGCCAGGATGCGATAAACTATTGGAGGGATGTTGACCTGTATGTAGGTGGCACAGAGCATGCCGTCGGCCACCTGATGTATTCCCGGTTCTGGCATAAATTTTTATTTGACAAAAAACTCGTTCCAACCAAAGAGCCTTTCCGGAAACTGATTAACCAGGGAATGATCCAGGGAGTGATCGAGTACCTCTTTTTACAAAAAACAAAAGATAGCCACCAGCATCGTTTTGTCGGAGCAGATCTGGTTGCAGAAGAGCAAGCTAAAGGACAGGAATTTATCACCATACCGGTTTTGGTGGACTATGTTACCGATTACGGCTCTGAACATTCTTATCTGGATGAAAAAGGGATTCAGAAATTTATCGAATGGAGACCGGAATACCAGGAGGCCAGATTCGAAAGCAAAGCTGGAATTTGGTATAAAGGAACGTTTAATTCCAAAGGGGAAGCTGCTGCTATGGCTTTACCAACACATTCGGAAGTCGGCAAAATGTCCAAATCAAAGTACAATGTTATTAATCCGGATGACGTGGTAGAGCAATACGGCGCCGATTGCTTCCGCTTATACGAAATGTTTCTGGGGCCCATTGAACAGGCAAAACCTTGGGACATTCAGGGTATTGACGGCGTAAGTAAGTTCCTGCGCAAGTTGTGGAACCTGTTTTTTGACCGGAACCAGGAGTGGATCGTGACAGACGAGCAGCCCTCAAAAGAGGAATTTAAAATATTGCACACTGCCATCAAGAAAGTTACAGAGGATATTGAACGCTTTAGTTTCAATACCTGCGTAAGCGCCTTCATGGTCGCCACAAATGACCTGAAAAAGACCGGTTGCAATAAAAAAGCGATCCTTAAGGATTTGGTTCGCCTGATCGCGCCCTTTGCTCCTCATCTGGCCGAAGAGTTATGGCATGGCATTGGAGAGCAAGGAAGCGTCCACCATGCGGATTATCCTGAGCTCAATAAGGAATACCTCAAAGAAGACAGCATCGAGTATCCGATCAGCATAAACGGTAAAAAGCGAGCTACCGCTCATTTTCCTGCTGACGCTACCAAGGAAATCCTCGAAAAAGAAGCTATCGAAATAGAGGATATCCAAAAATGGCTGGAAGGAAAAACCGTTAGAAAAGTGATCGTTGTTCCTAAGCGAATGATCAATATTGTAGTTGGATAAAAAAAACGGCTCCTCAGAGTCGTTTTTTTTACATTTTAACGCCTTCCTGTCAAAAAAGAACTTATTCGTTTTTTTTTAATTAAAATTATTGCTATTAATTTACAGGAGGAAAAAGAAATTCAACTACGCGCTTCATTCTTTCACCCAAAAACCGGATTAAGTCAAAACCATCAAGCAGGCTTAAGATCCGTTTCGAAAAAGCGGAAATATGAGAAGACGTTTATGCTCCCTGTTTTTTATTTTTTGGGCTTTTCATACGGCTTTCGATTCGCTTTCAGCTCAAGCTCTTCTTCCCAATCCTCTTCCCTGTAATAGCGGATTGCCCATCCGGGATTTCAGCTGCCCGGAAAACCTGCCTGTCGGCGATCCGGATGAATTCGATATATTAGTGGATAATGCTCCTGGCTCAGCTATGGGAGTGGACGTCTATTTGAAGGAAGTCCGATTGTTGGTTCGTCATACCTGGGTAGGTGACCTGGATATTCGACTGGTGGCGCCTAACGGCCGCACCATTATTTTAATGGAAGATGAAGGAGGCGGAGACGACGACATAGGTAATTACGATCCCTTTAATTGCAACGGATATGCCACCTTCGGCATCAATTCCTGCCTGTCCATAGAAGATGATCTCCCTCCATACACCAACGGCCCTTATCTGCCCGAAGAAAGCTTTTTTCACTTCCACGACGGAACTAACCCCAACGGCATATGGACTTTGCAAGTCTGTGATGACGTCGTCGAAGATGGAGGAACGCTGGAGTATTTCGAACTGGTTTTTGAACCCATCGAATGTTTGCCGTTGCAAGAAGCGCGCATCGCCAGAGTAGATACTACTACCGTTATTTTGGATTGGCTGCCAGGCACTAACTGTGGGCCTGTCCTTATTGAGTATGGTACTCCGGGCTTTATTCCCGGCAATCGATTTGCTCCGGGAGAAGGAGCGGTGGTAGAAGTTAATGCCTGTGCCCCATTTTTCCTGGAAAGATTACAACCCGATACGGAATACGAAATTTACTTGCGCAATTACTGCCAGCAGACCGGTCAGTTTTCGACCAATTCTTGTCCGCTGCGGGTGCGTACCGGCTGCCTGCCACTGCCACCCAGCCTGGTCACGGATTTTGATGACCAGGAACTCTGCGGAACCTCCTGCGGGAATGTTTGTGAGGTCTCAGGCAGCTGGCGAAACGACCAGGAATTAGACGATTTTGACTGGCTGGTAGCCAACGGCGCCACACCCACAAGTGGCACCGGTCCAACTTCAGACGTCAATGGAGATGGCAACTATATTTATATTGAAGCTTCCGGTAGTTTCCCTTGTGAGGAAGGTGGTGAGGCTTACCTGGTATCCAACTGCATCCAGTTAAATAAAGCAGGTACGGATACCTGCCATTTGTCTTTTAATTATCATATGTTCGGTTTTCAAACCGGACAACTGCGGCTGGAGATTTCCGAAGACGGTGGGTTCTCCTGGAATACCTTTTGGCAAAGGTCGGGCAGCCAGGGAAATGGATGGAAAAAAGTCTATCTGTCCCTTTCCGATTATGAGAACGGCGCCAATCTGCAATTCCGCTTTGTCGCTGTGAAGGGCAACGGCTCCAAGGGCGATATCGCCCTGGACGAAATCGTATTCTATGGCTCCGAAGATCTCGGAAGCCCCGACCAGGCTTTTTTTGTAGATGCTGACGGAGACGGGTATGGTGATCCCACGCGATCCATTTTCAGCTGTGCTGCTTTAGTCCCCGATGGATATGTTAATAACGGTCTGGACTGTGACGATACCGATCCTTCTCTTAATCCTGGAGCCGAAGAAATCCCCTGTGATGGCATTGATAACAACTGTAACGGCATGATGGATGATGGAGAACTCCCGCCTCCTGGCGTGCAGAATGACACCATCTGCTCCGGCGAGCAAGCCATGGTCTGTGCCGTTCCTTCTGATCCTGAGAACTTTATCCTTTGGTACGGATCGCCGGATGGAGATGATATCGTAGGCCCTATCGGCGCGTGTTTTTTTCCGGAATTGCCGCTCAATAACAGCTCTTCTCCCGTGATATACCGGTTCTATGTAGAAGAACTCGGACTGGACTGTCGTTCTGCCATGCGTTCAGAAGTGACGGTGGTGGTGCATCCTAATCCCCGACTGAGCCTGGATGTGGCGCCAACGGTTTGCCAGGGGCAATCCTTGGATCTGGGGACTGTCCCTGTAGAGGACGCCAATTTCACCGGCGGGCAGCTTTATTTTTCAGATACTTTCCCATTTACGCCTGATCAGGCGCTAGACACCAATGTTGTCGATCCGGGCAGGATCTATTTTCAAATGATCAGCTCACAAGGTTGTGTGGATCAGGATAGTTTTGATGTCCTTACTACTGCCGGTCCGTCTCTCTCTTTTTTCCCGGCACAAACCATAGGGTTGTGTAATGAGGCGACACAGGTTGTGAAGGTGAGAATCGACCAGGGCAAAGGACCTTATGAATTTCTCTGGGAAAACGGCGCCCAGGCAGATTCCCTGATCGTTGAAGCTCCGCCGGAAGGTGCGCAAGTAGAAAAAATAGGCATCCGGGTCACCGATGTGGATGGATGTATTTCCTCCGACACGCTGGAAGTGACCGGCTCAGACGGACTGTTAGGTGTCCAACGATCTGTACGTTCCATTAGTGAATGCGGAGGGAATGATGGCCGAATCGCTTTCACTCCCCTGAGTGGAGCCCCGCCTTTTCGTTACCAATGGTCCGGAACTACTGGTATTCAGGGAGATTCAATAGTAAATGAGAATACTTTCGTACTTGATAGTCTCCGGCAAGGCGCCTATGACATTACCGTTACGGACGGTGTAACAGGAGATTGTGATTTTGTGATACGTTCAGTACTGGTCAATGGTCCTGATGCAGTGCTGAATCCCCCTGTGGTAAAAGAAGTGTCCTGTGCAGGAGCCGCCGATGGAGAAATATGCATAGAAGTCGATATAGGGGTTAATCCAAGATTCCTCTGGAGTACAGGAGATACGACCAATTGCATCGATGGATTATCCGGAGGTTTTTACAGTGTTACAGTGACTGAAGGGGAGTGTCGGAATATTATTGAAAACATCGAAATAGAGGAAGCCGATCCGGTACGGCTCGTTTTTGACGAAGCTTCGCCAACCTGCTCCGATAAGAATGACGGCAGTATTGCATTAAGTGTTTTCGGAGGAAAATCGCCGATCCGGTACCAATGGAGCAGCGGACAAAACACCAGGGTATTAGAGAATATAGGTACAGGCCAGTACAAGGTAACGGTAACGGATGACAACGGGTGTATCAGCACCGACTCTCTGCTGCTAAGAGCGCCGGATCCTCTAAGAATATTTTTAGATTCTCTGCGCAACATCAGTTGTTTTGGAGAGACTGACGGAGGAATACGCATATCCTCTGTTGGCGGTCGCGGCCCGTACAAATACGCCTGGTCAAATGGCGTTCAGGCCCCTGTCGTCCAGGGTTTGGAAAGAGGAGTTTATACCATCTCGGTCACAGATTTTAACGAGTGTGTGGTTTCAGAAGATTTCACCATAAGGGAACCGGAGGTGCTTAATATTTCCCTGGCTGAATTGGTACAGCCGCTTTGTGTGGGGGATAATACAGGGAAGATCGCGGTGCAGGTCGATGGCGGAACATATCCTTATTTCTATGAATGGAGTAATGGCGAACAAGATAGTGTGCTGGAAGAAATGGAAGTGGGTGAATACCGGCTTTGGGTACGAGATGCAAGCAATTGTTTTTCGGATACGTTTTCCGTCAGTTTAACAGCGACTTCGGAGCTGGATCTGGTTGTGGTTATTGATCAGCCGGACTGTGTGGGGAAGCAAAACGGCAGTATTGCTGTCAACCCTAACGGCACAGCGCCTTTTTTCTACGACTGGGGAAACGGGGAAGTCGGCAATGCTTTGACAGCTGTAGGAGTGGGATCCTATCCACTGGAAATAACCGATGGAGACGGTTGCATATATGATACTACTATTGTGGTCGAAGCGCCACAAGCTATAGAAACCGAAATTGATCTTCGGCCGCCTGCCTGTTCGGGAGGTTCTGATGGTCTTATCCTTTTAAATGTAGATGGAAACCTGACTGCACCGGTACGTTATTTGTGGAGTGATGGAAGCACGGAAAGGAATCGCTCGGATCTTTCTGACGGTCAATACCGGCTAACCATAACCGACGGGAATCAGTGTAGGTTGGTCACCGATACCCTAACGCTTCAAAGTCCGGAGCCTTTGATCAGCAGGGTATTGGAAGTCGGTCCCATCAAATGCAAGGGAGAAGCGACGGGCTTCATCGAATTGGAGACCTCAGGAGGCGCATCGCCTTATCGCTTTACCTGGGACGGCCTTGATCAAAACACGGAAAGTGTTTTTGATATTCCGGCCGGAACATACCGGGTGGTCGTCAGGGATGCTAACAATTGTACTTTTGAGACTACCATACCTATACAAGAACCGCAGGTTCTGGATGTAGCCATCGATCTAAATGTTGGAGATATCTGTTCCGGCGATACGACGAATTTGCTGCGCGCTCAGGTGGCCGGGGGGACCCCACCTTATCAATATTCCTGGAATAACGGAAAGGATACCAGAGAGATCGCCAATGTTTCACCAGGAGATTATGTTGTGGCAGTGACCGACGCCAATAACTGTGAAGAACAAGCTCCGACCATTAAAGTAAAGGACGCCAGCATACAATTGCAGATGGATTCTTTTTACGTCAAAGATATTTCCTGCAATGGAGCAACCGATGGGCAGGCCACAGCTCAGATCAGCGGCGGCCGCGCGCCCTATACTTTCCACTTCAGTAATAATTATCGCATAATCACTAACGAGCAAGAGGCGACCGCTATGGATCTTCCCGCAGCTCGTAATTATAGGGTGACCATTACTGATGGGAATGGATGTGTTATTGTTTCAGAGAATAAAACGGTAAGACAACCTCCTGTGTTGAGCATTGCCTTGGGTGAAATCAGGTCGGTAACTTGTTTCGAAGGATCAGATGGTCGCATACTGGTCAATGTGAATGGTGGCAATACTCCTTATCATTATTCCTGGCTGGATGGAGCAGGCGATACGATTTCCAGGGAGGCTATCCTGGACAGTGTTCCGGTGGGAATGTATTCCTTAATCTTAGAAGACAATAATGGCTGCCGTCGTTCTCTTTCCGATATTCAGGTAGGTGGAGGAGGAACGTCTGTGCGACTGGTAGACTCTCTGGTTCAGGTGTTTGACGTCAGGTGCACCGGAGCGGAAGAAGGAAGTATTTTTATCACACTTACCGGGGGAAAACCACCGTACCGCTACCAGTGGAGCAATGGCTCCGGAAATGAAGATCAGAGCCAACTTTTGCCGGGGCCTTATTCACTTACTGTGACAGACAAAGATAATTGTTCGTTCATCTTCGATGAATTTGTTATCGAAGAACCGGCGGCGCCTGTCCTGGAGCCCATACTTAGTGTAACTGACGTCCAGTGTCATGGCGCCGCTGATGGAGAGGCTGTTGCCCGTCCCGAAGGCGGTATGCCTCCCTATAACATCAGCTGGCTGAAGGATGGGGAGTCCATCCTCCAGAATGCAGATACCCTTTCCACGATGGGGCCTGGGACATACCGGATGGTGATTATCGATCAAAATGAATGCCGAAAGGAAGTGGATTTTAATATTGATCAGCCGGACTCGCTGCAGGTTCAGATCAACATCATTCCACCTGCTGAACCCGGAACTGCTCATATCCTTCGGGCAATAGCAGCCGGTGGAACGCCGGACTATACCTTCACCTGGAGTACAGGAGAACAGGGGGTTGAGATCACCGGAGATGGAAGCGGCGGTTTTGGGGTAACGGTCGTGGATGCCAATAATTGTATCTCCAGGGATTCGGTATTCCTGACAACGACTTTCGAATCTGTCAACATAAGGGAAGTCAAGATCTTTCCCAATCCAGCCAGTACAAGCGCACAGGTGAATGTTACCTTAGAGAATAGTCTGCCGCTGCATTTACGACTCTTGGATATGTCCGGCCGGGAAATACTTCATCATGCTTCCTCCAAACAACAAAGGCATCAGTTTCTCATCGACCTGTCTGCCCTGAGGAGCGGCGAGTATATTGTAAGGTTGAGTAATGGAAAAGCGGTGGTCTATACCGGAAAGTTATTGATTGTAAAATAATTAATAACTGACCTTACGGGGCTGTGTAAATAGTCTTCGTACTCTTCCCACCTGACGGCCGGCAGGTTTGCGCAGCTAGTAAAATTCTTTTTTGAGTTTTTTGCCGAAGAAAATCGCCGATTTTCTTCGGCAAAAAACTCAAAAAATAGAATCATTTAAGCCGAGCAAACCTGCGGGCCGTCAGGTGGGAGAAGTAGCTGACTTTTTACACAACCCCATAAGGTGAATCATTCACCAACAAGAACTCTGCCAGGGGTTCCATATAATCAATCGGGAATCATATGGAATTCCTGGCGGGGAATCATAGATATAATTCGATTACAGGCACAATTTCTAAAAGAAGATAAATAAAACAGCATAGCGTAACATCAGTTACTCAATAATCTTAAAAGTAGTTCTTCTGTTCTGCTGATGCTCTTCTTCCGTGCAACGGGAGCAGATACAATCCACTTCAGGCACTTCCTCACCATAGCCTTTTGCCAGCAAGCGATTGGGATCGATGCCTTTTTCGATCAGATAATCCACGGCGGATTGTGCTCTTCGCTGTGAAAGCTCCAGGTTGTAGTTGTCATTACCCCTACAGTCAGTATGGGAGCCAAGTTGGATGCGTATATCCGGGTTGAGTTTGAGATTGCGGGCCAGCTCGTCCAATGTCGGTTTGGCGTCATCCCGGATGAACGATTCGTCGAAGTCGTAATAAATGTTTTCAAGCTTGATCTCGGTATCCAGAAAGATCTTATCCAGGACGATCTCCACCTCAAAGGTCTGCACCTTGCGATTAGGATCGCGACCGATGCCTTTCGTAGAGAAAAACTCATCATTGGTGAGGTAGTCGGCTTTAGAGGCAATAAAATCGTAATCTGCATTTTCCTCCAGTTCGATTCGGAAAAACCCATCTTCCCCTACCGTGATGGAGCTGTCCTTTTTCCCTTCAAGATTAATGACAACTTCGCTGCCCGGCAGGGGTTTCCTGCCCAGGACACGGCTGTTCGGATCCTCAGGAGTTTCATATATTTTCTCCAATACAAAACCTTCCAGGATAAGTTTATATTGCTCTTCCACGGGAGGTAGGTTTTCTGCTACCGGCGGGGGAGGTGGCGGCGGCACATACCGTTTTTCATATTTATAAATGTCATCGCCACCTAGACCTTCCAGTCTGGTCGACGAGAAATACCCCACATGGTAAACATCCTTATCTTTTTTCGGAGCATTATAATCGATGGTATAAGCAAAATCATCCCCT
This sequence comes from uncultured Saprospiraceae bacterium, assembly GCA_964548175.1. GTDB lineage: Bacteria > Bacteroidota > Bacteroidia > Chitinophagales > Saprospiraceae > JANQPA01. The sequence continues at coordinate 61,061 of CAZJQS010000004.1, forward strand.
CCCGAGTTGATGGGGGGCTTTAAATTGTAAGCCGGTCCCCAACTACCGTTGTTCAGCTTGAAGGTTCGGAAAATATCCAGACCGCCCATTCCTGGATGAAAGTCGGAGCTGAAGTAAAGCGTATCCTGATCAACGAAGGGGAATTTCTCGTTGCCGGTCGTATTGATGGAGCGGCCCATGAGTTTAGGCGGCCCCCAGTCACCGGAAGAAGTGCGCTGGCAAACGTAGATGTCATATCCCCCCCAGCCGTCGGGATGGTTGCAGGAAAAATAGAGATACTGGCCATCCTGAGAGAGGCTGGGATGGCCGTAGTTGATGTCTTCTTCTTCGAAAAAACGCATCGGTTGGGATATCGACCAGGCGCCGTTTTCAAAAGTAGAGCGCAGGATACTGCAATAGGCATCCTGGCGTTTAGGAGCGGAACAACGCGTAAAATACATTTCCTGGTAATTACTGCTAAACGCTACGGTGCCCTCATTATCCGGGGTATTGATCAACTCATCGAAGTTAGACACAGTCTCCGAGCTGAGGTCTACTACAAAGAGGTCGGAAAATGCATTTCCCGTCCATTTGTAGATGTCCTCGCCGGTGCTGCCGCTGCGGTCGGAAGTGAAGACCAGCTGGTTATCTTTGAAAAGGGTAGGAGCATAGTCGGCCGAACTGCTGTTAAAGTCCAGCACATCGACCTTGTATTCCGGCTCTTTGATGTCTTTCCAGCCCATGGCGATCTGGCAGGCGGCGATTTCGCGGCGGTATTCGTAGGGGCTGCCGATTTCCAATCCCAATTCTTTAAAGGTCATCATGGCCTCCTGGTACTGCTCAGCTTTTTTTTGAGCGTAAGCCAGCTCTTTAAGGGCGTCTACTCCATAACCATTGTCGTAAGCCGTCTGGAACCATTGCATGGACTTATCGCTTTCATTAAGGGCCTGATAGGTTTTTCCCAGCAGGAAAGCCTTTTTTCCACGTTCCACCCGGCTTTTTTCATTGTTGTATTCTTTTTTCAATAGCTTTTCAGCTACGGAATATTGTTTCCTGTCTACAGCCATCGCCCCGTCCTTTACTTTTAAGGTGTAGGTGCAAGAAGCAAGCAGTAAGAGGAACAGGAAAAAGAAGGAATATTGCTTGAATCCCATATATTAGTAGATTATTGCGCTGTTTTTTATCAAGTAATATAAACAAAAAACAGCTTTAGGATTCGCTTTGTTTTCAGGGACGTTAGCCAGCCGACCAAAGAAAAAGGGGATGGTGTGAAACCATCCCCTTTTTTTTGGTAAGATCATCAATTTATCTGGCTTTTGAAGCCATTTGGGACATACTTGTTTTACCACTCTTATCTTTAGTCACTTTAGCTCTCAGCTCGGCGCCGGACAGATCCGACATGATTGGAGTAGCTACGAAGATAGAGGAGTAAGTACCTACTACGATACCCAACAGCAAGGCGAAAGCAAAGCCGCTGATGCTGCTTCCTCCAAAGAAGAACAATATGGCTACTACAAGGAAGGTAGTCAGAGACGTGATTACAGTACGGCTGACCGTGCTGTTGATCGCCTTGTTGATCACATCCTCTTTGGAGTCTTTCAGGTAAGTATTCAGGTATTCGCGAATGCGGTCGAAGACTATTACGGTATCGTTGATAGAATAACCGATTACTGTCAGAATGGCTGCAATGAAGTTTTGGTCGATTTCCATAGAGAACGGGAGTAAGCCGCGACCTAAACTGAAGACGCTGAGTACGATCAGAACGTCATGGAACAAGGCAGCCACCGCGCCTAAGCTGTATTGCCACTTACTGAACCTGATGAAGATGTACAAAAAGATCAGCAAGAGGGCAAAAATAGCGGCATAGAGGGCGCTGGTCTTAATGTCGTCAGCGATGGTAGGTCCTACCTTGGCCGAACTGGTCACGTGGGTGCCGGTTCCGTCTGCGTCACTGAAGTTCTCAAAATTCAGGCTTTGTCCGATAGCGGCTTCTATGCCCTCATGTAATCTGGCCATAACGCGTTCATCGGCGTCATCACCAGTGTCGTCAACGAGGTAATCTGTGACAACATTATAAGTATTTTCGGTATCCACGGCTTTTACGGTAGGAGTACCTTCAAAGACAGTGGTCAGGCTTTCCCGTAATTGGGCCGGACTGATATCGATGCTTTGTTCGAAGGTGATGTTGTAGGAGTGTCCACCTTTGAAGTCAACACCCAGTTCAAACCCTCTGGTGAAGAAGGAAACTAAACCGGCCAGGATAATGATGCCTGAGATCATGTAGGCTCTTCTGCGTTTGCCCAGCCAGTCGATCTTCAGGTTAGCGAAGGCATTTTTTGAAAAGCCTGTGCTGAAGGCCATGCCACGCTTTCTCGTCCACCACTCAATGATCATTCGGCCTACCAAAACAGCTGTAAACAAAGAAGAAAGTACACCAATGATCAAAACAACCGCAAATCCTTTGATGGGCCCCAGACCGAAGTAAGCCAGAACGAAGGCCGTCAGGATGGTGGTTACGTTCGCATCGACGATGGCCGAATAAGAGTTTTGGAAACCATCCTGTATGGAGGCGAATAGTGTTTTTCCTTCACGGATTTCTTCCCGGATACGCTCAAAGATAATCACGTTGGCGTCTACGGCCATACCGATCGTCAAAACGATACCGGCAATGCCTGGCAGGGTCAGTACGGTTCCGTAAGAAGCCAGGGCGCCGAAAATGAAAAACAGGTTGAGGAACAGCGCAATAATGGAAACGACCCCTCCTGTGCTGTAATAGAGGATCATGAAGATCAGCACCAGCAGAAAACCGGCCACGAGAGCGGTGATGCTTCGGTTGATGTTTTCCTGTCCCAGCGAAGGGCCGACCAGCGATTCATGGATGATATCCGTTTCGGCCGGCAACCTGCCGATCTGAAGAATATTAGCCAGGTCTTTGGCTTCCTGTATGCTGTAGTTACCTGTAATAGAAGAGTTTCCGTTTGTAATAGGGTTCTGGACACTAGGAGCGGAAACGACCTCATCGTCCAGGACGATGGCGATCTCCCGGTTGTTATCCTGTGCTGCTGCCGTGGTCATCTGCCCCCAGACGCGGGCGCCCTCGCTATTCATGGTCAGGGACACCTGTACGCGGTTAGTTTGCGGATCTGGATTGGCTCTGGCGTCGGTCACTTTATCTCCGGTAAGGGGAGCTTCCTCCGAGGCACGTTCCTTTTTCAGGGCAAACAACTGATAAAGATCGGTTGGTTCATTATTTTCCAGATCACGGATCGGATCTTTTGACCATCTGAACATTACATCTCTTGGGAACAAGCGGCTAACTTCCGGCTTGGCCAGAAGGGAGTCGATGGTGTTGCGTTTGTTGCGTTCTGCGATACCCATAACGGCAGGACCGTAAGTGCCGCGATTAACGGTCAACAGGTTGAATAACGGGCCTTGTGCAAAGTTGAACTGATTATAGATGGTATCGATGCCGGCGATCTGTGTGCTGTCGGTATTTCCGAGGCTGTCAACTACATAGGTAGTGTCAATGCGAAGGATTTCTCGTTCCACTTCCTGGCCTGTGGTTTGCGCTAAACGCTGGTTGGCTTGTTCAAAAGCGCCTGCAATGCCGGGATCGCTGATGCGATAGACATTCCAGAACTCCAGGTTGGCTGCGGCCTCCAGGAAGTTTCTGGCTCGTTCAGGGTTGTCGATGCCGGGCAGTTCTACTACGATCAGATCCCGGCTCGCATCCAGAGATACATTAGGCTGAACAACGCCGAGCTTGTCGATGCGCTCCTTGAGGAGTTTAAAAGTGAGATCTACCGTTTCATTGGCTTTTTGACGCAGGATACGCGTCATTTCCCCATCTGTGGTTTCGAAGTTCACCTGATCGGAAAGTGCTTCATTCAGTGCGAAAATGGAAGCCATCCTGCGGCCGTCCGCCAGTTGTCTCCAGGCATCTGAAAAAAGAGTGATGTAGTCAGTCTGAGCACTTTTCTGTGCTTCGGTGGCTTTGTCTAACGCTTCTAAAAATGTTGGATCCTTGGAATTATTAGCTAATGCTATGATGAAATCTCGTAAATTAACCTGAAGTACTACACTCATGCCTCCTTTGAGGTCCAGCCCTAGTGCCAACTGCTGTGACTTCAGCTCCTGATAAGTAAAAGCCTTAACCAGGGGGATCTTCATGATCTCTTCTGTTGACATAGAGTCCAAATACGCGGTTCTCTTTTGCTTGTATACCGCATTCTGCTGTTGTTCATCCTGGATGCCGGTACTCGCAGCTTTTGCATATTCCTCCGCTTCCTTCTCCACTCTTCGGGTAGGGATGGTGAGAAAATACTGCCACAAGGTTACCAACGTCATCAAAATAAGGAAGAACCTTACTACTCCTTTACCTTGCATAACGAAATTTTTACTGTTAAAACGTTAAGCCTCTCCGCCAATTGTGTTCCAAAAAGCAATTGGCTTCGGATACTTAACTAAGCGTTAGTTAAAAAATAATTCCAATTCAGCTTATCCTGAAAAGAACTGATTTACAAGTCTTTTTGGGAAAAACTCCGCAAATATACAGTTTTAGATAGGAAAAAAAGAGAAATATTGGGGAAACCTTTGGTTTGGAGTTGTGTAAAAAGTCAGTTCACCACATTCTTTGGTTTTCCTTTCAAAAAACCTTTGATATTCTGCACGGTAATATCCAGTAATCGCTCCCGGGCAGCCAGGCTGGCCCAGGCCATGTGAGGCGTGATCAGGCAGTTGCTGAGGCCAAACAGGGGGTGATCTTCAGCAGGCGGTTCCTGGGACAAGACATCAAGTGCGGCGCCGAATATTTTTTTGTTGAGCAGGCAGTTTCTCAGGTCTTCCTCCTGGACCAATCCTCCCCGGCTGGTATTGATCAAAATGCCGTGGGATTTCATCCGGGCTAATAGTTGTTCATTGACGATGCCTTCGTTTTCCTCTGTTAAGGGCGCATGCAGACTGATCACGTCGCTTTGTTCAAATAACTCCTCAATACTGACAAAGCGTACACCCGCCATCGCATCCCGCTCAGGATGTTTATGCGTAGAAAGTATGTGCATGCCGAATGCCTGTGCTATGTGCGCTACTTGCTGCCCAATGCGGCCGAATCCATAAATACCCATAGTTTGGCCCTCCAGTTCAGGGATCGAGGATAGCCAGTAAGAAAAATCACGGTTTTTTGCCCATCCGCCTTGCTGCACGCTTTCATTGTGCGCCGCCACCCGGTTGGTGAGCGCTAGTAGTAGCGCAAAAACGTGCTGGGCTACAGAAGGAGTGCCGTAGCCTACCGCATTGCAAACAACAATCTCCTTTTTTTCAGCGGCCCGGAGATCTATGTTGTTGTAACCCGAAGCAGTAACACAGATGCATCGCAAAGCCGGCAACTGATCCATGACGCTTTTATCTATAACGACTTTGTTGACAAGCAGAATCTCCGCTCCTTTCGCTCTTTCTACGACCTGCTCCGGTGGGCTGTAATCATAAATATGGGTTTGTCCCAGCGCTTTGACTTTGTTCCAGCTTAGATCACCCGGATTAAGGGTATATCCGTCCAAAATGACGATCTTCGGACGTTTGGAGTGGTTTTCTGTAGCCATAGCTTGTACTTTTGTGATGTGAATTACGTAATATTTGTGAGGTTGTGAATAATTTTGCAGGGTTTTTTGAAGAAAAAATCAATATGAAAAGCATTATTAACAGCTGGCCTTTAATCATTTTCGCCTGCCTGACGCTGGGCCTGGCGCCCTATTTCCCTGAACCTCATATATGGGGAAAATTGCGCTGGGCGTTCGGCGGTGCTGTCGGGATGCAGCCGATGGATTGGTTCGATCTGGCCCTGCACGGATTGCCGTGGTTGCTCTTGATAAGATTGGTGGTGGTTAAGACTTTAGGCTCTTAAACTCAAAACTCAAATGAGCAAATACTGGAATGTCTTCATTGAAGGATATCAAGGCTATATGTCCTACCTGTGGAATGAAATTACGAACCCTGGTTGGAATAACTATTTTTACTGGTTGCTGCTGGTTTCGGGATTTTTCCTGCTGTTGGAATGGGTGGCGCCCTGGCGGAAAGAGCAGCCAAAATTCAGGAAAGATTTTTGGCTGGACTTTTTCTACATGTTCTTCAATTTCTTTTTGTTTTCGCTGATCATTTTTAATGCAGCTTCTCTGGTAGTGGTCAATTTGATCAACGATGGTCTTCTCGCGATTACAGGTTTTGATTTGCAGGCCAATAATCCGCTGCGGTATTTTCCGGCCTGGTCCATTTTGCTGATCGGATTTGTTGTTCGGGATTTTGTGCAATGGTGGGTGCATCGACTGTTGCATTATCATCCGAGGCTTTGGGAATTCCACAAGGTCCATCACAGTGTGGAACAGATGGGGTTTGCGGCGCATTTGCGTTATCACTGGATGGAAAACGTGGTGTATCGCAGTTTAGAATATTTGCCATTGGCTTTGCTTGGGATCGGGTTATACGACTTTTTCATCATCCACCTCTTTACCCTGGTGGTCGGGCATTATAATCATTCTAATATAACGGTATCGGGGAAGGTCACAGGAGGTATTCTGGGCGGACTGATCGGGGTGATTATTGCCACCGGAGCATTTGAGGTGAATGTATTACCATTGACAGCGCTTTGGCAGGAACTGCTGGTAATCGGGACTGCCGTTTTGGGTGGAATAGTAGTGATGGGGCCGGTTATGAAAATCATTTTCAATCATCCCGAAATGCACATCTGGCATCACGCCTATGACATGCCTGAGGAACACCCTCATGGGATCAACTTTGGGTTGACGCTGGCGTTGTGGGATTATTTGTTTGGAACGGCGCATGTTCCTTATGAAGGAAGAGACATAAAATTGGGATTTCCGGGAGTGGAGCAATTTCCGAAGGGTTTTGTAGGGCAGAATCGACATGGATTTGGTCGGAAGGAATAAAAAGAAGTCCGCCGGCATGCCGGCGGACTTCTTTTTATTCCTTCGTTGCTTTCAGTTTTGTTAGAATTTTCTCCGGTACGATTTGTTGGAACAGTTGTGCCTGCATAGGGTTGGTGGTATTATACTCTATGAACTTCCACTCATCGCTGCCGTCTTTGCTAACTGCCAGCATGGTTTTTTGGCCTTTTAATGAAAAGGTATTGGTTTCTTTATCGTAGCTGACTTTATCTGCACCATAGATGCTGTTAAATTGTCCCTTCATCTGTTCAATGACGGCCTCATTGCTGAATTGAGGACCGGTGAGCATCAGTTTTTCTTGGGCATCGTATTCTACGATAACAAAATCAGCTCCGTCTTCTTGCATTTTGTCCGACATTTTGGCGATGGTATAATCTTGCACTTCCATTTTCATCCCCATAGCGCTCATCTGGCTGAAAGCCTGTTTCATCTGATCCTTAGGCACCTGATCGAATAATTTTTCATAGACCATATCCAGCACGGTGTCCCAATTGCCGGCATTAGTTGCTTCGATATAAGTGCTTAATCTGCTTTTTATAGCGGCTTCCTGGGCACTAAGGGTAGGGATGCCTGCACTAAGGATGAAAAATAAAGAAGCCACCAGTAATACTTGTTTTTTCATTGTTATGGTTTTTAATAAAATAAAACAGTAGTTGTTTCGATTAATAAATGAAATTATCCTGTGGGAAAAACGAATGATCGCAAAGCCGTATATGCTCTGCAAAGACAACTAAACGATGATTCGCTTCCAGGAAATTCAGAATGAAGAGCTTAGGTTTGTTTTTCAAACGAGCTTAAACTAATGGATATTTCAGGATATTAAAATAAATTTAGGCCAACTTAAGCGCTTTATCTACAAGTTTCCTTTGTTGGAATATAAAAACAACCGCTTGAGCCATTTCAGAAAAAAGAAGACATTTGAGCTTGTATAATATCGCAAATTTACTAAAATAAACCACACGTCCTTTTTGTTCGATAAACCAAACACTGTACAATGAAACGCCTTAATGCATCACTACTTATCGTTACTTTTTTGTTATTGGGAAATGGATTGTTAGGACAGGCGATTACGGCCAGTCCAGTGGAAGAGTGGATGACCGAAGATTTTCCAAATTCTGACTACAACCTTAATTCCGCTTATGTATATCTCATTAGCGGCAACCGACTGGGAGATGTTTTCTCGGGAGAAGGGCTGAGCCGGTCCGAACGAAAGGAACTGGACATTCGCAAAGGAGACTATCCGAAATACATGTACCTGGCGGTATCCATTCAAAACCCCTTGAAGCAGGGGGAAGAACTGACCATACCGCTGATGATACATGATGTTCGCGACCCTGCCAATTCTTCGCGGGTTATGGAATACGGAGGTCGCTTTCTCGAGAATATTCCGGATGAAGTTTTAAAAAACGGAGATATCGTCGCCAAAGTCAAGTTTGAAGCGATTAAAGGAAGCGAAACCTCTGAGTTTTGGAAAAAAGCCGCTCAGATCTCTATCGATCTGGGTAAAACGGCCACTTCCCTGGTAGCTGCTCCACTTTCTTTCATGACCATGACGGATCAGGTGCTTCCACAGGTCAATAAAGGATTGTCGACACTGGAGGAAGTTAGCGTCAAAGGGACTATGAACAGCGATTTTTACATCCGACTGCTGAACAAAGAACTCAGCGCCCTTTTTCAGGAAAGAGTAGTCTCAGCTACCTTATATAAAATCCACTGGGATGTCGATAATACCCGGGAGTCCGGCTTTTATGAGGAACTTAAAACCGCCGATCGCGTCGATCAGCTCAAAGAACTGATCACCTCTCGCAACAACTGCTACATCCTGGTTGTGCGCACCAAATCGGAATACAACACGGATCATTCAGAACTGGCTTATAATCAACAATATATCGAAAAGAAATCTAAGGACTTCCGCAAGATCAGGAACCTGAAAAAGAAGGAGGTCGAAAAAGAGTTTCTGGAGGTATTGAAGATGGCCCTGGAACTGAAAAAGCAGATTGACATGTTCAACAACAGTGTGGATACCAAGTATCGCGACTGGAAAGCGTATTCTAAAATGATCGACCTTTATTATGATGTTCGCATACTCAAGGAAGAACAGACAGCAAAGCTGGCTAACGTGGATGATCTGATGATCCAGGATAAGTACAATCGCTTGTATGCCAATATAATAAATGATATCGACCTTTGGTTTGACAGTGAGTTGTTAACGCGTGCTCGTTCCATTGCTTCTTATCTGTTTAACTACCGTGGTTTTGTCGGGTATGCTACGCTGGATACCAGGCGTTTGTATGAAGATATCGAGCTGCTCAGTTTTTACCGTGACCGCGTACGCCAGACAGAGATCCAGGGTAAGATCCCTAAGGAGATCGAATCTCTTGAGACTTATACCATTACGCTTAAGCAATTGAGATTGATCGAGGCGGCGCTATTTGACAAGGCTTTCATTGTTCCACAAGGTGTGGTGTCTTCGGCTAAAAAACACATGCTGCTGAATATGGCCTCCAACCAGTTTCCGCTTTGTGAGCTGTGCGGGGAAAAAGTACAGGAAAAGATCGCGGAGATTGACAACGCGACCTACACTGACAACGTCAATCGTTATCTTCGTGTGTCGGCAGATTATTATAACAACCTGACTTGTTATGATCAGATCTATCAGGCTCTGGATTCTTTTATCCGGGTCAATACTGATTCATTGACGGTTTCTCCTTTTTTGTTGAAGGCTATGCAAAAGGACAAGGAAGAGTTGATCAGTTTGTTCGATACCTATGGAAAAATTGCCAGTCAGGATTATTCCGCTTTAAAACCAAAGGAATTAGCTGATTTGTTAGGCGAATATGATCTGACAAGCGAAAAACTGACGATATTGCTGCAACGCCTGGAAGGGGTCGTTTACAGCAGAAATGATATTCCTTGTTTCTACAATCGACCGTAAGGCGGAGCTTCGGCTCCGCTCACAGCGTTTTTAAATATTCGATTACCTTTGTCCTTTCCTCGCCATTCAATTTATCCCCAAAATAATGGCCCATATTGCCATAGCTTGGCAGGGTAGTGTCATAGGTCCATTTACCTTTACCGTTCTTTTTGCGGTCATAGTTCCAGCCCACTTTTACCGGGTCGTAATCACCGCTGCGGCCGCTGCGTTCCCAATAGGTGGGACGTTGGGAGCTGTTGAGCAAATCTTCGATGGTGGGCACGGAGCCGTTGTGCAGATAAGGAGCCGTGGCCCAGATGCCGTCCAGGGGAGGCGCAATATAACCCGCCGCCGGCTCGAAATAAGAACGAGGTTCGCTGGTAGCGAACCAGCTCCTGTTGTACCAATCTACAATAGGGGCCTGTACGGCATAGCTGGCGTAGTAAGGATCGGTTTTCACTACATCTAATGAAACGACTTTATTCGGATAGGATTCTTCATCACCGTAGGTCCCGTGGCAACCGCTGCAATGCTCTTCAAAAATCGGTCGTCCGGCCTCGGCCAGTTCCAGGTCGGTAGGGTAGGGGAAACGAGGCGGTTCGATTTGCTCCATCCAGGCTACGACATCTTTGAAGTTTTCTACAGCTTTACGGGCCGCCGTACTGTCTTCAATGCCAAGGTAAGAAGCCTGGAACAGCAGCTTGGTGAAATCTCCACGGCCGACTGCGGTATAGTAGAGCGCATTTTTTTTCTTAACATTCCACAAAGGCGGCACATCAGTGGCGATGGTATACTTGGGCATTTCGTAGTAAGGCTCTTCCACGTAGGTCAGGTCTTCCGGATTGCGATGGCGGACAATGGCCTCCGCCAGGACGGCCGCCGGGTTCGCTCCGGGTTGATTGGTCTTGATGTGCTTACCGGAAGCCTTTAGGTAGTAATTCAGGTCTTCGAAAGCCTCCCACTCCAATGAATTTTTCCTATACTTCAGGCTCATGCCCAGTCCCGCCAGGTTAGCGAATAAGCCAAAGTTGGCCCTGAAATCGGAGAAACTGTTGCCCAACCCCAGGACGACCTGTCCGTTCAGTCGGCCGGCATGACAGGTGAAGCAGTTGCCGTTGACCACCATCAGCCCGTTTTTGGCCGGAAAAGCCGTTGAACGATAGTCGAGCTGAGCATTTAAACCTTCCCGCTCAAGCACGTTGTTAGGGTGCTTGCCGAATTGCTTCCTGGCCAGTTCGAACGGTAGACCGGAACCGACGTAATTGCCGTAGACCAGGTATTCATATCCAGCCTCCGGATCGCCTCCTTCCTGCTGCGGATGAGCAGGGATCTTTTTCGTTTTCCATCCGGTATCAGAAACTACTTCCGGAAGGCCTTTGTAAGTCGAACAGGCATAAGCAAGTAACAGAATAAGGAATACCATTATTTTTTTCATTGCAATAAATTCCTCTTTAGATCAATATTTTTTTGAAGAAGAAAAATGCGTGCACCCGCCAAAGGCAGGAATTAAACAGAGCGCCACAGCGGTAAATGGCTGATCAGGCACTTTTTTCTTGTCACTTTTCTTACGATTAAAGGATAAACAAGGACGCCTTGCAGATGTTTAATTGAACTAAGAATAGTCCCCATACTCACTGCCAAATACCCCTTCACCCCCTGGACGGTTGGCTGGCTAGTTGAAAGACGGCTCTGGCAATTCCTTCGGGAGTACCTGAAAAGTGGAACAAACGGTCCACTACGATCAGCTCGAGAAAAAAGCGGGAACGATCGAAAGAGTTGGTGTAAGATTCATTGAAGTAAAACTGGATGTCTTCGAACGGTATACAACCCAGTAATTGATAGTTTTCTTCTCTGATGTCATAGGAAACTACCGTGTAATAATTGGATTTAGGTCCCAGGTGACAGAGCAGGAATACTGGAAAGTCGAAGAAGTAAGTAGGCCAAAATCCAAACAGGTTGGCCTCAAAAAGAGGATAATATAATTTTTGACTAAAAATATTTCCCGCTTTGAGGATTTGTTGGAGTTGTTCCAGTTTCAGTCGCATCGACTGGATGGGGATGTCTTCTTTTTTCAGTTCGCGATATGGAAGCCATTTTCTGGAGGCCAGGTCGTAGTAAGAAACTCCTCCTATGCGCAGTTTGTAGTCGAAGCGTTTGTAGCCCGGCACGACATAGCCCGGATAGTAATATTTAAGGCCGTTGGCCTGGCAGTATTCGATTTCCATTAGCATAGAAAAGATACCCAGGCTGAAGCTGTTATAGTCAGGGTCATAAATGCCTATGATGCTGGCTGCACTTTCTTTTCCTAGGTCGAAATAGCTAAGAGCGATCAATTTGTCACCATCGTATACGGACAATTCATAAGTGTTGAAAATATTGTGGCTTTCTCCATCCAGCAGGGAATCCGTCAGATTCGGAGCCAGTACCCCCTTAAAATGGTAACGGTATTTTTGATACAGCGCCTCCCGTTTGGCATCTATTCGTGCTTTTTGAAAATGGGTGGTGAATTGCTTCTTTGCTTTTCGGGAAATTTTGCGCAGGCTTTTTCTAAAAGTATACTCCTCAAGATTCAGCCTGATCCAGATAGCGGAGTAGAATTCTTCCCCAAAACACAAAAAATGGGTGGTGAATATAGCCTGTCCCATACGATACCAACCCTTGGCTAAGTAGGCATCCAGTTCCTCCGGCAGCATGATCTCTGGGTAGTGCTTTTCTGCAAACATCAATTCAGGCTATGGTAATTTTAAAATTTAATAATTTGGTTGATTAAATAAAAAAGCGGCCCTTAATAAAGTGATTTTTTATAGAAAATAACTGTAAAATAAAGGTAAAGTTGCTCAGTGACAATTTTTATTGCTGGCGAACCTGATTTTTTCTGAAAAATACCTTGTTGATATCCACATGTTGTGGAAAAGTAATGAGGCGTATTCTTCATTCAAGGCGCCAAATTTTTTTTACTTTAGTCTGTTAAAGCAAAATTGTATAACCCAAAACTCAAAACCCAAAACCCAAAACTCAAAACTCGAAACTCAAAACTCAAAACTCAAAACTCAAATACTATGAGGCAATATCACGACTTACTTCAATACATTTTGAATGAAGGCGTTGCAAAAGAAGATCGCACTGGCACCGGCACCTTGAGCGTATTCGGCTATCAGATGCGGTTTGACCTGGCGGAGGGATTTCCTTTAGTGACCACCAAAAAGGTGCATCTCAAGTCGATTATACACGAGTTGCTCTGGTTTTTGAAAGGGGACACTAATGTCAAGTATCTTCAGGAGAATGGCGTGCGCATCTGGAACGAATGGGCGGATGATAAAGGCAATCTGGGGCCAGTTTATGGTAAACAATGGGTGTCCTGGAAGGGCGCAGACGGCCGGGTGATCAACCAGATCGAAAGGGCGGTGGAGATGCTTAAGACCAGGCCTGACTCCCGCCGCATCATGGTCAGCGCCTGGAATGTAGGAGAACTCGAAGAAATGGCCCTCTTACCTTGCCATGCATTCTTCCAGTATTACGTGGCCGAGGGCCGTTTGTCGTGTCAAATGTATCAGCGTTCGGCAGATGTCTTTCTTGGCGTACCGTTTAATATCGCTTCATATGCCCTGCTTACCTTAATGATTGCGCAGGTAACCGGCCTGGGATTGGGAGAATTCATCCACACTTTCGGTGATGTACACATTTACAGTAATCATATGGAGCAGGTAAAACTGCAACTCAGTCGTGATCCCCGTCCCCTGCCGATAATGAAGCTTAATCAGGAAGTCACAAATATCTTTGATTTCAAATATGAAGACTTTACCCTGGAGAATTACGATCCGCATCCGGCTATTAAAGCAAAGGTTGCCGTGTGAAAAGGGATGAGCATGCAGGATGATTTATTTTTCTTTTAAATTCTAACTTTCATTTTTTTCTGAAAAAAATGATATTTTAGCAAACACAATTTAGGAAAAATGATTGTAGTTAGGAAGAGAAAATATTTTTATACCGGGAAAAAGCATTTAAAACGGTACTATGAAAACATCTTAATATGTCTATATTTGTGTCGTTTTTGTGTCAAAACCTTGATGGGAATGTTAAAACAAGATTTTATTTAGAAATAATCTAAATAGAAGGTGCTTTCTTGAAATTTTTGTTAAAAAATGAAGGAGATAAATATATTTGCCTCGAGGTAAATAAGACATAAGTTTTTAGCCTGATAAACTAGTAAACAACATGAATAATAGATTTTGGTTGAAAAGATTGACCATTATTTTGTCTGTTTTCCTGATTAACGCAAATCTTATTGCGCAGGAAGGAGCAACCGCCGAATTGGATTTGGATGCAGGTAAAAGTCTATTCCGCTCACAATGTGCGGTTTGCCATTCCAGGGACATGAAGACCGACGCTACCGGTCCTGCCCTTGGAGGTGTTCAGGAACGCTGGGCCGACTATCCAGAGGAGGATCTTTACCGCTGGATCAGGAACTCCCAGGCGATGATTGCCGAGGGTCATCCACGTGCTGCAGAACTCTGGCAAGATTGGCAGCCTACCATCATGAATTCTTTTCTGAACCTGACTGACCAGGAGATCGCAAATATGCTTGGCTATATTGAAGGGGTGTACGAGGGTACTTACGGAGTACAGACAACGGCGCAAGGTCCTGCTACTCAGGTAGTGGAAGAAAAGCCGGATAACACGCTTCTTTTCATTGCACTGGCGGCTATTCTGGCTATTCTGGCTGTGATACTGGCGCGCATCATTTCCAACCTTAATTATATGGTGCAGGTTCGCCAGGGCGAAACTCCTGCCCGCCGCAAGACCTTAGTGGAAATCCTGACCAGTAAAGGCGTTATCGCGTTCGTAATCTTTGCGCTGGTGGTTCTTGGCGGATACACTACCGTTAATAATGCCATCATGCTGGGTCGCCAGCAGGGCTACCAGCCTGAGCAACCGATCAAGTTCTCTCACGCCACGCACGCAGGCCTGCACAAGATCGATTGTCAGTACTGTCACGACGGCGCTCGCAGAAGTAAACATTCCGTTATTCCTGCAACGAATACCTGTATGAACTGTCACCGCGCCATCAAGGTAGGCAGTCAATACGGTACGGCCGAATTGACGAAAGTGTTCGCTTCCATCGGCTATGATCCATCAACCGACAGCTATATGGATAATTACGATGATCTTCCTCTTGATTCCATTGCCAGGGTATATAAAAAGTGGATTGCAGATACCTATGTGCAACAGGAAGGCGCTGCGCCTGGACCGGGGTTTGTCGATAATCAGTGGAATGATGTAGTACAATCGCTGACTAATGAAACCAAGAAAAAAGTACAAGGCCCGATCGAATGGCTGCGCATTCACAACCTGCCTGACCACGCTTACTTTAACCATGCACAGCATGTGACAGTGGGCAAGGTGGAATGTCAGACCTGCCACGGCCCGGTGGAAGAGATGGAAGTCGTACAACAATACGCCCCATTGTCTATGGGTTGGTGTATCAACTGTCACAGACAATCCGAGGTGCAGTTTGAAGGCAATGAATATTATAAGGCATACACTCAATACCATAAAGAGATCGCCACCGGCCAGAGAGACAAGGTGACCGTTGAAGAAGTCGGGGGGCTGGAGTGTCAAAAATGCCACTATTAATATACAACAGTATTCATCTGATTTTTTGAATCCAATTAATGAAACCTGGAAAGGTTTCCAACAACAAACAAAATACAGCGCTCTATAAATGAAAAAGCATAATAATATATGGATCGGGGTGGAACAACTGCAAAACCATCCGGAATACCAAAAGGCAAATAAACAAGAGTTCGTCGAACTTCCTGTTGTTGATCAACTTTCTGAAGATAAAGCGCTTGATTCGCAAGCCAGTCGTCGTGATTTTCTGAAATATCTGGGCTTTGGCCTGGGAGCAGCTACACTGGCGGCGTCTTGTGATATTCCTGTTAAGCGCGCGGTTCCTTATGTTTCCAAGCCGGATACCATCGTTCCGGGGGTGGCAACTTACTATGCCTCTTCTTTCGTTCAGGGAGGTGATTATTGCCCGGTATTGGTGAAGACCAGAGAAGGACGCCCTATCAAGGTTGAAGGGAATAGTCTTTCCACCCTGACCAAAGGCGGAACCAGCGCTCGCGCTCAGGCTAGTGTGCTGAGTTTGTACGATACCAATAGAATCCCTGGTCCTTTGCGCATCACAGAGGGCAAAATGGATATCCCCAAGCGCGGCGCTCAATCGCCTAGCTGGGATGAAATTGATGGCGAGATCATGGGTAAACTGAGCTCCAACGCTCAGGTGCGTATTGTTACGCATACCATGCTGAGCCCGACTACTAAAAAAGCCATCGCTGATTTTACGGCGAAATTTCCTAATACGCAGGTCGTTACTTATGATCCGGTTTCCAGCTCTGCCTTACTTCAGGCTAACGAAGAGTGCTTCGGCCAAAAAGTGGTTCCGGATTATCATTTCGATAAAGCAGAGGTGATCGTAAGCTTCGATGCCGACTTCCTCGGCACATGGATCTCTCCGGTTGAATACGCCAGACAGTATTCAGAAAACCGCAGGATCAAGGACATCAAAAAACCTAAAATGTCTTACCACGTTCAGGTGGAAAGCCATATGAGCCTGACCGGCTCTAATGCCGATAACCGCATTCTGGTAAAACCTTCCGAGCAGGGGGCCGCAATAGTAGCCCTTTACAATGAGGTAGCTGCCTTGACAGGAGATTCCAGAGTAAGTGGCCCTGCACTGGAAGGAGAAAAAACAGCTAAGTTTAAGAAAATTGCACAAAGGCTGGCAAACAACCGCAATAAGTCGCTGGTTGTTTCCGGCTCTAACAATAAAGGCGAGCAGATCCTGATCAACGCAATCAACGCGATGCTCGATAACTACGATCATACCCTTGATTTCGCTCATGCTTCCCTGCAGCGTCAGGGGGATGATGCTGAGCTACAGCAACTCGTCCGCGATATGAATGCCGGCCGTGTAGATGTGATTATGATCATGGATGACGCTAATCCTGCCTGGGATACACCTGCCGCCGCTCAATTTGCTGAAGGCATGGCCAAGGTCGGCGTCAAAATTTCTTTCTCCGGACTGCCCAATGAAACCACCTTGCTGTGCGATTACGCTACTCCAACGCATCACTACCTGGAAAGCTGGAGCGACGCTAATCCTAAACGCGGCCATTACAGCCTGATCCAGCCGACCATTGCACCTTTGTTTAAGACCAGAGAAGCCGGTGAAAGCCTGCTACGCTGGGCACAAAGTGAAGAGCTGGATACTTCTGCTGAGCAGCCCTACTTTGAATACCTGAAGAAACATTGGGAAATCGCATTATTTCCCCAACAAAATAAATTTGCCTCCTTCCAGCTTTTCTGGGACAGCTCCCTGCACGACGGAATTCTAGATATACCACAGGAAGGAGGGCAGTTGTACGATTTCGGCGGCGATGTGAATGCTGCTGCTTCCAAAGTGCGCAAGCCTTCCGGAGCTGAGATGGAAATCTCTTTCTTTGAAACCGTCAACATGGGCGGCGGTCAATACGCCAACAATCCATGGCTGCAGGAAATGCCCGACCCCATTAGCCGTACGGCCTGGGGCAACTATCTGGCCATCCCCGTAAGCTGGGACGGCGGTCTGAAATTCAATGCGCTCAACAATCTCAATAAGCGGGAGATCTACGGAGAAGCCGATATTGTCAACCTGGATGTAGCCGGCCAGAGCAATGAGATTACAGTGGTTCGGCAGTTCGGCCAGATGCTGGGAACGGTATCCCTGGCGATCGGCTATGGCCGTCAGCTGACCGGTCAAATGGGCAGAGCACTTGGTAACAATGTCGGCATTAACGTCTATCCGATGTTGAGCGTCGACAGCGACGGCAATACGCAATATTATGCTACGGAAGTGGCCGTTTCTGAAGCCGTGAAAAAAGAAGAGTTGTTCGCCTGCGTGCAATACCACCACGGGATGGGGCTGAAAGGAGTTGATCCCGATACCGGCGAAGAGATCAATGTGGATGAAAAAGCGTCCATGACCTTAGGAGAAGGCTATCAGGGAGGGATTACCAATCGTTCCATCATCTATCAGGCTAACCTGAAAGACGTTGACGAACTGGTGCATCACATTGAAGAAAAGCGGGCGGAAGCGAAGCATTTGAATGATGCTACACTGTATCCTTATGAAAAATATAAAGAAGAATATTATAGCCAGGGGCATCACTGGGCCATGCACGTCGATCTGAATGCTTGTATCGGTTGCGGCGCCTGTCAGGTAGCTTGTATTGCGGAGAACAACGTGCCGGTGGTAGGAAAGAGGGAAGTCGCCCGGCACCATGAAATGACCTGGTTGCGTATTGATCGCTACTTTTATGGTGATTACGAAAACCCGAATGTAGTTTATCAACCATTGATGTGTCAGCACTGCGACAATGCCCCTTGTGAGAATGTTTGTCCGGTAGCCGCCACGAACCACTCAGCTGAAGGTTTGAACCAGATGACCTACAACAGATGTATCGGTACGCGTTACTGTGCCAACAACTGTCCGTTCAAGGTGCGTCGATTCAACTGGCTGGATTACACTACTGCCGACCTTTTTGCCGCCAATGAGTATGCGGTAAATGGCGAAGAGTTACCGTTCGGGGCAGATAACCTGACGAGGATGGTTCTGAATCCTGACGTTACGGTGCGTTCACGCGGCGTGATCGAGAAATGTAGCTTCTGCGTACAACGCATTCAGGAGGGCAAGCTGACAGCAAAGCGCGAGCAAAGAACCCTCAGGGATTCAGACGTGAAGACGGCTTGTCAAACGGCCTGCCCTACCGGCGCCATTGTCTTCGGTGATCGCAACGATAAGAAGAGCACGGTAGTGAAGCGCATGGACAGTGATTTGAACTATCTTCTGCTGGAAGAGGTGAACGTTCAGGCCTCTGTTCATTACAGCGCAAAAGTGAATAACCGGGATGAGGAACTGGATGCATAACGGGCGGAAGGTAGTGTAACATTAGCTTGAGATTTGAAAAAACTTTGATTTTAATAAAGTCGCTTTTGGAAAGCGATACGGATAAAAAAAAGAAAAAATGAGTGCAGTAGTTTCACCGATACGTGAACCCCTCATTACAGGAGGGAAATCATATCATCAGATCACGGAAGACATTTGTTCGCCAACGGAGCGCACCCCTACTGCTGCCTGGGTGATTGCGTTCATCCTGGCGGTGGCCGGCCTGGCATTTTATGTTTTCTGTGTTGCCTGGACCGTTTGGGTAGGGATTGGATCCTGGAACCTTAACCGGACGATAGGCTGGGGATGGGACATTACCAACTTTGTTTGGTGGGTAGGTATTGGTCACGCTGGTACGCTGATCTCTGCGATCCTGCTGTTATTCCGCCAGAAATGGCGCACGGGGGTTAACCGTGCAGCGGAAGCGATGACCATCTTTGCGGTTATTTGTGCCGGGCAGTTCCCATTGATCCACATGGGGCGTTTGTGGCTGGCTTTTTTCATCTTCCCTTATCCGAACACACGGGGTCCATTATGGGTGAACTTTAACTCGCCTCTTTTATGGGATGTATTCGCGATCTCTACTTACTTCACGGTATCGCTTCTTTTCTGGTATACTGGTTTGGTGCCGGATTTTGCAACGGTGAGGGATCGCGCTAAGGGATTGCGCAAGAAATTATACAACTTTCTTGCTTTTGGCTGGACGGGCTCGGCTAAGCACTGGCAGCGCTGGGAGACTTTGTCTAAGCTCCTTGCGGGTCTGGCTACGCCGCTGGTACTTTCTGTACATACTATTGTATCCTTTGACTTTGCCACTTCCGTGATCCCGGGATGGCATACAACGATCTTCCCGCCTTACTTTGTTGCGGGAGCGATCTTTTCCGGTTTTGCTATGGTGCAAACGCTGATGCTGATCACGCGTAAGGTGTTGAAACTGGAAGATTACATTACGCTGGAGCATATCGACAGTATGAACAAGATCATTCTGCTAACGGGCACCATTGTGGGAGTAGCCTACCTGACGGAATTATTTGTCGCCTGGTATTCCGGCTACATTTACGAGCAGTTTGCTTTTTACAACCGGGTGTTGGGACCGTACTGGTGGTCTTATGTCGGCATGATGTCCTGTAATGTGTTATCGCCGCAGATCTTCTGGTGGCGAAGCATTCGTCGGAACATCGTAATTACCTTCCTGATGTCGATATTTGTCAATATTGGTATGTGGTTCGAGCGTTTTGTCATCATTGCCAGTACGCTGGCCAGGGATTATCTGCCATCCAGCTGGAGTTACTATACACCTACATGGGTGGAGATTGGATTATTCATCGGTACGCTTGGTTTATTCTCGACCTGTTACCTGATCTTTACAAGGATTGCCCCGGTAGTAGCCGTAGCGGAAGTGAAGTCTATTTTAAAGACTGCCGGCGACCAGTATACCGGTCCGAAGGCGCATGCGCATCAGGAAAGCGAAAAAACAGCAGCACATTAATTAAAAACAAGGCTATAATCTTACAATCAACATAGAGATGAAAAATTCAAATAAAGAGGTCCTTTTCGGGTTGTATGATGACGAGGAGATTTTGCTGAAGGCAGTAAGGCAGGCAAAGGATGCGCATCTTGATATTATGGATGTATTCACTCCTTTTCCGGTACACGGTTTGGATCCTATCCTGGGCCTGGCGCATAGTCGCCTTCCGGCCGCCGGGTTCATTTATGGCGCCATTGGGGCGATCACCGGCTTTTTGTTCATGACTTGGGTATTCACGCAGGACTGGCCCATCATTTTTGGTGGCAAGCCTTATTTTTCTGCTCCTGCTTTCATCCCCATCACTTTTGAGTTGACGGTGTTGTTCTCCGCTGTAGGAATGGTGTTCACCTTCTTCATCATTTGTGGGATGGGCCCTGGAGCAGTCAATCCCATATTGGATAATCGCATTACGGACGATAAATTCTGTATCGCCTTTGACGCCAGTGAAGCTTCTGATGAAGAAGTAGAGAAATATAAATCTTTCTTTACTGCCTCTGGTGCTTCTGAAGTAAACACGAAGACTATTTAATCAATTTTCAATTTTTGAAAGCGATGCGACAAATAAAGAACTATATATACATTTTGGCTGCAGTAGTAATTTTCTACTCATGCAGTCCTGCGGATGGCAATTTTGCGGGCAGTGAATACATGCCGGATATGGGGCATTCGATTGCTTACGAAGCCAATGTGTATACTTATTACTATTTAAATACCTGGGATAGCGCCAGCACCTTCAGGTTGAAAGAACTGACCAACCGCATGTTGCCTGTAAAGGGTACGGTGGCCAGGGGATATGCCGGTGTTTATCTGAACGGAGAAAAGTCGACTGACGAGGTGATCAACACGCTCAGGGGAGGCGACAATGTCAATGCGATCGCTGTGCCGGTCAATGGCAATGTACCTTATTATTATGAAGACACAGAGGAGGAAAGAACCCGGGCTACAGCTGAGATCATCGATAACCCATTCCCCATTACGGCGGAAGGTTTAGCCAGAGGAAAAGAACTGTATGACGTTTTCTGCGGTATCTGCCATGGCGAAAACGGCGGCGGCAACGGCTATCTGGTCCGGGAAGCGGATCCGGCTAAAGGCGATCCTGGCGGGGTTTATCCGGTATTACCGGCCAATATGCTGGACACGGCTTACGCCAATTCTTCCAACGGAAGATATTATCATGCGATCATGTACGGTAAAAATGCGATGGGTGCTTATCACGACAAAATGAACTACGAAGAAAGATGGCAGGTCATTCACTATATCCGTGCCTTACAGGCTAAAGATCAGGGGGTGGAATACAGCGAAACCAAAAATACCCTGAATCCTGCATTTGGAACTCCGGCCAAAGACCTGCCCGAACTGGCGGTCAATGAGCCGGCAACAGAAAACAAAGCCGCAAAGGAGCCGGAAGCCGAAGGTGACCACAGCAGTGATAACGATCATGGCGGCGGCCATTAACAGAAGACAACAAACACTTTTCTAGAAGAACAAAACAAAAGACACATAATGGAGCGTTTCACATTCGATTCCAAAATAAGAAATGTACTGTTCGGCCTGATGGGGCTGGGGCTGGTCTGTATGATACTGACCTTCATCTTCGATGATCCATTGCATACGCGCTTCTGGACCAATTTCCTCCACAATTCCGTCTTCTTTACCGGGATTGCCTTTATTTCTACTTTTATTCTGGCTGCCTTTATTACGGCCTGGGCCGGCTGGTATGCCTTGATCAAAAGGATCTGGGAAGCTTACGCATTATTTTTGATACCAGGGTTGATCCTGATGGCCATCGTGGTCGTTGGGCTTTGGGGAGGCTTTCACCACTTGTATCACTGGGCTGACGCAGAGGCGGTAGGCGAGGACCCCATCCTTCAGGGGAAAAGCTCATTTTTGAATAAGGGGTGGTATACCATCGGTACCCTCATTATTGTAGGAATCTGGATATTTTTTGCCACTAAATTGCGCCAGCTTTCACTGCGGGAAGATGAGAATCAGGGAATGGACTTCCAGGTTCATCGCAGGATCAGAGTATGGGCGGCTGCTTTTCTTCCGATCGCGGGTTTCTCCAGTGCAGCCCTGATCTGGCAGTGGATCATGTCTGTAGACGCCCACTGGTACAGTACTTTATTCGCCTGGTATGTCGGCGCCAGCTGGTTCGTGGCAGCAATGACCCTTACTATTATGACGCTGATCCTGATGAAGAACCTTGGCTATTTCCAAAAGGTAACCCCTGAACATCTTCGGGACCTGGGTAAATATACGTTTGCCTTTAGTATCTTCTGGACTTATCTGTGGTTTTCTCAGTATATGTTGATCTGGTATGGAAACGTAGGGGAGGAGACCATCTACTTTAGAGAAAGATTAGATAATTATCCGGTTCTGTTCTTCGGTAACCTGGCCTTGAACTTTGTGCTGCCGTTCTTCATCCTGATCCGCGAAGATAATATCCGCAAGTACGGTACAATGATGTTCGCTTCGGCTTTTGTTTTCATCGGCCACTGGATCGATTTCTTCCTGATGATCAAACCTGGTGCGTATCATACGGCTCAGGAAACATTGGCGCATATGGGAGGCGCTGCTGAAGCACATGGCGCAGAGGCAGCTGAGGCAGGCCATCACGCGGCTTCTCATTTCGTGATGGGCTTCACCATTCCGGGATTGCTGGAATTTGGCACTATGCTTGGTTTCCTCGCCTTCTTCCTGTTCATAGTGTTCAGGAATATGGCTAAAGCTCCTTTGGATGCCGTGAATGACCCTTACTACGCAGAAAGCTTGCAACACCATGCTTAAGTTTATTTAGATTTGTTCTAGATAAGCTTAAGCGGTGATACATTTTTGCAGTACAACGTGTTAATATAATAAATTTGAATCCGAAATAGGATAAAAATTATAAATCAAGATACGATGACAGTTTTGTTAGTTTTATTGTGTGTGGCGCTCATCACCATTATTGTGGTGCAGGTAGGAAAGGTGACCGAGCTGGCTTCTAAGATCAGAGGTGAAGAAGAAATGGAGTTGGCTTCCAACCGACGCAACGGTTTTTATCTGATGGCGTTTATGGTTCTTTTTCTTTTGGCCACCATCATATCCAGTTACTATTACAAGAATTTCTTTTTGGGATACGGCCCGCATCAGGCAGCATCTGAACATGGCGGAACGCTGGATAGTCTGTTCAGCATAACGCTGTTCTTTACGGGGCTGGTCTTTGTGATCACTCAAATCCTTTTGTTTTACTATGCTTATCGATACAGGGCGCAGAAAGGTACCAAGGCTTCTTTCATCGCTCATGACAACAAGCTGGAGATCGTCTGGACGGTTATTCCTGCGGTAGTGATGGCTTTTCTGGTGATCAGCGGTCTGGATGCCTGGAATGAGGTGATGGCGGATGTAGGGGAAGATGAGGAACATATTGAGATCGAGGCCACCGGCTATCAGTTTGCCTGGGGCTTGCGTTATCCTGGCGAGGATGGTGTGCTGGGCAGAAAAGATTATAAACTGATCAAGCCAGGTATGAATGATCTTGGAATTGATTGGGAAGACGAGCGAAGCCTCGATGATTTCCTGCCCAATGAGGTGGTGCTCCCTGTAAACAAAAAAGTAAGGGTTCGCATTACAGCACGTGATGTACTGCATAATTTCTATTTACCTCACTTCCGCTTGAAGATGGATGCCGTTCCCGGCATGCCGACTTACTTTGTCTTTACGCCTACGAAGACGACTGACGAGTACAGGCAGCAGCTTAGCCAGTACCCTGAGTATCAGGTGCCTGCCGATCCGGAAGATCCCGAAAGTCCTATGCTTTGGGAAACTTTTAACTATGAGCTGGCTTGCGCTGAGCTTTGCGGAAGAGGCCACTGGAGTATGCAGAAAACCGTGCGCATTGTCACAGAAGATGAGTACGAAGCATGGAAAGCCCAGCAAACACCTCACTACATGCAGTTGATCCGTGGTTCAGCAGATGACCCCTACACCAATGTCTGGTTTGACTCAGAAATTGAAGAACGCAAGGAAGCCTTCAATCAGAGGCTGGAAGAGGCGATCGGTTCGGAAACCGCTGTTGAACGGACATTACGCCTGAACTACGTCAATTTTGAAACGGGCTCTGCACAGCTAACCGCAACTTCGAAATATCAATTGGATTTCCTGGCTGAGGCAATGAAAAAATATCCGGAAATGCGCATCGAAGTAGCCGGGCATACTGACGACGTTGGTAATCCTGATGAGAACCGGACCTTGTCCGAAAACAGAGCACGCTCTGTTTTCAATTATCTCGTCAATCAAGGGATCAATGAGTCTCGCATGACCACAATAGGGTACGGTGATTCGCGCCCTGTAGAGGAAGGAGATTCAGAAGCAGCCAGAGAAGCCAACCGCAGGGTTGAGTTCCGTATTTTGTCTGTGTAAAAAAAACCAAACCCTTGAACCTCTACGCGTAGATACTGTTAAATGGGTATACTCAAGGGAAATGAAACATGAACAAACTTTTGTATATTCGGCATTAGTAGGCTATAAATAAAATTAGCTGATATACTTTGCGAAGAAATTAATTTCCTGGTAGGATTGTAAACTTTATAAATTTTTCGGCGAAATGGCTAACGTAGCAACACAACCACAACCTGAGGTTTTAAGAGAAGAAAAGCTGATTGAAGAGTTGGGATTTGACGATCATTTTCACGATCATCATCATGGCGATAAGTATCAGTCTAACTTTATCACCAAATATATTTTCAGCCAGGATCATAAAATGATCGCCAAGCAGTTCCTGATAACAGGAATGTTCTGGGCTGTAGTCGGCGCCTTGATGTCTCTGGTGTTCCGCTTACAATTAGGATTCCCGGAAGAGAGTCTTGCCTGGTTGAAGCCTGTTCTTGGAAAATGGATCGAGGTAAATGCAGAGGGCGTAGGAACCTTATCTCAGGATTTCTACTACGCACTCGTTACAATGCACGGTACGATCCTGGTGTTTTTCGTACTGACTGCCGGATTGAGCGGTACTTTCAGCAACCTTTTAATTCCTTTACAGATTGGCGCCCGTGATATGGCTTCGCCGCTGCTGAATATGATGTCATACTGGTTTTTCTTTTTAGCAGGTGTGATCATGTTTGCATCCCTTTTCCTGAGCACAGGGCCTTTCTCGGGAGGATGGGTGGCTTACCCGCCGCTCAGCGCCTTGCCGCAGGCTTCCCAGGGTTCCGGCGCCGGAATGACATTGTGGACGGTGAGCCTGGTCTTTTTTGTCGTCTCTGTTCTCCTGGGTGGTATCAACTACATTACTACCGTACTTAACATGCGCACTAAAGGAATGAGTATGTGGAGACTTCCGCTGACCATCTGGGCTTTTTTCATTACTGCTGTTATTGGTCTGTTGTCTTTTCCCGTACTGGTTTCTGCATTCTTGTTGCTGATGTTTGACAGGGGGTTAGGTACGAGCTTTTTCCTGAGTGAAATTTATATCGGCGGCCAGGCGCTGGATCAGGTCGGCGGTAGTCCGATTCTTTATCAGCACTTATTCTGGTTCCTGGGGCACCCTGAGGTGTACATCATCATTCTGCCTGCTATGGGGCTTGTATCGGAAGTTCTTTCAGTACATTCCAGAAAGCCGATCTTTGGATACAAAGCGATGGTTTATTCTCTGATGGCGATCGCTTTCTTGTCCTTTATCGTATGGGCGCACCACATGTTCATGTCTGGTGTTAACCCATTCATCTCTAACTTCTTCGTGATCTTTACATTGATCATTGCGGTGCCGTCGGCGGTGAAGGTATTTAACTGGATCGCTACCCTATACAGGGGTAATATTCGCTTAAATGCGGCGAGCTTGTTTGCCATCGGCTTCGTTTCTATGTTTATTTCCGGTGGTTTGACCGGTATTTTCCTTGGTAACTCAGCGCTGGATATTCAGCTGCACGATACTTACTTCGTAGTAGCCCACTTCCATATTGTAATGGGTGTTGCTGCTTTCTTCGGAATGTTCGCTGGTATTTACAACTGGTTTCCTAAGATGTACGGTCGCTTTATGAATGATACGCTTGGAAAGATCCACTTCTGGGGAACTTTGGTCGGTGCTTATGCGATCTTCTGGCCAATGCACTACCTCGGGATGGCCGGCGTACCTCGTCGTTACTACAGTTTTGACTCCTTCCAGGCATTCGAACATTTTGACGGCATGAACCAGTTCATCACCATCGGTGCGATCCTGACATTCGCATTCCAGATCATCTTTATCGTTAACTTCTTCTACAGCATCTGGAAAGGTAGGGAGATGAAAGAGCGCAATCCATGGAATGCAACTACACTGGAATGGACAACGCCTGTAGAGCGCATCCACGGTAACTGGCCCGGTAAGCTGCCTTCTGTACAGCGGTGGGCTTATGATTACAGCAAAGACGGCAGAGAGTTCATCTCTCAGGTCGAACCCATCGGGCCCAATGAGAAGGAGGTGCACTAAGCTTTAGTAATCCTCTTCAATGGATAAAAGTAAATTAACCTTTTAAAAAAATACAGGAGGAGGTAATTCGACAAGAGAATTGCCTCCTTTCAATTACCTATAAAAAAGTGGCCGTAAAAGTAGCAAGAGAAAAAGCCGGGATTAATCTGGTCAGCCAGAAAGTTATTGATTACAAAATGCTGGTCAAACTGCGGTTGTCGCTGACCGTTGTTTTTTCTTCTATCATGGCGTTTCTGATCGCCGGCGGAGGTGCTGCCGACTGGAAAGCGGTATTGATCCTTGCCGTGGGCGGATTCCTGATCACAGGAGCCGCCAATGCCTTGAACCAGGTACTGGAGAAGGATTACGATAAGCTGATGAAGCGCACGGCAGACCGCCCCCTCGCAGCCGGCAGAATGCGCGTTTCTGAGGCTGTCATGGCTGCCGGCTTAATGAGTATGGTCGGCATTATCCTTTTGGCGCTTTTCAATCCCTGGACTTCTTTCCTGGGTACCCTTGCTCTTGTAAGTTATGCCTTCGTTTATACCCCGTTAAAAAGAATTACGCCCCTGGCTGTCGTGGTGGGGGCTGTTCCCGGCGCTTTGCCGACATTGATCGGATGTGTGGCGGCCCAGGGAGAACTGACCTTGCTGGGGCTGATCCTTTTCGGCTTGCAGTTTTTCTGGCAGTTCCCTCATTTCTGGTCAATTGGCTGGCTGGGATTCAAGGACTATCAGACGGCCGGTTATAAGATTATGCCGACTACCGACGATCAGCAGCCGGATCGTAATGTAGGCTTGCAGAGTTTTATCTATACCTTGTTCCTTTATCCGGTGTTGTTAGGATTGTGGTATAACGAGGTGGCGGGATGGGTTTCTTTATCCCTGGTATTGATCCTTACCTTATTTTACACCTTCTTTTCCTGGAAGTTTTATAAGGGGATGGATAAGCGAACGGCTTTGCAGCTGATGTTTTTCTCTTTTTTATACATCCCCGTCAGCCTGATCGCAGTGTACGTGGATATGCTTTAATTTTTGATCTTCAAAGGAGTATAATATGGATTTAGCAGTGGCAAAAGAATATAGAAGAAATAAGATTCATCCCAAAAAATTTGCATTATACGTGGCGTGCGCCAGTATTTTGATGATGTTTGCGGCTTGGACGAGCGCGTATATTGTGCGGCAATCAGCCGGCAATTGGCTGGAGTTCCCGATGCCTTCGCTTTTTTACGTCAATACAGCGATTATCGTGCTGAGCAGCGTTACGCTGCACGGCTCCTATTTGAGTTTTAAGCGAGGAAATCCAATTTTATATCGCGGACTTTTGGTCATTACTTTGCTTTTAGGATTTGCCTTCTTAGTTTTGCAGTACCAGGCATGGCAACAAATGGTGGCCATCGGTGTGGAATTGACCACCAACCCATCGGGTTCATTCGTATACGTGATCTCCGGTATGCACGCCGCCCACATATTGGGAGGTATTGGTGCACTGGTCATTGCTCTGATCCATGCTTTTGCTTTAAAGTATGAGGTCAGGGAAGGAAGGAAACTTCGTTTTGAACTGACATTGACCTACTGGCATTTCGTAGATTTGTTATGGATTTATTTGTTGCTCTTTTTTACGATGCAATCTTAAACGATAAAGAAAGGAAAATAAGTAGTTGGGGCTGATCCAGTTCCTTATTCAAAGACCATAAAAAAATTACTAATGGCAACTACAGATACTATAATCGAACAAGAAGAACTTCAGTCGAAGCAGGAAGATGCCTGGTCGGGAGGAAAAGAACCCTTTAAGGCGAGTTACGGCAAATTGATGATGTGGTATTTCCTGCTGTCAGATGCTTTTACTTTTGCCGGCTTTTTGATCGCGTACGGCGCCTTGCGTTTCAGCAGCCCTACCTGGCCGGTCCCGGATTTTGTTTTCTCTACCCATCCTTTTGGCGACAGCCACCTGCCGCTGATCTTCGTGACCATCATGTCTTTCTTGTTGATCGCCAGCTCTGTGACCATGGTAAGAGCAGTGCAGGAAGGTCATCGCGAAAATCAAAATGGAGTAATTTTCTGGCTGCTGTTGACGATTATTGGCGGCGCGGGCTTCCTGGGATGTCAAGCCTGGGAATGGAATAACCTGATCGGTACAGAGCATATGTCCGTTACCACTAACCCCTTCGGAACACATGTAGTGGATGGGGTTTACCTGGATGACGAACATGGCCACGCCTACGAATCGGGCAAGGAGCCTGAGACCTTTGAAGCCGGCGAGAGTTACCTGATCCACAAAGAAGTTAGCGAAGAAACCGGCGAAAGCGAATGGATACAGCGCCGGTATACTTATACCACCGAAGATGGCCAGCAAATGGTGGCTGAGCAACAATTCGGGCCAAAAGCTTTTGGCGCCCTGTTTTTCTTTATTACTGGATTCCACGGCTTCCACGTTTTCTCCGGTGTGGTCTTCCTGACCATCATCTGCGTTAACGTAGCCAGCGGCCTATATAAAGCCCGCAGAAACGGGTACGAAATGGTGGAAAAGATCGGCTTGTACTGGCACTTTGTAGACCTTGTGTGGGTATTCGTTTTCCTCGTATTCTATCTGTTGTAATATCATTCCGAAAAAAGACCTAAAAAAATATAACATGGGACATCTAACTTACGAAGAATCGAAAAAGAGGGTAGTGTACGGCCTCTATCTGCTTGGCGCCGTTACACTGGTGGAAGTATTCATTTCTCTTTTGGGCAAAGGACACATCATTCCTGGTCTGGAAGACTATCGCTGGTTGTTGTATATCGTCGGCTTGGCGCTCATCGTACTGTCTTTGTATAAGGCTTATTTCATTATTTTCGAATTTATGCATCTTAAATATGAGGTGAAGAGCCTGGCCAGAAGCGTGTTGTTGCCTACCGTTTTATTGGTGTGGGCGATCATCGCTTTCTTACAGGAAGGTGGCTCCTGGGAAAAACGCCGTGCGCAGATACAGGAGAAAAATGCCAAGCCATTGCAGGAAGTAGAAGATGACCATAGCCTGATGACTCCCGAACAGGAGGAGGATGTGTACGTTCCTACTCTAGAAAGTTAAGCAAGTCTTTTAAAAAAATAAGAGGGCTGTCCCGCAGGCTTGAGTAGAATTTACCTTTAAATTCCGACTCAGGCAGGAGGAACAGCCCTTTGTCTTTTATATGCTTTTAAGATCCTTGTCGCCGGCAGCCGCCTTTAAAAGCTAGTGAATTAGTTGGCACAGTACTTAAACACCTGCCTGTTTTTGTTGTTATTTTTTCTGAAAAAAATGAACATGAAAAATAAAAGCTGGATACAGATCGCCGTTTTTTTGCTCTTTATCATCCTGATCCCTCTTGGATCGTATTATTATCTTAAACGTGGATATGATTATCGTAAAGAGGCTATCCAGCAAATGAAGGATATCGGTCCTTTACCCTCCATCGATTTCAAGACCATCGATGGTCGAAATATCGTCAAAGATAGTTTGAAGGGGCGAATGATCATTGTCAATGTGATTTCCTTAAAGGATGAAGAGCTGGCGGAAGAATTTGGAGAAACGATGAGTAAACTTTACGATCAATTCGAAGAAACTGGCCGCCTGGTGATGATGGCTTTTGGAGAAGATCCGGAACATGACGGAGCGGTAGCCCTCCGGCAATTTGCCCAAAAGTTTGCGCTGGCCGATAAACCCCTGATGTATTGGATCGCGGCGGACAGCAACGGCCTCGCTCAGCCTGCTGAGCAGCTTTACCTGCCGGAAAACGGGCAGCCCCGGCTGTCTTACTTTGCCCTTTGCGATACCAGCCAGGTCGTTCGCAATCACTACACTGTGATGGAGGAAGCAGCCATCAGGGAGATGGTTGCCCATACCGCAATGTTTTTGCCCCCAAAACCAAGAAAGAGGGTTATGTTTAAAAGAGAAACAGAAAAATAATTATGTCAATGGAACAAAATATTCAACTGGCTAAAAGGCTCAATATCGCCGCCTGGGTCATTACCGTGGCGGTGCTGGCGCTCGTAACTTTAATGCGATACGTCGACCTGCCGGTCAATGCGGATTTGTATTTCCTGCCGCCCTTCCATGCCACTTTAAATGCACTGACAGCCGTGGTATTAGTGGTGGCTCTTTATTTTATCAAGCAGAAAAAAGTGCATCAGCATCGGAATGCCATCTATGTGGCCGTGGGCCTGTCTACTTTATTTCTGCTTTCTTATGTGGCTTACCACTTCACAGCGCCGCCGACACTATACGGGGACGCCAACCATGATGGGGTAGTGGATGCTGCTGAAAAAGCGGCTGCCGGAGGATTGAGAACCCTATACCTGGTTTTGCTGGGCACGCACATCGTTCTGGCGGCAGTGATCTTTCCATTTATATTGTTTACCTTTATACGAGCCTATACCAATCAATTTGAAAAACATAAGCGGATGGCTCGCTGGGTGTTTCCCATTTGGCTGTACGTAGCCATTACCGGGCCGATCTGTTATTTTATGCTGATGCCCTATTACGGCTGATTTTGACGTAGTTATGGCTTGATAGAGCAACCATAATGCGGGATTTTGCGTTTTTACTAATAGACATTCTACAGGCCGAAGGCTCCAAAAATGTTTTTTAATAATCACCATCAACCATCAACCAAACATGAGTAAGTGGATAAAATATGCTTTCCTTCTGGGAATGATCGCCTTGATACTGATCGTTTTTTCAACAGATGTATGGGCGCAGTGTCCTATGTGCCGAATGTCTGCAGAGAGTAATCTGGAAAATGGAGGTACTGCCGGGAAAGGCTTGAATGCAGGTATTTTGTATATGCTGGCCACTCCTTATCTGATCGTAGGCGCCCTCGGATTCATCTGGTGGAGAAACAGGCAAAAAAATAGAGCATAAAAAGCTGTGGCGTTATATAAAAAGTCATCTTACTCGCACGCCTACCGGCCGTCAGGCTGGAAGGAACGGTTGACTTTTTACACAACCCCACAGCTTTTTTTACAATTTATAGATCTCTCCAAACTTTTTCTCCGCATAATCCATAAAGTACTTAACCTTTAAAGGCTCGCCTGTAACTTTTTCGCATAGTTCCTTAGCGGTATATTTTCTGCCGTACTGATGGATATTTTTCCTTAGCCAGTCCAGCAGTGCCGCATTGTCACCTGTACTGATCTGTTTCTCAAGGTCCGCAATTTCCTTTTTAGCCTGATGATAAAATTGAGCGGCATAGAAGCTGCCCAAAGAGTAAGTAGGAAAATAGCCGATACTGCCGTGCGCCCAGTGGATATCCTGAATGACGCCCTGGTTGTCGTCAGTGACCTCGACGTCAAGATATTCTTTGTATTTGGCATTCCAGGCTTCCTTCAACTCGTCTACTTGAAGGTTGTTTTCCATAAGTGCTTTTTCCAATTCGTACCGGATGAGAATATGCAGATGATAATGCAGCTCGTCCGATTCGATGCGGATTAGAGAAGGCTCTATCCGGTTGATGCCCTGGTAGAATTGGTCGAGGGAGATATTTTTCAATTGTTGGGGAAATATTTCCTGCAAGCCCGGATAATGAGCGGCCCAGTACGGTCTGCTCCGGCCTACACTGTTTTCCCAAAGCCGGGATTGAGATTCGTGTATGCTGAGCGAAGTGGCCTGGCCGAGCGGAAGGCCGAAATTATCCAGCTTCAGGCCTTGCTCGTAAAGAGCGTGTCCCCCCTCGTGAATGCAACTCCAGGTCATGGAGGCAAAATTGTGCTCATCCACATGGGTGGTTACCCGAACGTCATTGGGAGAGAAGGAAATAGTGAAGGGATGAGGAGATATATCCTGACGGCCGCGGTCAAAATCGTATCCCATATTTTTCAGCAATTTTAGCCCGAAGTCCCACTGTTCTTGATAGGGGAAATGCTGATGAAGGAATTGCTTGTCCACATTAGGTTTTTCTCTGATTCGGGCAGCCAGTACGGTCAATTGAGATCGGACGTCCTGGAACAGGGGATCCAGATCAGCTACCCTGGCGCCGGGCTCGAAATATTCGATCAGGGCGTCATAAGGGTGATCTTCGTATCCCAGCTTATCCGCTTCCTGCTTCTTCAGTTCAATAAGCTCCGCCAGGGCAGGCCGGAACGCTTCAAAGTCATTCGCTTCACGAGCCCTGCGCCAGTTGTGATAAGCAGCAGAAGTGGCATTGGTCAGAGCAATCACAAAATCAAGGTCCAGCTTTTTCCTGCGCTTGTAGTCTTTCAAGGTAAGCGCAACGTTTTTCTGCTCATCTTCAGACAAGCTCTGATCCGCTGCTAATTCCTCCAATTGCTTGCCCAGTTCCTCACTGGTGGATAGCTCGTGCGCCATGCCGGAAAGGGTAGCAATCTGCTGAGAACGCGGGCCAGCGCCCAGAACAGGAAGGTAGACCTCCTTGTCCCAGTGTAAAACGCCGACGGCCGTTTCCAGATCAGCAATTTTTCTTAACTGTTGTTTAAATACATCGTAATTCATTCAGGTTTCTTTTTTCTTTCGCCTTGTTGATAAGTAGATAAAAATAAAAAGACCCAGCCTGCAATGAACGACAGGCCTCCAAGTGGGGTAACAGGCCCCAGCCAGGACAAGTTCAGACTCAGCGTTCCTTGTACCGATAAAAAGTACAGAGAGCCGGAAAATAAGAGTATACCGGCAAAAAATAACCAACCCGCCCAATGTAGTCGGGATTTTTTACCGTAATGTAACAATAGCCCACAAAGCAGTATGGCCAGGCTGTGGTAAAACTGGTAGCGTACGCCGGTATTGAACGTTTCTATTTCTTCGGGGCCTAAATAAGCTTCCAGAGTGTGTGCACCAAAAGCGCCAAGCACAACGCCTATGGCTGCTGTTATGCTCCCCATCCTTAAGAAGTTTTTTCTCATAGCTGGTATGATTATGGAAAAAAATAATTAAATAACTCAAGTTGCGAAACAACTTTAGTAGAAGGTAGAAGGTATTAGGTAGAAAGAAATACGACCTAAAAAGGTACCTATTTGTCCATTTCAGACAGAAATCTTTCTACTTTCTACCCTTTACCATCTACACCTAAGTTGCATCGCAACTTTGGTTAAATAGAATCATCCCTGATTTTAGGAGGCCACAAGTCATTAAGCAATCACGGGTATTCGTTATTCGGAGCGTCCGAATGGCAATTAACGAAATGAATGGGTCTTCAAACTTCCGGGATGGCTCATGTTTAATTATTTTTTATGAAAAAATACATTCTATTAACTGCACTTTTGTGCGCTGTGCTGATCTGGCTGTTCGTTCGGCCGTTTTCTTCCGCTCATCCTTTTCAGTTTTTGCCTCCTTATACCAGTGCCGTAACGTCTTTCTCCCTGGTGGATTTGGATAGCCTGCAGGCCATTCCCCCCGGGAATCAGCTTCTGGCTAAAGATATTAAATTAATAAAACAAGCTTCGGCTTTTTGGGTAGACAATCAATTGTCATTTGATCCTCAGATTTTTTACGCCATCGATCGGAATAACGATCCGGCCGTTTCAGCCTTGTTCCTGATCCGTTGCAGAAATCATCGCTATGACCTGGACCAATGGACGTCCTTCATTCCTTCGGATCAAAAAAAGGAACATCGTTACCGAAAAAGGAGGATCGTCCACCTGGAGTTAAAAGAAGACGATACCTTTTTCGGGTTGTTGGAAAAAGGAGTCCTGCTGCTAAGCGCTGACCGCCGGCTACTGGAGCGCTGCATCGCTTTACGGGATGAAGGCGCTCCTAAACTGTGGCAAACGCTCCGCATGCAGGGCCTGGACAGGAAAAGAGAAGCAGCCGGACTGGACATATTGATCAATTCCGGAGACCTCAATCGCCCTGAATGGCACCGGTTTCAATGGTTTTCTTCCGGACAAAAGGACAGCCTTTCCGGAAGAGCGCAGATGCGCGAAAATAGCTTCCATCAAAACCTCCTGCAACAAGAGGCCGCCGACTTTTCCCCTTTTCTGACCATTTTACCTGACCGGCTCTTTTATTTCGATATGATCAGCATCAACTACCCGGCGCCTTTTTTCCGAAAAAAAAACAGTCCGGGTCCGCAGTTCTGGAGTACTTCACTTACAGCTTCCCTCGGAAAGGAAATGGCTTATGTAGAAGAGCGCGCGCGAGGATATGGTCAGGCAGCTTCTTTTTTGGTCTTCTCGCTAAACGATGCGGATCAGGCTGACCGTGCTCTTCGGCAATCGGCAGAGAAGAACGGCCTACTGGAGGATTTTACCTACCAGAAATATCCCATCGTTCGTATGCTGGCCGAGGAAGTAAGCGGGCCCTTTTTTCAGGATCGGTATCCCGAACTAAGGAACCCTTACTGGACGATAGCCGAAGGCTTTCTCATCTGCAGCAATGATATAGAGCGGCTGAAGTTGTGGTTGGATTATATAATCGTTCAGCGTACCTTGATTCGATCAGATTTTCCAGGGATCCCTCTGTTTCAGTATACAGGGCAGCGGATGAGTGGCTGGCGGCTGTCAATGCACAAAGAATTGGATAAAGAGGAAGAGGCCTGGTGGCGGCAATGGTCCGAGCTTTATCCCTCGGGCTTGCTGCGGTGGACTAAAGCGAAAGACATATGGGAAGTACAGGGGCTGCTGGATAAAAAGACAGCCGCTCAAACATCCGTGGACATTCCGTGGCGCCGGCGGTTTGGAACTTCTATCCAAAAGGGGCCCTGGCTGGTCAGGGACCCACGTAGCGGTAAGGGGCACAGCCTTTGGGTGCAGGATGCGGATGATCGATTATTCGTTTACGACCTGTCGGGCAGGCTTTTATGGGAACGCCCTCTGAACGGGCCTGTTTTGGATAAACCGGAAGCATATATCGTCAATCCCGCGGAATGGTCCACTTTTTTCAATACCGAAAGGATGATCTATGAGGTCAATGACAAAGGAGAATTGATCTACACCATACCTTTGAAGAATGCAGCGGGTCAGGGACTGCGGATGACTTATTTCGAAGAGCCCAACGATCCCCATTTTTTTCTGCCTGCCCAAAATGAAGCCATCTATGGATATAACCGCCTGGGGGATGCTTTGGTCAACTGGAATCCTCAGGTGTTGGATAATCTTGTGGGATCGGCGGTCTACCATATGGCTTCCCGGGATGCCGATCATTTGTTTTGGGTAGACCAGCAGGGAGGCATAAGTGCGAAGTATAGAAACGGCGAAGATATTCCGTTATCTAAACTGCCTGACGCGATCACCTCGCTCTTTTTTTTCGAAAAAAATAACCTGACGTACGTACTCGGCGTAGGGGGGGAGCTTGGACGGTTGGCTTCTGATTTGACTTACAAACCTTTGTGGGCGGGAAGAAAGAGGATCTCTGCATATCGATGGCAGGAGGTGGAAAATAAAATCATCCTACTGCTTAGTGACCGGGAGCATGTCATCGGTCTTGAGCTTAAAGAGGAAAAAGTAAATGAAATTTTCAGGCACTCCATGGAAGTAGACCTTTCAGCGCTTGGATTTTGGGAAAAAGGAGGAAGACGATATTATATGACCGTTGAAAGGAAAAAGGGTGTGCTTCAGCTTTTTGATGAAAAGGGAAGAGAAATGCTTTCCGAGCGCCTTCCTTCAAACGGCGAAACAGCCGTTTTTCAGGTGGATGGCCGGGATTATTTGGCCACCGGTACGGCAGAAGAATTGCTGGTTTATGAATTGATAGGTTTTTAAGGTATTCTTAAATTAGGAAACATATCTAAACATTCTTATTTTTATATATGTTCCTTTAACAAAAATAATTCCTGTGAAAAAGTATATTTTCCGGCTATTCATGCGCAGCAGTTTCTTCTTTTCTATTGTCCTTTTTGGCTTTTTGGCTTTTGCATATAACTACATGGACATGCGACTGACGGATGAAGTATACGCCGAACGTTTAGCAAACAATCCCTTTCAATACGAGCCTGAGTTTAATTATTACGAAGTAGAAGATCGCGAGATGCGGTACCTGGAGATGGGGGATGACGGGAAGCCCCTGGTAATGTTTGTTCATGGCGCGCCAAGTTCTTCCGCTTTTTGGGATGGTATTCTACAGGATAGCCTGTTGCTCAGTCATGCAAAGGTGTTGGCGGTTGATCGGCCGGGCTATGGCTATTCCGGTTATGCGAAGCCGGTGACTTCAGTGAAGGAGCAGGCCGCCATGATCGCGCCGATCTTAAAGAAAAAGAGAAAAAAGCACAAGAAAATCATTCTGCACGGTTCCTCCTATGGAGGCACGCTTGTTGCCCGCCTTGCAATGGATTATCCCGACTTGATCGACGGCATTGTTTTGCAGTCGGCTTCAGTGGCGCCGGGCCTGGAAAAGACCTACTGGATCTCTCATCCGACCAGTCATCCGCTGCTCAAGTGGCTCTTGCCTGGTCCTATTCAGGTAGCTAATGCTGAAAAGCTTTCTCACAAGGAGCAGTTGGAGGCGATGTCTCCGCTTTGGAAAAACATCGACGACCCTGCCATCATCCTGCATGGCGGTTTAGATGAACTGATCTATCCAGATAATGCTTATTTTGCATATCATAAATTAAAGGAGGCAGGCGCTCCCTATGTAGAGATGATCATGGATCCGGAGCGGTATCACGATCTGTTGTGGAATCGGAGGGATTTGATCATCGGAAGCATATTAAAGTTGATTAAAAGGTAAAGCTAGGCAGTTAACAGGTCAACGAGAAAGGCTATTGGATTTGCCGCTAAAAAATGCTAATGACCGGCATTTCTTAGCGGTGAAAATATAACTACATAATGAGCAACGTCAAGATCGAAGAAAGCTGGAAAAAGGTATTGAAAGACGAATTCGAGCAGCCCTACTTTCAAGGGATTGCTTCGTATCTTAAAAAGACCAAAGCGGACGGCAAGACCATCTATCCACCTGGTCCCCTTATTTTTAATGCATTTAACACCACTCCTTTTGAAGAGGTTAAAGCAGTCATACTAGGACAGGATCCCTATCACCGGCCGGGAGAGGCCATGGGCTTATCCTTCTCGGTGCCGAAAGGCGTATGCATTCCTCCCTCCCTCAAAAATATCTACAAAGAACTGAACGACGATCTGGGCGTTCCCATTCCAGATCATGGTGATTTGACAGAATGGGCCGGGCAGGGTGTCTTTTTGCTCAACGCCATGCTGACGGTGGAACGCAGCAAGGCCGGGTCGCATCAGAAGATCGGCTGGCAGCATTTCACGGATGCCGTGATCCGGAAGTTGTCGCAAGAACGGGAGGGATTAGTCTTTATGCTTTGGGGGAATTTTGCGAAGCGCAAAAAAGAGCTGATCGATGAAAAAAAGCACCTGGTGCTGGAAGCGGCGCATCCCTCTCCTTTAGCAGGAGGAGCCTTTTTTGGCAACCATCATTTTTCTAAAGCCAATGCCTATTTAGAGAAGAATGGGAAGAAAGGGATTGATTGGGCAGCGGTGCATGGGTAAAATAAGATTCATGCCGAATGTAAACCCTTTTTATCCGATTTAAGGGATGACCCATGCTTCAGGAGAAGACAACTCGCTAGCCTAGCGAAATTCACCTCACTCCTTGACCACCCTTCTCACCACAACGCCCGCATCCGTCTCTATCTCCACAAAATAAACACCACCCGGCAAAGTCGACAGATCAATTACCGCATCATCCAATATGCCTTGGCGAACCCTGTTTCCATATACATCCGTAATGGAAAAAATACCCTCCAAAGGCTGACTTAAGGTAACCTGATCCCGGGCCGGATTGGGATAGATAACCAACCGGTTCAGATCAATACCCTGATCAATGTAGGCGGAGACGACCTTGGAATAAGCCGTGGCGCCATCATATTCTACTGACGCCAGGCGATAAAAGGAATGACCAGGCAAGGGGAGACTGTCAACAGCCTCATAGGACAAAGGCTCATAGGAATCTCCCGCTCCCGGAATCTGAACCAGCTCCTCCCAGTTGGCGCCATTGGCGGAACGTTCTATAATGAAATAGGCATTATTTTTTTCGGAGGCCGTTTTCCAGTTTAAGCTGACGACCTTTTCTCTGGGCTCAGCATTGAAATAAAGCAGCTCGACAGCCAGGGGAACGACAAAAGAACCGGCGCAGACACAATCGGTGGTGTACACATCGTTGACCGTCTCGGGGTTATTGTCATTACAGGGCCTTCCGATCAGGGAATTGGCGATGTTTGTACAGATGTCGGTCTTGAACGAGGCCAAAACTGACATGGGGGCCAGACTGGTGTCGCATACACTCTGCACGCGGTACTCGTATTCGGTATTATTGGTCAGGTTGGTGATGGTGTGAGCGCTGGAGGTTGCCGTTGCCTCAAATACCTGGTTACTGAGGTCCGGATCCCAGGTCGTTTCCCCTTTGACTCGGTATAATATTTTGTAAGTATCCGCCCCGAAGTCGGGATTCCAGAAGATTTCCGCCGAATTATGGGTAACCTGCTTGGTCTGGGCGGACACCGACTGAGAGCAGTCAACGGTGTTGAACTGGATGTTGTCGAACTCGTGTCGCTCGAAATCGCCGTTGATGCCGTTCTTTGCCCTGACGATCAGGCGTATCTGGTTCCCAAGAACTGCTTCGTTTGTTGAAAAGGTATAATAGGTGTTGTTTTGTTCAGCATCATCGACGATCTCACCGATGAGTACTTCCGGCCCGTCATCCAGCTGATAAAAGGCGCGGATGTAGTCATCCTCTTCTAAAGTCCCGCTTTCCCGGAGATCGATGAAAAGGGCGACCCCCTCTCCACACAGGTCGATCCATTGGCTCTGCCAAACAGCTTCACCTTCCGTGGAGCCGAAGCGGAATTGCCCGCTGTAAGTGCCGACGTAATAATTCGCCGCGGAATCGTTAGTGGCTGTTTCATCAACGCTCCAGGCCGGAAGGCCGTCGTAGGCTTTCAGGCTGTCGGCTAAATCGGAGAAGTTTTCTGCCCAAATACCTGCTTCGTTAAAGAGGGAGATCATCGGCACATTGGCCAGCTGTATTTGTTGGCTTCCGTCGTTATTCATACCTTCACCAAAGTGGGTATAGGGAAAATTGACGGACAGGTCATGAACGCCACCCTCTTCCAGGAAGTCAAAAAGGAGTGTTCCGATCCTTATGGAATCGGCTTCCTGGAAAAACTTGTAGTTGTTGGTTCCGGTATCAGCTTTTTGCAAAACAAGATGGAATATGCCGAAGTCGTTGTCGTAATCGTGCTGCTGATCCGTCCATCCGGCGTCCGTAGCCTGTTGGGATAGACCGGGATCGAAGGCGTCCGGCAGGTATTGGTTGAACCTGATTTTGGAGGGGTCGAAATTTATAAAAATGGAAGAGTTGCCCAGCATAAAGGTGTCGGTAGAGAATTCGGCAGCTTTGACAAATAAGTCAACCGCCACCTGCCTGCTGCAGACTTTGCGGGAGCCCAGCTGCAAATCAATAGATTGACCAGCCGCTTCATTGGTAAAACCTAAAAAGCAGAGCAGGTATATGAAAAAGTGGAATAGCCCTTTCATGATTTACGATTGATTGTTTTTTAATAAAGTATATACGCGAGGATAGCCGATCTTACTTTTGTTTTGTTGCCAAAGGCTCAGATCAGCCTCATTGACCTCCCCGTCGGCGTTCAGGTCGGCATCGTCGTATCGCTGACCGCCTATTTTGGCTGAATCCCTGATGGCGGCGTAGTCCATGGAGTCGATCAGGCCGTTGGCGTCCACATCCCCGGCGATAAGCGCAAAGCGATCACCGACCTGCTTAAGTTGGTCCCTTCCCAGGACATTAGAGGCGGAGGTGGTGATGTCAAAAGTCTGGGTCTCGATGGTGTCGTGCCGGACCATGGCTTTGATGAAGACCCCAATATGAGAGCGGTGATAAACAACCAGGTGGGTGGGTTCGGGATAAAAATCTCTCAAAACTATTTCAGTATTGCCTTCAAGATCAACCAGCCATCCGTCATTTCTTAGCAGCACTGCCTGACGCTTCAGAATGATGTCTTTTTCGCTCCATAGCTCTAAAAGTATCCAATCCACTATACCTTCCCTGGGTTCCATTAATCGCTCACTACCGAAATAGCTAAATCCCAGGGTGCCGTAAGGTTGTTCCAGCGGTAATAAGCCGTTATCAAGCAATCTGGTGGACATGGCGCCGTCTTCCAGCAGAAAGCCCTCCAGGAATACTTTTACGCTGACCTGTACGACTGCGGGAGGTTCTGGTACGAGGTAGCAGGTATCAGACACGGTTTGATCTGTTTTGATCAGCGGGATTTTGTCCAATATGATATTGGCAGGGGTATTGGGAAAAGAAGATAATAAAGAATCGTCACTGGCGCCAAGCCAGTCTTGAAGGATAGAAGAAAAAACGGAACGGTAATCGTGCTGCAGTTGTGCCGGGTTGGCCGCTCCCTGGCGGTCCTGGTCGTTCAAGTTAAGATTCTGTCCGATTACGCCGGCGTTAACGCTGCTGCCTATGATAAACATAGAGGAAAGGGTGCCGTGGTCTGTTCCCATATTTCCGTTCTGTATGATTTTTCTGCCGAATTCGGAGAAAATAACCGTAGTTACCCTATGAGAAATGCCAAGTCCTGTTAAGTCATTTTGGAAGGCTTGCAGGGCCTCTGATACATCTTTGAGCAGATTCGCATGTTGTCCGGTCGTCGGATTAGAACCGACGACCTGGTTGACGTGGTTGTCCCAGCCTCCTTTTCTGGCCATAAAAGCCTTGGTCCGTGAACCTCCGGAAAGTAGCCGGGCAATGGTTTTCAGCTGATCGCCCAGGTCGGAATCGGGGTAGTTGGTGCTGCTGTTCCTGCCGGCATTAAATACCTCAGAGATGCGCTCGGAATAGACCTGGGTGCTTTTTTCTACGGTGGCCAGGTACTGCAGCATTCGTCCGTGATCGGAATTAGGGAACTGGGTGATGGGTTCGCCGCTTAGGCTGGCAATGATGTTGTAAAATCCTGCCGGATCCTGGCCGCTAAGGTTGATGGACACCTCATGTTCTTCGGCGGTGTGAAATCCGGTGCTGGGGGCTTTTCCCAGGATGATTCCCAGCGGGTCCAGCTCGTTTCCGAAGGGTGCGCCGGAGTAGTTGGGATACCGGTCTTTTAAAAATCGCCCCAACCAGCCTTCTTCCTCATTGTCAATAGGGACTGTGCCGTCAATGCCTCGCAGCATAATATCCTCGGAAGCGAAGTGGGAGCGGTTAGGTGTGGGATACCCCACCCGCTGTACAATGCTTAGTAAGCCTGAATCGTATAAAGATTTGAACCCGGCCAGGTTGGGATTCAGCCCCAGCTGCTGATCGCCAGGTAAAGAGCCGTCGAGCGTGATCAGGCTGGATTGCGGCAGATGGATATTAGGCCTATTGCTGACATAAGTGGAGAACTGGTTTAGGGGAACGGTTGTATTGACAATGTCATTGGCGCCCGCCAAATAGATGATCACCAGCGTTCTGTCTGAATAATCGCACAGCATACTGGGGAATACGGAGGCGCTCATAGGACGAAACCCAACCCCGGCTAAAAAGACCGGTGCTACTGCGCCTGCAAAACTATTGTATAGAAAGTCTCTTCTGTTCATTTTAATCGGTTTGGGGATGTGCTAAAAAGTTTGGAATTCGGGGGAAGCCAAAACGGCGTCATACAACCGCTCTAACCCTACTTTTACGTTCTCGGTTTCTCCGGTATCGATAAAATCCTTCCAACTGAAGTACCAGTTGGTCGGACTCAGTCCGCCCAGCAGGGCTTGAACAAAATACTGGCGCCTGCTGCCGTAGGGCGCCTCAGGCAGGAAGAAGGACAATACCGTGTCGACCAAATGATAAGCATCGGCCGCACCCCTGGGTTCCAAAGGCGTTCCTATTCCCTCACCGTCGTCAATGTTACTGATCGTCCAGCTGAGGACATCCACTTTGTAGGGAAGCTCGCGAAAGGTATTTCTGACCCTTCCTCTTTTGAAAGAAGTTCCATAGGAGTATCGCTGGAATACAATGTTAGTGGTGAACCAGGCTCTGGAGAAACCAGCCGTCTCATCATAATAGCCGGGATATCCCTCTACCGTTTCCGGGCCTCTGATGTCCATGCCTACAGCAGTAAAATGTTCATCCGCTATGGCTCTTCTTGCATCCTGGAAATGATACTGAAGGTCACTTTCTTTAGTGTTCTCTAAATTCAAGAGGTTGATGGTG
Organism: uncultured Saprospiraceae bacterium; assembly: GCA_964548175.1. Classification (GTDB taxonomy): domain Bacteria; phylum Bacteroidota; class Bacteroidia; order Chitinophagales; family Saprospiraceae; genus JANQPA01. The sequence continues at coordinate 103,980 of CAZJQS010000004.1, forward strand.
GTGCAAAAAAGCTCAAAGGGAGATTTGATCTTGCTCCCAATGATCTCGTTATCCGCTGCTTCATCATCCAGGTCATAGAAATGCAGGCTTTTTAGCAGCTTTTTTAATACGGGAATAGGCTCGTAATCGTTGTTGTACAGATCATCAGCAAGAGGCTGGATGATGTCACTCTCTACTTCCGCATCGATGGTGTCCTTAACGAAAAAGCGATACATTTTTCGCACATAAGCACGGGCAGTCTCTTTCTGGGCGAATACCATGCCGACGAAATCGTTTAGCTCCCGGTACATGTCCTGTTCATCAACGGCGCCGGTGATGGTAGTGTTCTGAAAAGCATCGCTGAAAGTCTTATCGGCCTGTTCATGCCTGTTGACGTTAGGCGATGCAGTAACTATGCCGGTGTCCGGATCCGTGGTATCGTAGCTGATCTTCCAGCCGGTCAGGACCTGAGCGGCCGTGGTGATGTCTGCTTCGGTATAATTGGTGTAGTTGCCGACGCCCTGTACCGGCCCTTTCAAAATGGTAAACAACTCTAAAAATTCGCGGGCATAGTTTTCATTGATCCTGCCCGCCCGGTTTTGATTGTTGTTGAGATAATACAGCATATTATTATCAACCGTCACTTTGACGGCCAATTCCTTTAAGCTTCCGCCGGAGGACATATGATGCATCAATCGCCAGTAGTGGTAATGGAAATAATTGGGACTTCCGCCGTCCACTCTCAAATTGAACAAGGAAGCCAGCCAATGAACGATTCGCCATTGGGCAGTTGTACAATGAATGGCTTCGTAAATGCGCCAAAGTATGGTAGGCCCCAGCAACTGCCCCTGGAAGTCTGGCGCTGCGTTGGCTACCTGCCCGCTTTCAGCTCCGGCACGGCCTAATTCGAAAATCGGATCCCCATTTCCCCAAAATAAAGGGCCACCAGGGTAGCGTAAGGAGGTGGATTGAAGAAGCTCCTCAACCGCTTCTTCTGCAGTTTTTTGACTAAATGCCCGAATCCTGGCGGGTGTTACCCGGTAGGTCGTCCGCCTCAATAAATGAGCGGCTAACCGCAGGCCCAGGATACCGGAATACGGTGTCAGTTGCGCCATTTTTTAATCGGTTTTGAGATTATTTACGGGCTTGTGCGAAAAGTCAGCTGTGCAAATGAGTACAATGACTTTTTTCACAACCCCAATAGCCGTTAAATGCAATTCTCATCCTCGTCGAAACGTAGAATTGCGTTTTAATACCTGTTTGACCGTTTTGATGGGTAGAAAGCTACAGACCACATGAAGGGATTCACCTCAAGCGTGTAAGCGTGACAAGATTATGATCGGGTCTGTACTTATTATAGATTTTACAAATATATAGATATTAAATAGAAAAAGCAGGAAGTTCTATTAAAAAATAAATTTATTTAACATTTCGACATGTTTCACTCTCCTGCTTTCCTGACAAGAAGTTCATCGAATAACTGGTTATCGATGCCGTAAACAGCAATTTTTACTTGCTGCTCTGTTACCTTAAAATGAGCGTAGTGATGTTTTTTGACGACGGTGTCCATTTTGGGATGTTCAGAAAGATCAAGAGGTTCCAGCCCGCCTCCGGCGCCACCTAAAATGAGGAAATGAGTGTACTGGTCGCCGTAGGTTTTGCTCAGTCGTTCGTAATCGTGATTATGGCCGGACAATACAAAATCGATGTTTTTTGATTGGGCGAGGGAGTCCACCAGCGCCCTGATGAAGTCATCGCCATGGTAACCCGGCCAGCCTTGTGCATAGGGCGGCTGATGAATCAGCAGGAAGCGCCAGTCGGCTTCTTTCCATTCAGAGGAATTCATCTGGGTCTCCATCCACTGCATTTGTTTACTCTGGATGTCGAGTGGGAAGATCTCATTGGGGTCCAGGGCCAGAAAAAATACATTCCGGTAGGTCCACGAAAAATAGGTGGGGTGGTTTTGCTCTTCAAAAACGTACTTTTTATACAGTATGGGGTCCAGATCGTTGTAATAGCCGTCGTAATCGTGATTGCCGGCTATGGGAAAAACCGGTTGCCGGTCGAGCAGTGGTTGCAAACACTGGGTGAAGGAGAGCCACTGCTGTTCATCCACTCCATGACCGACCAGATCCCCCAGTCCGATGCTGAAATCGTCCGGCCGTTCTGCCATGTACCTGACCAGCCGGGCAAAGGTACGCCATCCACCCTGACTGTCGCCCCAGGCCGTAAACGAAAACGATTTTTCCTTTTTTTCTTCAAAAGGGCCGGCCTGGAACAGGGGCTTTTTTAGGGGAGGATATTCCGCTATTAGGGCTTTCATAGCAGTGGTGTCCCCTCCCGAAAAAACTTCTTTGAATGTTTCCCTTTCCCTGGTTTTCAGTTTTAATCCTTGTTGAAAGGCAAAATACATTAATTCCTGCCGAAGGTGATGAAGTTTTCTTTTTTCCATATAGCTCTGAAAAGCATCTGGGGTAAGCAGCACCGCTCTTCTAAGACCTCCCGCCATAGCATTGTTTAATACCCGGAGAGTGATCTTCAGGCTATCGGAGCTGGATGGAAGGTGAAAATAATCTCCATACAAAGGAACTTGCCGTTTTTCATTTATAAAACACTGTACGCCGTCGTCTCCATTGGCGTATAAATAGGCTTCTTCCGGGAAAAGAAAAGTTTGTTCATACCAAAAGGGCCAATTGGGATATGGAAGCCGATGAGAGAGGGTGACCACTGTGTCCCATTCAGGATGCGCTTTATAATCAACCACTAATCCATTAACCGGATCTCCTAAGCCGAATTGCCAGCCCGAAGAAAGTTCCTGAGAAAAAGCAGGCCTGGGAGCGGGATGCGCTTTAATGATTTGATAAAGCTCATAAAGCAGGTCGTTTTGCTGCAGACTGGCGGAGTCGATAAAGAAAAAATGATCTTTTGGGGTAAAATCAGAGAGGTCCATATTTTTTTCCGGGACGGAACAGCTCCATAACAACAAAATGGCAAATGATAGAAAAAAAGGAACGGCGCCTTTCATGAATCTCAGTTGATTAAAGGTGGTTAAACTTTTTTACTGAGGAAAGGTAGGGCTTTAATGTTGGTGGAGGGTTAAGGCGGGGTTAAATGTACATCAATAGCATATACCTGTGAGATCATTGATCGATATTTTTATTTTCTGTGCACAGCAGACGTAACCTTTTACTCAGAATGGGGTCTTTTATCAAAAAGACCATCATGATCACCCACGCAATAACCATTGCTTTGCGCAATTTCAAGCGCCACAAAAGTTCTTTTTTCATCAACCTCATCGGTTTGTCTACCGGGATCGCTTGCACCTTGCTCATTTTTCTTTGGGTTAAGGATGAAATGCAGGTGGATAAGTTCCACGAAAAAAACGAACGGCTTTTCTATGTGATGGAACATCAGCAGTATTCCGGAGACCTCATGACTACACAATCCACCCCAGGATTGTTGGCGGAAACACTGGTGGAAGAAATACCGGAAATTGAACATGGGGCTACTTTGATCTGGCCGAACGATTACACCTTGACTGTAGGTGAAAAGAACCTCAAAGCCAGCGGCCGTCATGTCGGGAAAGACTTTTTCGACCTTTTCAGCTTCGAATTGATCGCGGGAGATAAAGAAAAAGTGCTGGTCGACCCCAATGCTGTATTGCTTTCCAGGAGTATGGCCGAAAACTTGTTCGGTTCGGTGGAAAAGGCTATGAATCAGAGCCTGGAAAGGGATCACAAGGAATTATTTACTGTAACAGGCATTTTTGAAGACGTTCCCAGGCAGTCTTCCCTGGAATTTGAGGTTCTTTTCAATTATGAGCACTACAAAAAAGAGAATGACTGGTTATTGAGCTGGGGTAATAACGGTCCGCCGACCATCATCACGCTGGTGGAAGGGGCAGATCCGGAAAAAGTAAGCGATAAGATCGCCGGTTTTGTGAAAGACCGGAATGAGCAGTCTAATGTCACCTTGTTTTTGAAGTCCTATTCTGAGCGGTATTTGCATGGTCGTTATAAAGATGGCAAGCAGGTCGGCGGTCGTATTGAGTATGTGCGTTTGTTCTCCATCATTGCAGTATTCATCCTATTCATCGCCTGTATTAACTTCATGAACCTTTCCACTGCCCGGGCTTCCCGCCGGGCCAAGGAAATCGGCGTAAAGAAGTCTCTGGGAGCGGAGAAACACCGGCTGGTGGGGCAGTTCCTGCAGGAGTCGACGCTGATTTCGTTTTTTTCCCTGATCGTGGCTATTCTGCTCGTATTGTTGTTTTTACCGGCCTTTAATGTGCTGACGGAAAAGGAGATCCGTTTGCGTCCTGATCTGACATTAATAGGCGGGCTGGTGCTGATAACGCTGCTCACGGGTTTGTTAGCGGGAAGTTATCCGGCTTTTTACTTGTCATCGTTCAGGCCGGTGAAAGTGCTTAAGGGTGAGTTGAAATCCTCTTTGGGTGAATTGTGGGTAAGGAAAGGGTTGGTTGTCTTTCAATTTACCCTGTCGATCGTTCTGATCGTAGCGGTGATCGTGGTGGGCCGGCAGATCCGATATGTGCAGTCGAAAAATCTGGGTTATGATAAAGATCTGTTGATTTATTTTCCAAAAGAGGGGCGGCTTCAGGAGCAGAGTGAAACGTTTATTGCCGAAGCGAAAAAGCTACCGGGCGTCGCCAATGTTTCCGCGATCGGTCACAATTTAGTGGGCCGGCAGAACAATACTTCGGGGCTCAACTGGGAGGGGAAAGATCCTGAAGATCTTATCCTTTTCGAAAATGTAAGGGTGGATTATGACTTACTGGAAACCATTGGAGTAGAACTTAAAGAGGGGCGTTCTTTCTCCCGGCAATATGGGGCGGATACCAGCAAGATCATTTTCAATGAGCGGGCCATAGCGATCATGAATATGGAGGATCCTATCGGTAAGAAGATCCGTTTGTGGGATGAGTATGATCTGGAAATCATCGGGGTGGTCAAAGACTTTCATTTTCAATCGTTAAGACAAGGCATGAATCCCTTGTTTTTTTTGCTAAATCCGGATAATGCCTGGAATATCATGGTTCGTATTGAGCCGGGCCAAGCACAGGAAGCCGTCAGCAGTTTGCGGGAGTTTTATGAATCCTACAATTCAGGTTTTACCTTTGATTTCAAATTTATGAATGAGGAATATGCGGGACAATACGAGGCGGAGCAGCGCGTGGCTGCGCTATCCAGGTATTTCGCTGGTCTGGCGATCCTGATCTCCTGTTTGGGTTTATTTGGCCTGGCGGCTTTTACGGCGGATCGGCGGAGGAAAGAGATCGGTATACGGAAGGTGCTCGGGGCGACGGTATCGGACATTGTTTTGCTGCTGACGAGGAATTTCACGCAACTGGTATTGGTGGCGATCATAGTGGGTCTGCCCATTGCTTATTATCTGACCAAGCAATGGTTGAATGACTTTGCCTACCGGATTGACCTGAGCTTGTTGTTTTTTGCACTGGCCAGCGGACTGGTGCTGCTGATCTCCTGGTTCACGGTTAGTTTTCAGGCATACAAAGCCGCGAATTTAAATCCAAAGGATTGTTTAAGGGATGAATAATCATTCCTTACTTTTCTTAATGCTAATAAAATAACTCAATGCCGCGATCATCGCGCCAATGCTCAGGCCATAGTATAAAATGTTCTGGTTTCCGTTCCAGGTGACCACGGTGCCCACGAAGGAAACCACGATGACCATGATAGAGGCTTTTACCAGCAGTACTTTCAGCTGATCGAAATCCTTGATGATCAGCCAGTCGGGCAGTTGTTCGATGGAGTGAACGAAAAGCTCGTACAGCCCTATGCCGAGTATTTGGATGACGATGCCCAAAAATATCAGGTCCAGTCCTTTCAGCACGGTGCTGATGATCTTTCCTTCTGCTTCAAAATTAAAAAGTATAGTTTTGATGGCTACAAAGGTGATGTAGCCGCCATAAAGCACCACCATAGTGCCGACGATGGCAAAGAGAACTGAAACGATGATATTCGTGGCTTTGAGGAGCCAGGCGTAGAGGTTGTCCATTCAAAGAGGTAGTTGGTCCAGAGTTATAACTGAAAAAAGGGATAAAGGTTAAAAAAAATAGACTTCTAGAACTAAAACGAAGAGATATACAACATAAATCCAAGAATTTTTTGAATAAGTACAAAAACAGGAGAGGAAAGATAGGTAATATACGGGAAATAAAAGACCAAGCGAAGGGTCTCTTTTCCTCAAAATAAAACCATCAAAATGCAACAGAAACCAATCGTAAAAAATGATCTCTCCATTTCAGTTGGCCCATTAAAAGTTATTGCGGACCAAATGGCCAATCGAGCTTACTTAGCAGCGGAAAAGGTAGTCATGAATCCTAACTTAAAGCCGGTTGAAGGTAATTATGAGGCTATTTTCGCCGATAGATTCAGAGCGCTGCCGTATTATTTACAAGATCAGTATCGCGCCAAATTTGAGCGCTACTACAAGATAAACCCCGTATACAGAAAAATGGAATTTGGGAGCGTACTACCTGAGATAGTGGAAGGTCGCGAGGTGGATGAAAGTACTAAAGACGTTCTTTTCCCTGAGCGTGCCGAGGCGATGTCAGAAAACCAAATTATAACGGAAGTTTACAGCCTGTTAGGTTTGAATATGGAGCCGGTCAAAAAAAAGTCGGCCGTCCACAAAAAACTAGATTTATATGTGAAAAAGATCAAGTGTGTAGATGAAACAGGAAGGGGGTTTTGGGGGGAATTAGGCGATGATGAAATTTATTTGTCGGGCATCCTGGTTAGTTGTAGTGGGGAAAGCCAAAAAATCAGCTTTAGAAAAGTTGGAAATTTCAACGATGGGGATGTCAAAAACGTAAAATGGTTGTGGCGCCGATTCGATTTAGCGGATGGTGGTGATCAATGGCCCAAAATATTCATCGCAACCTTTATTCTCGCAGAGAAATACCTGGGCGGCATGTCCAGCTTCCTGAATAAACTTTATGACAAAGTACACGAAGATCTGGAAAAATACCTGGCTCAGTTAATCGGAAAATCATTGACTCCAAGACTAGGTGCTGTTTTAGGGCCAGTCGTGGGCGTTATTGTGGCGGATATTATTGATAAAGTGCTTGGAAAAATTATTGGGGCTACCCAAGACGATATTTTTAGACGTCCCAGAACTGCAATCTTAGCGTTGCCGGATGAGGATGCTAATTTTACCATTCGTTTTATGAATAGAACCATTCCAATGGAGTGGTCGAATTCCTACAGGTTAGATTTTAAAGATCATAATGGACATTATGACCTGGATTACCAATGGCATCTATATCAACACAAGGTTTCGGAAAACGATTCAGGAGCCAACTCCGGAACGGGTTCAGGAGGAACGGCCGGTGGTGGAGGTGGTATGATCCTAACAAACAAACAGAACAAAATTAAGCAGTTGGAAGCTTAGTTACTGAGCGCAACCTTATAAACTTGAATTTGGTAAGTACACTAATTGAGCTGTCTCAAGATGCCGTAGTGCAGGTCTTTTGAGACAGCTCTAATTTCATGGAAGTTCTCCCTTTTTTAAGCTCAAACCAGCTCCTCAATCGCCTGATCCAGTCGATCCTGTTCCTCTTCGAAACTGTTCAGCCAGTTGCTGGTGGCGGTATTGAAGCGAAAGCTATTCAAAGCCTGCATAATGGCGTTGCTGTGCGCCGTCGTTTGTTCGCTTAATAATGCGTATACGTTTTCCAGCAGGCGAGGCGGATGTTTTTCTACATTGAATAATTTAAAAGCGATTTTACCAGTCAGGTCAAGGTACTGCAACCAAATGTTTGCGTCGGTAATCTCCCCGACAATATTCAGCCGGTGAAATACCCTGTTTAAGGCGCCGTTGGTCTGAGGCCCCCAGATGCCATCTATAATTACTTCTTCATTATAGATATAGGAAAGCGTGAGTTGTAAGTACAATACTCTTGATTTAGAACCCAGGTAAAAATCAACCGGGGAGCTGCTGTCAAAATGCCAATGGTCCCGATGGGCGGCATTGTAAAAATAATTCAATATGATGCCGAAGTGTTTTCGAAGGAAAGACTCGGTGCCCAGGTACAGCTCATAATCAAACAGGAAGTTTTTGGTGATGAAGCGGTAGTCATCCCAGAAAATAGCGTCGAGGTCGAAGGCCCGTCCTCTGTTGTGCTGGCTGTTGGGCTTATTGACGAAAATGCCGGCGCAGGTAATGATCCGGGGAACACCCAGTGGATGATGCTGGAATAATTCCTGGAAACAGATTTTGAGTTTTCGAAGAAATGTTTCCTGGACCGGATAAGAAGCGTTGTAACCTTCTGTGCCATAAGGATGGTTCGGTGTACGGGCATAATGGAGAGGAATGCCATTGATTTCACTTACGTATACCATAAGCTGGAGTTTTTAGGTGATTGAATCGTTGGAGGCGGCGAAAAAAGTCGATGGCTCTTTTTGCTCAGCCTCCATGAAAATAACTGTTTTGTTGTCTTCAATATCGGGAAATTATGATTTTGTTCAAAACCTAGATCGATAGAAAAAAAAACTTTATTTATATACAGGAACGAATTCGATGAAATCGTCTTCCTTTGGCCCGGGTTAACGCTCTTGCTGTCGCCAGATTGATGAAATTAATGCGGGCCAGGAATAAAATAAAAATACCGATTTCCTTCAAATCCTTTTTCCTCCCCTGGTGTTCTATTGCCAAATCAATAGAACCGACCATGGAAGCACTCAAAAAATACTTCTTCGCCGCCCGGAAAGTGGAAAAGGAATACCAACAACATGAACTCCCCATAAATGGAGAAATGCCGGCCAGGCTCAAAGGCACGTTGTTTCGCAACGGCAACGGCCGTTTTGAGCACCAGGGGGTCATGTACAATCACCTCTTTGACGGCGACGGCATGATCACCAAGTTTGACATCCGGGACGGGAAAATATTTTACAGCAACCGTTATGTGCGCACAAAAGAATTTGTGGAAGAAAACGAGGCAGGGAAGATGCTCTACCGCAGCTTCGGGACCAACTTACCCGGCGGTTTTTGGAACAACATGCTGAAAATGCGCTTTAAAAACGCCGCCAACACCAGCGTAATCCATCATGGTGGAAAAATGCTGGCTTTGTGGGAAGGCGGGCTGCCGCATGAGATCGATCCGCAAAGCTTGGAAACGATCGGGCGGTACGATTATGACGGGGTTTTAATCAATGATTTTTCAGCCGTAGATAAATTAATCAATCCGGAACTGCCTTTTTCGGCTCACCCAAAGATACATGCCCCCACCGGCGTGCTGCACAATTTCGGCACCGCCGCCGGGGCGAAACAGCGGTTGGTGCTTTATGAGGTAGAACCTGATGGTAAAGCTGCTAAAAGCCAGATCATCCCTATGGATGAGGTAACCTTTACGCACGATTTCGTGCTCACCCGTAGCGGGAAAAAGATCTTTTTTCTCACGCCAGTAGCATTCGACCTGTTTCAGGCCTTTTCCGGCTTGCAGTCGCCCGTTGAATCTATGCGTATTGACCAGTCCAAAAAGACCCAGATATTGGTGGTGGATGCTGATCAAAAGGTGCACCGACTAGAAACCGATTTTTGTTTCGTTTTTCATTTCGCCAATGGTTTTGATGTTGATGAGAACAAAGTAGTGGTGGACGGCTACATCATGGACGATTTCCCTTCTGCTGATGCTGTGAAATCCTACATCCAGGGGGAGCCGGGGGAAGGACCCGTTCCTATGCTCACGCGTTTTGAGCTGGATTTGTCTAACGGCGAAGTAGTTCGTACCTTACTAAGCGATTATCCCGGGGAGTTGCCCTTTGTATCGCCCGAAAAGGAAGGTCGGTCTAATCGGTATATCTGGAACATTGCCGGTCCTCCGGAGACCCGGAGAATGATCCTGAATGGCCTGGCTAAGGTGGATACGCAGGAAAAAAATACCCTTTTTAAAGATTTTCGGCCGAATTTACCTGGTGAGCCGGTCTTTGTGCCCAAGCCGGGAGCACAAGAAGAAGACGAGGGCTGGTTGCTGATGTTGCTGTTCGATGCGGAGGCGATGCAGACCAGTTTGTTGGTTTTAGAAGCCGATGATCTTTCAGAAGTGGCTTCGGCAGTGCTTCCGCATAATATACCATTGGGTTTTCATGGGTTTTGGATGGGGGAAACCAACTGATAATATTGTCACTTAATATAGGTTATGTTGGCGCCTGTAGGGCCAATTTTTACCCGTGATGATCCCGTCGAAACAAGTCTATTATTTACCTGAGATAAAAAATGAATTACATCTCCATTAGTCTATACAGGAAGATGATCCACCATGCGCTGAGCGAAGGCATGAGGGCGGAAGATTTCGATTATCTTCCTGTACCGATAGCCGCTATGGAGGAAATACAAGCTGTTCCTGCCGATCATTTTTTTGAACTTCACGAAAAGTTGGATCGGCGCCTTGGTCCGGGTTTTGCCGTCAGGGTCGGACAGCAGATGAAAATAGAGGATTATGGGGTATTGGGCTTATCCTGGAGGACCTGTTCGAAAGCGGGCGAGATCTTTGAGCGTTGCGAACGCTATTTTAAGCTTTTATCCAACACCTATGTTTTTAAAGTTGAAAAGGAAGGAGAAATTTCGAAAGTCCACCTGTTTCGCGATGCTCACCGAAGAGGCGTAGAATTGTCGAACGAAGCTACTTTTTCCGCCACGGTGGTTGTGCTGCAAGCCATGACGGAGACCGATATTGCGCCCATTGGTCTGTCTCTCAAACATGGAGCGCCAAAAGATCTAAAAAGTTATCAGGAAGCCTTTAAATGCCCTGTCCTTTTTGATCAACCTCACTACTTCATCGCTTACAAAACCACCGATTTAGAAACCCGCACGGCAAAAGCAGACCTTAACATCAATAAATTCCTGGTGGAGAGAGTGGAAGAGGAAACCAGGGGTATAGAAACCCACGCTTTTAAGATCGCTGCGGATGTCCAGGATTTAATTGAGGATGCTCTTCCCAGCGGTATTCTCAGTATACAACAAATCGGCGAGTATATGGGCATGAGTAGCCGGACGCTTACCAGAAGATTATCGGAGCATGGCATTACCTTCAGAGAACTTGTCCGGCAAACACAAGAAAAGATCTCAAAAGACCTGCTCAAAAATTCGTCCATTACCATAGGCGAAATTGCCTTTCAAACCGGCCTTTCGGAACAAAGTGCTTTTAACCGCGCCTTCAAACGATGGACCGGCCATTCACCTACCGCTTTCAGGAAAAATTAAACCTTCCCTTCTATTTGGCTTAAAGTATCAAAAGATTGGCCCACGCGGTCAAGCTTAGAGGACCTTTTAGCTGCAATTTTGCTTCTGTAAACCAAACAGAAGTATAATGGACTTTTCGATCAAATCAATTACCGTATTTTCAGCTATCCTGCTGACGGGCCTTTCAGCAGGTTTGTTTTATGCATGGGCCGTCTCTGTGATCCCCGGCACCAAAAAGGTGCCTGACCAGGTTTACCTGGAGACCATGCAATCCATCAACCGGGCCATTTTGAAACCGGCTTTTTTCCTGATCTTTTTTGGCAGTCTCTTCTTGCTTGCGGTGAGTACAATTCAGCATATTCAGGGCGGCCTGACTTTTTGGCTCCTGTTGGCCGCTACGCTTATCTACCTGATCGGGACATTCGGCGTCACTGCTTTTGGCAATGTGCCCCTCAATAATGCACTGGATGCCATCGACCTGGGAGAACTGGGCGCTGACCTGATCACCAGAACGCGACAACAATACGAAATCAAATGGAACCGCCTGCACATGCTCAGGACTGTTTTTGCAGTACTTTCTTTCGTGTTCTCGTTGTTGAGTATCTTTGGTCAGGTCAAGGGCGTTTAGGTGCGCTCATTACCTTGCTCAACCAAATGCATTAATTTATTCATTATAGCATGTATTGGTCCCCTCAGGGATCCTACATCGGTAAATCTAAACAATCATGACAAAGCAAAGCAACATCTTAGTGATCGGTGGCACTGGCAAGACTGGACGCAAAGTAGTAGAGGGATTAAAGCAATACAACCAACACGTGAGAGTAGGCTCAAGGAATACAACACCCTCTTTCGAATGGAATGCCCCTGCTACATGGCCGTCAGCTCTGGAAGGAATGGATAAAGTGTATATCGTTTACTATCCGGACCTGGCCGTTCCCGGTGCTTTTGAAGCCATTCAGGGGCTGACTGAGGCTGCTAAAAAAGCGGGCGTAAAAAAGGCTGTACTGCTTTCGGGCAAAGGAGAAAAAGAAGCCGAGCGATGCGAGCAGGTCGTAGCCGATTCGGGTTTAGAGTACACCCTGGTCAGAGCATCCTGGTTCAATCAGAACTTCAGCGAGAGTTTCCTGCTGGATCCCTATTCTGGCGGGACATGTGGCCCTGCCTATGCCCGATGCCAAAATTCCGTTTGTGGATACGGCGGATATCGCAGAAGTGGCCGTCCAGGCGCTACTCGATGATGCGCACAATGGAAAAACCTATGAAGTAACCGGACCCAGAGCAATGACTTTCGAAGAAGTGGTGAAGGAAATCGCTGCAGGTTCGGGGAAAAAAATCAAGTATCAGGCAATATCCTTGGAAGACTATAATAGTGTGATAAAGTCCGCTGGCGTTCCATCTGATTACATCTGGCTTTTTGATTATCTGTTCAGAGAAGTATTGAGTAAGGAAGAGAACCAGGTGGTTACCAAAGATGTAGAAAAAGTGCTGGGCAGGAAGGCGACTGATTTCAGAGAATATGTGAAGCATACGGCAGCTTCAGGAGTATGGGATCAGAAGATTCCTCAATCGATTTAAAATGATCGGCAAATGAATTTTGGATAAGTCCCTGAATAAAAACAGGTATGGCGCCGTCGGCGCCATACCTGTATACCTGTTTTTGTTTTACCACTGCTTCTGCGGCATTTTCTTCCACTCCGTATGGTTATACTGGCTATTAATATTAGGGTTGAAGTTAGCATCATTAGACCCGATGACATCGCCGTTGGCGTTGATGTAGTAATTTTGGTATCCGGATTGGATCTGCATGGAGCGGTTGTCCCAGGGGTTAGTCATGGTATACTCTTCGTGGATCATGTTGTTCTCCTTGTTTCTCATGCGATCCTGCATCTCAGACCTGCTCCAGTAGCCCTGCATGCTCATATCGCTGATGTCGCTGTAGGTGGAGTTGTGTCTTCTTTGCGACTCCTGGAAGGCGGCTTCGTTGTTGCGCATTTTGGCGTTATGGGCGGCGCGGCTATCAGCTATTCTTTGTTCCGACTCGCGATCCATGCGGTTCAGGTCCGCAGCATGGGCCATGGCGGTGTTGCGATCAACTTCCCAGTTGGCCTGGGCAAACAGATAAGTCTCTTTGGCGCCTTCAAAAGACTGAGCGGGGGCTTCCAGTTCGGTAATGCCAAAGGACCAGCTGCTGCCGCCTTGAGAATGCATGATCACTTGGGAGATTAAGATTAAAGACTTGCTGCCGTTGGGTTGCTGCCATTCGGAAGCCAGAATGTCATAGGACTCGATTCTGGAGCGATTAAGAGCGCCTTGCATTAATTGTTGACTTCTCTGAGCAATTTTCTGTAAAGGATATTGTTTGATCAGCTTGCCGCCCTGCTGCTGAATAGCCGGTACGATATTCTGCTGGAAGATCGTCTGGAGCGGTATGGGATTAGCGACGGCCTGTCCAGCCATCTGGGCGACGTAAGGGTCAACATTAAAGTAGTAAACTTCAGTGGGCATGGAGCTGACTCTTATACCGTTGGGACCTTCATAGCCCTGGGCGCCATTGGCCGCAGTCACTATCCTCCAGCTCGTTGGCAGTGGTGTGTAGGAAGTGATCCTTCCGGTCCTGGGATCTCTATTAGGCTTCATTTCAATTTGACCATTAGAGCCTGAAGAAGAGTGCTGGTACCCACCAGGCTGCGCGTCGTAAGCATAATAAGATTGTTGTGCATTATTTTCACCAGCGAAAAACAGACTGCAAATAAGGATCATCGAAAAGGAATTAAGGAAGTTCATAATAAATTGGGTTGAATTGTTATCAATGTGATTTTACTATGAATCGCGGGATGGTGGGAAAGGTCATCAGCAGAATGGAAAAAAGTCAGTTTTTTTTAACCTTCTTTTTTGGAAATGAAACGGCGGTTTCGCTGGTGACTTCGTTTTTAGAATAGCGTCTCAAATACCATATTTGCAGTGAGGTATTTATCCAATCGATTTTCTAATAAAATTGCACCTTTAAAAATGAAAAAAATTTTAACACTTTCTTCCTTACTTTTCCTTGCAGTCTTTTGCCTGGAAGCTCAGACACTCGAGGAATTAAAAGAACAAAAAGCTGCTCTGGAGGCCGAGCGTAAAGCCAAGCAAGCCGAAGCAGATGCCTTTAATGCAGAGATCAATGCACTGGCTAAGCAAATAGAGATCCTTACCCCCTGGCAGACAGGGCTCAGCGGTTTGGTAGGGCTAAACTTCGGCAGCTCCAACAACTGGCAGGCCAATGCCAATCCCAATAGCTCAAACTCCGTGCTGAATATAGGGGTCAATGCCTACGCCAATAACATCAAAGAGAAAAGCTTCTGGAGAAATACCCTGACCTCCAATGTGAGCTGGCAGGGACTCGACAACAACACCAATGATGACGATGAAGGCTCAGGCTTTCTTTCCAACCGAAACGCAGATGTACTGATCCTTTCTTCTTTGTATGGCTTGAGATTTAATAAAAGCCTGGCGGCTTCCGCTTTGGGAGACGTGAATACCTCTGTATTTAACTTTCTCTCTCCCGGTACGGTCGATATCGGTGTCGGTGCCACCTGGACGCCCGAATCGATCCCCAACCTGGTAGTGGTTGTACATCCGCTAACTTATCACTTTGCCTTTTCCGGGGTAAGTGGGGTAGACGCCCAATCAGATTTCGGGACCAAGCTCAAAGCCACCTATTCCCTCAAACTACCGGGTAACGTAGTCTGGTCTTCTAATCTGGGTGCTTTTATTCCCTATAGCAGTGAAGAGTATCCCATTACTTTTACAGATGAAAACGGCGACCAGCAAACCAGCCAGGAAGGATTATTCGAGTATACCTGGATCAACTCCTTCAATATCGCTGACCTATGGAAAGGTATAGGCGTAGGATTGACTTTCGGCATCAGAGACGCCCGGTTTGAATTTCCTAACGATGTCCAAACGTATACCGCCGTGGGGATTACCTATAGTTTTTAAAGTGGAAAGGATAAAATAGGAATCATCCCTGAATTTGGAGATGCCACAATTCATCTGCCGGTTATTGGTTATCGGTTAATAAACTGATGACCAATAACTGATAAGTGCTTGTAAAAAAAAATGAAGATAATTTGCCGCCCAGGGGGCGGCAAATTATCTTCAAATATAGGTTTTGTTGGCGCCTTAGGCGCCAACAAAACTTATATTTGAAGTGGTTTGCTTACTTAACCGATAACCGATAATTTGTAAAAAAATAAATACATTATTTACACCACCTCTGGTGGATTCCTACGCATAACAGCCGCCACGATCAATCCAAAAATTACCGTTCCGAAGAGCGTAAATATAAAACCCATTAATGCAATGGCAGGTGCGGAAATAAACATGCTGGTGATCCCCCATGCCTGTTCTATATCGCTTTCGCTCATACCTTGATCCTGCATGCTCTGCCTGGTCGCCTCTGCTACAGTTTCCAGTATGGAGGGATCGACAAACTGCATATACAAAAATGACCAAACTAGGCCGATCGCTGCAATGACCAGTCCAGTCAGAAAAGCTACGCCAAAAGCACGGCCAAAGGTGATGTAGCCTCCCAGGTCCTGATCCCGATGGGTTTTGATCGCCAAAACGAAAGCAACGATAATGACCACCCAATTGAGGATCGATGAAGCAATATTGCCGGGACTGGAGTTATCTGTTTAGTCGATTAAATTTGCAAGATTGAAAATAAGGCCTATGCCGATGGAGATCAATGCAGCAATGAGTCCATATCTGGCAGCAATAGGGCGATAAGAAGGTTTGCTTTGTTCGTTTACCTTTTCATTTAAGTCATCCATGTTGATGGTTTTAGTGGTTGATAAGTGAGGAAATAATTGATTTGCGTTTACTTTTCTAAAATGCTCAGGAAAAGATTATCTGCCAAAAAAATAAGATGAAGGGGATAAGGGAATCTACTATACGGGATCGAAAATGCAGCAAAAAGAAAAAAGAGGGGCAGGAGATCTTTCCTAAGTGGCCACACACGCTCGCCACCGCTAATTTATATCATAACAACGAGTGACCTAAATCATATACATTCCCCATTGAACCTTTTTTCTTTAAGTTAATTTGTTCGAACTTATTCTTTCAGGCTCAAAAATCTGCGGTATGGGGAAGACAGTAAAAACAGTCATGTCGGGTAATAACCATTCTAAGCCAGAAATCATCAGGGAAGTCATTATTGAAATTGTTAGTGACTCTGGCGAAGGAGCACAAAAGTGTGGACAAAGTTTCGGCGCCATTTCAGCGAAGATGGGGAATGGCGTCTGGACAGTGGAGATCATACCTGCTGAAATTCAGCCACCCGCAAGGTCCCGGGAAGGCGCATCCGGAATACGCGTTCGGGTAGGGGCCGAGAAAATCACCAATATGGGGGATCATGCCGATCTGGTGGTTGCCCTGAACGAACAGGTGCTCTACGGCAGGATCAAACAGGAGGCCTATAACGAAAACACGATCATGTTCATTGAAAGTAAATGGGCAACGCATTCAGATGAGTTCATTAGGCATCAATATCAAGAGGCATTGGCTGAATTTGAAAAACTGGGAATTCATATTGTCGAAATACCTATTGAGACCGAATGCCTCATGACCACCCCCGATGCCCGAAAGGGAAAGAATATGTGGGTGCTGGGCTTATTGTGTTATGTATACGACAGGGATCTGGACATTGCAGAACAACAGATATGCTCCATTTTTAAGAAAAAATCACAAGCGGTAATAGACCTTAACATCCGGCTGCTTCATGCCGGCTATCATTGGGCAAAAACTAATGTAGATCTGCATTTTCAAATTCCTCCGATGGAAGTTAAAGCCGATCAGGTCGTGATGAACGGCAATGAAGCGCTTAGCCTGGGAATAATGGCCTCAGGGATAGAGCTCTGCTCCATGTACCCCATTACGCCGGCTACCTCGGCCTCCCACCATCTGGCTGAACATTTCAGAAAAGTAGGAGGGGTCGTTCATCAGGCTGAAGATGAAATTGCGGCAATCGGCTTCGCCATCGGAGCATCTTTTGCAGGGAAAACGCCTGTTACGATTACCTCCGGACCGGGCCTTGCCCTGAAAACAGAGTTTTTAGGTTTGGCCGTCATGGCTGAAATTCCCTTGGTCATTATTGATGTGCAAAGAGGAGGGCCGTCTACCGGCTTGCCGACTAAGGTCGAGCAAAGCGATCTGCTGGCCGCCATCTATGGCGAAGCCGGCGATGCGCCGAAAATAGTACTGGCCGCGGCGACGATAGAGGACTGTTTTCATTTTGTGATCCTGGCCAGAAAACTGGCGGAAACCTTTAGAACGCCGGTCATCCTGCTCACCGACGCCAATTTGGCGACCGGCGTACAGCCTTTTCCACGGCCTCAAGTCGACGATGGCTGGTTTTCAGAGCCCATCGATCAAAGCCCATGGCAGGAAGGAGTAAAACCTTTTGACTGGGACCCTCAAACCGGCCTGAGTAAACGACCGATTCCCGGTCAGAAAGGAGGGATGTATACCGTCACCGGCCTTGCCCACGGCTCTACCGGAAGAGTGGCCTACGAGCCCGAAATAAATCAAAGCAGCGCCGAGAGCAGAAGCCGTAAAATAGCCACTTTTCAGCAGACCCTGAAACCTCCCGTAATCCATGGCGATCCCGAAGGAGACCTGTTGATCATTGGCTGGGGTTCCACTTTAGGCGCCATAGCAGAAGCCGTGAACAATGCCAGACGCCTGGGACTGAAGGTAAGCCATATCCACCTGAAAGTGCTTTTTCCATTGGTGTCCGGGCTGGAAGAGATATTTAGGCGTTTTAAAAAAGTGATGACCGTCGAGATCAATTACAGCGACCGTCCGGGCGACCCCATGATAACGCCCGGAAGCCGTCGATATGCTCAATTGGCTAACCTGCTTCGAAGCCGGACCTTATGTGAGGTCGATTGCTTCAGCAATGTACATGGTCAGCCTTTAAGTCCGGGCGTGGTGTTGGAGAAGATCAAAGAAGTAGCTGACTTTTTACACAACCCCAAAACCTATATTTAAAGATAATTTGCCGCCCAGGGGCGGCAAATTATCTTTTAAAATTTTTGTGTAAGCACTTAAATCAAATAAACCATGTTTCAATCAACGCAAGAATTTTGTACGATCCCCTCACTGGATGTTCGCTATGGCATGGAGGATTACGAAAAAGGAGTGGCCCGCTGGTGTCCGGGATGCGGAGGCCATTCCATACTGGCTGCCGTGCAAAGAGTGTGTAAGGACCTGCAATACCCTCCTGAAAAGACGGTGGCCGTATCTGGCATTGGTTGCAGCAGCCGGTTTCCGCACTACATGGGCACATACGGCTTTCACGGTCTGCACGGTAGGGCCTTTCCCGTAGCTTGCGGCATGAAATTCCGAAGACCTGACCTGCATATTTTTGTGGTCACGGGGGATGGCGACTGTTGTTCCATCGGCGCCGGGCATTGGGTGCATGCCGTTCGGTACAATATGAAAATGGTGGTATTGCTTTTTGACAATGGAATTTATGGACTGACAAAAAAACAGACTTCCCCGACCAGCCCCCTTGGCACCAGGTCCAATACTCACCCTACCGGATCTTTCCTTCCTCCCATTAATCCAATTCAAACCACCCTGGGGTTCACCAATGTGTCTTTTGTTGCCCAGACCACAGACTGGAATGTAGCGCATCTGTACGCTACTATAAAAAAAGCTGCTGAACATCCAGGTTTCGCCTTCATAAGGATCGTACAACGCTGCCCTGTTTTTATGAAAGACCTTTATGGGGACATTGCAGCAGACCCCAGCAGGCTCGTCTTGTTGAAACATGAAAATGGAATCCAATTGAAACCAAGGGCTGTTCAGGCTTTTGATCACATCCTTGAACACGATCCTTCAGATATCCACAAAGCAAGGGAATACGCAGATATTACCGACAAAATACCTATTGGCCTTTTTTATCAAAACACAGATTGTCTGAGATATGATGAATACGGCGCACACAATCTCGGAATGAGCCTGTCAGAAAAAAAGCAAGGCCTGGAGGAACTCCTGGATCATTATACGATTTCAAAATCCTGACCAATGGAAAACTTTGGTAAAGAAAAAGAGGGGACGTATTTACTGGAAATCGATGCCTTCACTCCGGTGGATGAGCAAAAAACAGAAGCCTATCTCAAAGATCTGAAAAGGTATTTGATTTCCGGGAAAAAAACCGCTGAAAGCCTGACTGCAGAAGTCTATCCTGTCCGTTATGCTTTTTTTCAAAGCGGAGATTATCCAAAAAAGGATTATCCGGTTTTCGATCCGGAAAAAGGAACCGCCGGATTGGTGGAACAAAAGGATGAACTGCCGAGGGAATCATCAGACCAGGGAGCAATACCGTTTGAGTTTTCCGCAAAGACAGCCCTCCAAATGCTGAATCTTCAGAACAAAGGGCGGGGTATTTTGAAAACGGCATTTCTTCAAACACTAAGAAAAGTCATCAACGGCTTAAATGAACTGTTGATCCTTCATGGAGATACTTCTAACCTGTCTGACTTCCACCTGGATTTTGCGGAAGATTTGATCTCTTTTGATAAAATAAAAGAAGTCACCCTCTCTTCAGTGAGTTCCCGGATACCCAAATCAAGGTTAACGCGCCTGAAAGCTGCGCTTCAAATCTTGACGAGCGCTCAGGAATCCTACGCTCAGGGGGCAATGACGATCTTTGCCTCGGAAGAAGTCATGAGCTCCTTCAACCTGGAGGATATTTTTGACCATGTTAAGATTGAAGTGGCTCCGGGAAATCCATGCCGTCAGGCCAATCAACACGCCAAAAAAAACAGAGATGAATTTGTGGAGACGATTGCTGCTTTGAGGGTGGGGCGTCTTATGATCGATCAAGAATATGATGAAGCCCTTCACGACGATTACTTTGATCATTTTGATTTGGATCATTTAACAGAAGAGGATCTAAAGTACCTGCATCCCACCATGGTCATTGAAGATGCCCGTCGATTGGTGCTTCAGTCTAATGATTTTCTTGCGCTTTTGTCCAAAAACAGTTTTGTCAAAATTCTTGCCCTTAACTACCTTGACGATCTCTTTGTCCTGAACGATCAGGAGGAGTTCGATTATCTTGAGTTGGGCTCTTTGGCTATTTTTCAAAGAAACAGTTACGTATTCCAGGGCGGGATCGATCGGCCTTCAGTTCTGAATGAATCTTACAGAAAAGGGCTGGAATATCCGGGCGCCGTGTTTTGGAATATTCTTATTCCTTCCGGAGTGGCGGAACAAGATGCTACAACCTTTGCGGCGCTAAAAGCGGCAATTGAAAGCCGGTATTTTCCAAGAATGGAATATGAAGCAGAGGAAGATCATTTTTCCGGTCATCACATCAATCTGGACAATAATCCTGAGCCGGAGGTTTACTTCGCCGGCTATGAACTAACCACCAAGACTCCATCCGGCCCTGCGCCCCTGACCATAGGTTATACGATTGCGGATTTCCTGGCTATGGATTCCGAGCTAATGAAAACGCTGGAGATCATACCTCCGGAATATCAAAGCGCTAAGCTGATTGCTTTACACGAGTATCTATCGGAGCCTAAGGATTCCTTAGCCGGTAAGTTCCCCTTCATTTGGGTAGTCGACGGTCAAAAAAAATTGAAAAAAGCGGCTATCCCTGTATATTGGATACAACATTGCAGAAATCGCCTCGAATACTGGAGCTTCCTGCAATCTATTTCCGGAACCATCAAAGCTCATTGGCAAAATGCCATCGAAGAGGTGAGGTCGGACTGGGAAAGGGCAAAAAAGGAAGAAATAGAAGCACTTAAAACTTCCCTGCAAGAACAGCATGAAAAAGAAAGAGCCGGCGACCTCCAAAAAGCGATCAGCCGGATGTTATACAAGCTGTT
Source organism: uncultured Saprospiraceae bacterium (assembly GCA_964548175.1). Taxonomy (GTDB): domain Bacteria; phylum Bacteroidota; class Bacteroidia; order Chitinophagales; family Saprospiraceae; genus JANQPA01. The sequence continues at coordinate 125,078 of CAZJQS010000004.1, forward strand.
AAATCAGGGAGATAGCCTGGAAAGTGTTTTGACACACATCGGTCAGGAAGCCTTCAAACCTCAGGTGGAAGTCCCCGATGAGCAAACCTCTTCCAAAGAAGAACAAGCTAAACAGGAAGAAAGCCCTCCGGAAAATGAACAGGTCAGGCAAGGGAAGGAAGAACCGAAAGGCATAGTGCGTGAAGAAGCCTGGGTGGAGAGTGATGAATGTACTTCCTGCCGGGATTGCATTGATGCCCTGCCTGCTGTTTTTACATACAATGAGAATAAGCAAGCCTACGTTCATAACCCGAAAGGAGGAACTTTTGCTGAGATCGTCAAGGTGGCGGAAAGATGTCCGGCCAGATGTATTCATCCGGGAGTTCCACAAAATAAAAACGAACCATCTCTCGACAAGTGGGTAAAAAGAGCAGAAAAGTTTAATTGAAGGATTTGTTTTACTTTTGGGGTTGTGTAAAAAGTCGTCTTGCCCGGCCGGGCAAGACGACTTTTTACACAACCCCTTTCAAATACGCTCTTTCTCCCACATATTTTAAAACAACAGCAATGAAAACCAACTTGACCTTTGCATTCGCAATGCTCTTTTTAATCTCTTCCTTCGCACAAGAACAGACCTGGAGCGAAGCACTCGTGACCGTTCCTGAAAAAACCAACTACCAGGAAACCTCCACCTATTTGGAAGTGATGTCTTTCGTGGATGCCTTACAGGAAAAATCTGATTGGATGCACCTGGAATTTATGGGCGCCAGCAAGGAGGGAAGAAATATTCCAGTCGTCGTACTGGCCAATCCTAAAGTGACCAGCCCGGAGGAAGCCGTCGCTTCGGGCAAACCCGTCATGTACGTACAGGGCAACATCCATGCCGGCGAAGTGGAAGGCAAGGAAGTCGTGCAGATGTTGGTGCGGGATATTTTATTGGGCGATAAAAAACACCTCCTGGATAATCAAATCCTCCTTTTTGCCCCCATTTACAATACGGATTCTAACGATAAAATGGAAAAAGGACGCAGAAGATCACAAGAGGACAGCCCGGTGGAAGTCGGTATGCGCGCCAACAGCCAGGGCTTGGATCTCAACAGAGACGGCATCAAAATGGAAGCTTTTGAAACGAATGCTTTGTTACAGAATGTACTTCTGCGATGGGACCCGGAAATGCTGGTCGACCTGCACACCACCAACGGCACCTGGCATGGATACAGTCTGACCTATGCACCTAGTTATCATTATGCCGGAGAAAAAGCGCCTTATGACTTTACCTGGAATATATTGCTTCCTGCTGTGGTGGAATCGGTGGATAAAAAATTCAACGTTAAGCTCGGCCCTTACGGCTATTTTTCCTTAAACTCAGGCTGGCCTCCCAAAACCATCGTCACTTATAATCATCACCCCCGGTATCTTGTGAATATGATGGGACTGCGGAATAAGGTCGGCATTTTGAGCGAAGCCTTCGCCCATGAGCGTTTTTATCAGAGAATCAACAGCACCTACGCTTTTGTGGCCGAGATATTGGAATTTACCAACAAAAATGGGGAAGCCATGGCGGCCATCAATGCCAAAGCAGAAGCGGACGCCATCAGCAACGTGCTCAACAATGCCGGAAAAATAAAAAAGGGAGTGCGCTTCCAAAAGGCGCCGCTGGACGAAAAAATAGCGCGTTACCGCACCTACGATTACATGCCGTACGAGGATGAGGAAGGCAACAAAAGATACGTTCGCACCGGCCGGATCATCGAAGTGCCCGAGGTAGACAATTATTCGAAATTTGAAGCCACGGTTAGCGCTACCTTGCCCAGGGGTTATTATCTGCCTCAATCCATGGCCTTTATTGTGGATCATCTCAAAAAGCATGGCGTTGAGGTGACTCAGCTGGATCGGAAAAAAGAAGTGGAAGGGGAGGTCTTTATGATAGACAGCCTGCTCAGATCGGGTCGTGAATTTGAAGGGCACTACCTGGCCACCGTCCAGGGAGAATATGTACCCCAAACCAAAATCTTCCAAAAGGGCGACTACTGGATCGACATGGCCCAGCCACTAACCAACTTAATCTTTTATATGCTGGAGCCTCAGTCTGATGATGGATTGTTGAATTGGAATTTCTTTGACGAGTACCTGGAGGCGGAAGGAGTGAATGCGAAGAAGGTAGAATATCCGGTTTTTAAGAGTTATGATCAGGCAGGAGACCGGTAGGTTTTCCCGGGTATTCGAAAAAACACCTTTTCAGGCTGTCTAAATTATTTTATTTTCAGAAATTATTGAAAATTTATTTTTGAATTTATTTGATTGAAAATCAATTTTTTATATAAAAATTAGGTGTTTAAACATAGAAAATAGCTGAACTATTGAACCAAATTTCGTATTTTTGTTTAATATTATGTGGATATTGTTAAACAACTATACGAACGAATAAATATGAGTGGTATTGAATTCAGTCAGCGCATAGACCAATTGTCAAGTCCCCTGCAGGCCTTTGCTTTCACGCTCACCAAGAACAGCGAAGATGCAAAGGACCTGTTTCAGGAAACCGCCTTTCGTGCCATTAAGAATAAAGAAAAATTCAAAGCCGGCACCAACCTTAAGGCCTGGATGTTCACCATCATGAAAAACACTTTCATCAACAGTTACAGAAAAAAGAGTAGAGCGAATACCTTCCTGGATGCTACAGAAAATATGCATTATATCAATTCCGGGAGCGAGGGTATAGCCAATCAGGGGGAGTCCAACATAATGATGAGCGAGCTGACCAAGATGGTCGAAAGCTTGGATGACAGTATCAAGGTTCCCTTTTTAATGCATTACCAGGGATTCAAGTACAGTGAGATAGCTGATAACCTGGAACTTCCACTGGGGACTGTAAAGAGCCGTATCTTTTTTGCCAGAAAAGAACTCAAGCAGTTGATCAAGGAGCGTTATGAGCATATTGCTTGAATGGTTGAGTTAAGGCGGTAGTAAAAAAGACAGGAGTCATCTCGAAATTTTGGGATGACTCCTGTCTTTTTTACAGCTTTCGGAGGAAAGGGATTGGTGGCAGTTCCCAAATTGCTGATAATGTTGCAAAGATCCTTATTGAAAAAAAAGAAATGATAAGATAGAAATTTTGTATCTTTTAATCGAGAAGTTGTTTAAAGTTTCCTGCTGGAAGCGAAAAAACAACTTCCGAATCAGAAACAACAATCAAATGGCAGAGAAGGAATTAGATACATATTCGGTTTCAGAATATCTGGCCCTGGAAGAGGTTTCAGAAGTGAAAAATGAATATGAAGCGGGCCGAATAATGGCTATGAGTGGAGGAACTTTAAATCATGGGATCATCGGGAATAATATAAACACGGAATTAAATAACAGTCTAAAGAAAAACGAGTTAAAATGTATTGCAATAAATGGTGATGTGAGAATTTGGATTGAAAAGGCCAGGTCTTTTGTCTATCCTGATGCAATGGTAATCTGTGGAGAAATTGAAACTTATGAACGTGATAACCATTCAGTCTTAAACCCCATGTTGATTGTCGAAGTATTATCTAAATCAACTGAAAGTTATGACAGGGGGGACAAGTTCCATAAATACTGTTCCCTACCTTCTTTTAAAGAGTATGTTTTAATTGATCAAAATAAACCTGTAATTGATGTGTTATACAAAGAAGATTCAAGTTATTGGAAAATGACGACTTCTATTGGTTTAGACAAATCGATTATTCTTCATTCTATTAATGTCGAGATAAAATTATCAGATATTTATCAAAACACACAAGGATTAAATTCTCCTCAATTTAAGTTAGAAATATAAGGCTTCCTTGATCCTATTCGGCTTCAAGGTCAAAACAAAGAGGGCGAAAAATGATGCAATCATTTTTCGCCCTCTAAAAAAACTGTGATCCCGCCAGGATTCGAACCTGGGACCTACTGATTAGCGTACCCGCTACAGCTTTCGCTGCAGGATCATTAATAATATAACTTTATAAAAATTATATTTAACGACCCATTTGTGGTCTGGACTATCTCTTCGCCATTGCAGGCGCACCACGTATAGTCTCTACGGATCCCTACCTACCTACCACTCAATTTGAGCATTCGATAGATCATCGGTTTCCTCGGGATTGACATGTGGGGTGTTGGTCAGTTAAGGCTATGATTAGGCATCTAACAGCCAGCAGCTAATATCCACGAAGTTTTCCCCGATACAGTGGCGTCCACTCTGCGGGTTGCTTTTCCCACGCAGAGGCTCCTAATTTGTGCCGACTCTTTCGTCGGCAAGCTTAAAGTCAGTTGCTCTATCCAGCTGAGCTACGGGACCTTGTTCATTTGAGTAATCGGTCATTTAAATATTCGTCTATTTGGACTAGCACTAAGCCCAATCCCAATACTCAATACCTACTACCCAATACCTTTTCTTTAAGGCGATGCAAAAATAGTATAAAAACTTATGGCAGGCAATTTTCTTTAATAGTTTTTTTATCCAGCAGAATGATGCGCTCATTGTTGGGCTCTACCGGCCTCGCGTCGTCTTCATCATAACTGGTGTGATGATAAGAACGTGAAAAGTCAAACTCGGCGCTGTTGGCGCCTACGCCGGGATGATATTTGCCGATAATGCGGATGACCTGCCCGGGCATTACCTCAAAATCAACCCAGTGGGATTGCTGGTCGCGAGAAGGAGCAACGTCGTCAATGGCCAGATTCTCTACCCGCGGCGTCTTCGCAAACTGCTCTTCCAACTCATTTAACACGGCATTGTCGTCATTACCGGTCACACAGGCGGATAGGGTGAAAATTATTAGTAAGCCTATAAAATAATTTCTCGTTATCATTATATTTATTTTTTGAAGCATCTTATAGCCGCCATCAGCGGCCATTTACACGCTATTTTGAAAAAATAATCGGACCAAACAGCCCGCAGCATCCAACAAAAATCGTCCACTGAAAACCGTTGTCTGTCAACTCTCCGCTGGCACCTGCAGCCGTGGTGTTGACCGGCCCGAAAGGAGAGGGCTGATTCGGCGCCACAATCTTTTCCGGCGCTTCATTGCTACCGCCGCCAACCAGGGCGAAGAACATGCCCAGGTTGTTGCCGCTGGCTAATGCCTTGTCAATCCTGTACCAGGCGCCGCTAATGGGCGTCACCGTTGCCGCCTGATTCCAGGTGCCGGCCACAGCCGTGCCGTCGCCATTATACGTGCCGCTCAGGTCCACATCCTGTACAGATTCGGAAACGACCGCCACAAACCTTTCCTGACTGGCGCTGGATTCTTCACCCAATTCGTTGGTTACCGTGGCCGTATAGGTAAGCACGTATACATCCGCAACGCTGGGATCAACAGCCCCGTCGACGACTACCTGTTCAGAAATGTCATCCGTTCCAAGGGTGGCCACCACGCCCGGATCTTCAAAGGCGCCCCCCACCGGCATCGTCACATATCGCTCTCCATTTAGGGTTACAGCCGGAAAAGTTATGAGGCCCTTCTGCACCGCCGCCGTATCATCTGGTGATTCGAAATATTCGCAGGAGAGTAGCGATACGGTTAAAATGATAAAAATCAAATATTTTATATTTTTCATTTTTTAATTTTTTGAATTTAGGATTTTGTAAGCCTGCAAGTCAGCCAAGAGCAGATGTGCAGGCTTACGGTTTTATTCGCTTACATCCCACCAAACCGGATTCCCGATATTGGTATTCGGTGGCGTGTTGGGATTATTGGCTTGCTCCACAACCGGGTAAAAAGCTCTTCTTGGGAATTTACTGCCGCCAAGATTGGCGGCCGTGCCTTCTACTGATTGCTCCAGTTGAGGCACGTCCGTCCGGCGCCATTCCGCCCAGCCTTCTACACACTGGGTGCCGGCCATGGAGAGCCATTTCTGGAGGTGAATGCTTTCCAGTCCCTGGTAGGCATAGGCGCCGCCGTCGGCGATCAGGCTACTCGGATCGTGTCCTCCTGCAAAGACAAAGGCAGCTTGCATGGCCTCGTCGTAGGCTGTTCGGGCGTCGCCGCTTATCCAACCTCTGGCGACAGCTTCCGCTTGCAGAAACAGGCTTTCGTGCCCGGTCATAAAGTAGACAGGTGTGCTCGGCCCGGCCACATTGACGGCACTGGGCGTGGAAAAATCATCCCGGGTGTCGTCCCCGTCTTCTTCTACTCCTTCTCCCTGGATAATACCGACCTGGTTGCCGGTTGTCACGCTGGGATCGTAGTAAAAGTCTACCCTGGGGTCACCAGCATCCAGCATGCGCTGGATCACAGATGCGCTTCCGGAAATGTTGACATCGCCCAGTCCTGGATTAGCAGTGACATCGCCGCTGTGCAGCGGATTTTGATTGCCCGTTGTTCCAGGGTACGCAATGGCTACATTTTCGCCGACACTAAAAAACTCGGCGCCGGAATTGACCAATTCTTCAATGCCGCTTTGGGCAACAGAAGGCCGGGCTTCCGATTGTCGCATGTACATTCTGAGCTTGAGCGTATTGCCAAATTTTCGCCATAACTCCATGTCGCCCTGAAGCATCAGATCCTCCGCTCCGGGAGCTACGCCGCCAGGGACGATCAAATCGAAGCCCTCATCAACGAGCAGGATTATTTTGTCATAAACATCCTGCCCCGATTCATAACCAGCCTATAGAACGCCTTCATCTCCCCGCAGGGCATCGTCAAATGGCACCTGGTCAAACAGGTCGACCAGCAACTGGTATTGATAAGCCAATAGTAAGGTGGCGATGGCGGCATGATTGTTCAGTCCTTCTTCCACGCCTTTTTCTTTAACAAATTTCAGGTCCGCCATAGCCCCGTACCAGGAGTTGGACCAACCTGGCGCCGTGGCGCTGCCGTTGTAGTTATAGCGATCATAAACTTCATATTGCCCGGCCTGGGGCGATTGCGTCCAGTATTGCGCCATAAAACCGCTGATCAGTGCAAAATCCAGCCCGGTAACCTGTCCGGCGTACAGCATCCCCGCAGGCAGGGTCAAAGCCGGAGTAGAAGAGGCCGGATTGTTGGGCGATTCGTTGATGTCCAGCGCCTCATCACAGGAGGCCATGCTCATTATTACAAAAAGTAGGGTTAATGCGAACGATTTATTTTGTAATCTCATGGTTGTCATTTTTTTAAAGTGTTAGTCTAAGGTTGATGCCGTAGGTACTGGTGGTCGGTAGGGTGCCGAATTCGAAACCTTGCAGGTTGCCTACGTTGCCGTTGCCTGCCGTAAAGGAGTTGACCTCCGGATCGATGTAGGTGTTGTCATCCGGCGTGTGTATCCATAAGTTTCGGCCAAAAAGACCGATGGTCAGGTTTTGGACGGGCAATCTATCGACGATACTTTTCGGTAAAGTGTAGGAAAGGGTCAGTTCCCTCAGCTTGGTGAAGGTGGCGTCGATGACCAGGTATTCCCCAAAGCCGTTGATGGCATTCCAATACGCCCGGATGTTGTTGCTGGAGTAGGTGACCGGAGTGGTATTGGGGGAAAAGGTGCCATCGCCGTTGTCTACTACCGAAAATGGAACGATAAAGCGCTCGCGGTCGTTAAAGGCCGTTTCTGCAGCCGAACCGTTGAAGTAGGTGGAGCCCACCGTACGGCTGTACACCCACGCCACCCTGGCTATGTTCGACCAGGGCGGATGCAGAAAAACCTTTCCAGGATACTTTCGTGCGGATACCGCCGAACCACTCCGGTTGCACAGTGCCGAAAAAGGCGGGATTGGGGGCTTGCTGGGGCAGACCGTTGCCATCCACGATCAGGTTGCCGTCCGGGTCTCTCAGGGTCGTGGGGGCCTGGATAATGCCGTAGGGCTGCCCTTCAATGGCATTGAAGGTGTAGTTGGCCAAACCGAAGCCGATCCCTAACTGCTCGCCGTCATTTTGTGGGGTGAGCAGCGAGATGACTTCGTTGTCGATCTTGGTGAAATTGGTGGTGATGTTCCACCGAAAGTCTCGGGTCTTGATAGGAACGAGGTCTAAAACCAGCTCCAGACCTCTGTTGCGCATCTCTCCTGCATTGATGACCTGAAAGCGGAACCCGCTGGTGGGCGCTGTCTGCGCATTAGTTAGGATCTGGTCTACTGATTTCCTGTTGAAATAAGTGGCGTCGATGCCGATGCGGTTATCAAGTATCCTGAGGTCGAGCCCAAATTCAACCTCTTTGGTTCTTTCCGGCTGCAGGTTTGGATTTCCAATGCGGTCTCCCAGGGTAAAGCCGCCTACTCCGTTGAAAGGGAAACCGGTTTGGGCAAAGTTACCCTGGATGGGTACTCCAGCAATGGTGGGGGAGGTGAAAATGGAATTGGTCAGATAAACCGGGGCGTCATTGCCGACTTCTGCATAGCTGACTCTCACTTTGAGAAAATTGAGCGCACTGGTGGGAGGCAACTCCAGCAAATCCGTTAAAACAGCGCTTCCGTAAACGGAAGGGTAGCCAAAAGATCGATTGGAAGCCGGTAGGGTGGAAGACCAGTCCTGGCGATACGTACCGCCCAGATACAGCCAGTTCCGATAGTCCAGTTCCAGTCGGGCAAATACGCCGAACAGCCTTCTTTTTCCTTCTAAAATATTGACGCTGGCTGCCCCTGTGCCATTGCTAAAGTTGGTGAAATCGGGTAAGGTCGTTCCAATGACGCTGGCCAGAAAATCTTTGGACGATCGCTGATTGAAATTACCGCCGACCAGCAAGTTGGCGTTCAGATCGTTACTGATCCTGCGGTTGTAGGTGGCCGTCAGGTTCAGATCAAACTGAATGTCGGTATAGGATTCATCGCGGATAAAACCCTGCTCATCGGCGCTGCCATTGGGACTGATGGCGGAAGCAATCCTTCTTTCTTTGTATCGTCGCCGATCATCGGTGATGACATCGGCCCCGGCGATGGTCGAAATGATGAGGTTTTGGTTTTCCTGCTTCAGCACCTCATAGCTCAGGTTAACACTGCCGTAAAACCGGTCCATATCCTTGACATAGGAGTCGTTGAACAGGTTAAAGTAGGGGTTTTGAATAAAGGGGGTGTAATACCAATCCACCCCATTGAAGACGTTCGACAGGTCTCTCTGCTCTCTCAGGCTGATGTCCCGGCTGGTTTGGATGACTTGATTCAGCGGGGCTTCACCGCCCTGCCCGTTGACGACCAGGTCATTCTGTTGTTTAATATAATTGAAGGAGACTGCCCCCCGGAACCGGTCATTGAAAGCATGGGTGCCGCTCAGGTTGACCGTTCCCCTCGTCAGGCCGGTATTGGCGACAATGGCATTTTGATTAGTGTAAGAGCCCGCTACACGCAGAGAAGAATTCGCGTTGCCCCCGGAAATGGCCAGGTTGGTGGTGGCGACATTTCCGATATCGAAGAACTCCCTAATATTATTGGGCAGAGCTTCATAGGTTTTATAGCGTTGTTGGTTAAAAAACTCGCTGGACGGATCGCCGACGATGATTCCGTAGGGCCTCAATGAACCGTCAAAAGCGTCCCCCCAGCTTTCCTGATCGTTCAAAAAAGATTGGTTATCGCCATTTTGTCCTTGTCCGAACTGATTTTGCAATTCCGGCAAAAGCAAAACGCGCTCGAAAGCTACCGACTGGCTGAAGTCGATCTTAGCTCTGCCGAGTTGTTTGGCTGCCTGGCCCTTTTTTGTGGTGATCAAAATGACTCCATTGGCTGCTCTGGAGCCGTAAAGGGCCGCAGCAGAAGCGCCTTTGAGAACATTGATGGACTCAATGTCCTGTGGATTGATATCGCTGATGGCGTTTCCGCCGTCGACAGCGCCGGTCAGCTGAGCGCCTCCATTGTTGGAAACATTATTTACCGGCACTCCGTCGATGACGAATAAGGGCTCATTATTGCCGGTAAAGGAAGAAATCCCTCTTAATTTCACATTGGTCGATGCACCTGGTGCTCCCGAAGCGGTGATCAGCTGCACCCCGGCTACTTTTCCCTTTAAAGCCTCCAAGGGGCTTCGGGTTTGGGTGGCGACAATGTCCTCCGATTCCAGTTGCTGTACGGAGTAGGAGAGGGCTTTTTCCTCACGGGAAATACCCAGGGCCGTAACCACTGCCGTTTCCAGCGTAATACCGCTTTGGAGGGTGACGGATACTTCATTGGAAGAGGGGATGTCCGCTTCTTGCGTAGAAAAGCCGATAAAGCTGAAAACGAGGGTGTTGATGCCATCCGGAACTTCCAGTTCGAAGCTGCCGTCCAGGTCGGTAATGGCGCCGATGATGGTTCCTTTGGCAATGACATTTACGCCGATGAGTGGCGTTCCATTTTCGTCCGTGACCGTTCCGGTGACCGTGCGCTGTGCGAGCGCCATGGACATCGAGGTCAGGCATAGGAGTAGTACTAATAACAGTCGGTTCATAATCTCTTTTTTTGATGAAAAAAATGCATACCGGTCCCGTTTTTTCAGCGGCCGCTGAAAATCGAGATTCCAAACAAGTTGAAGCAAAGACAATTAGAGGCTTACCGAACGGTAAATCGCAGAGATTTAATCATACCAAAAACAGTGATTAGCAAGAACCAATGTGGGAGTGTTTTCGACAATTGCCGATATTGAATTCAGTGAAGCAAAGGATAAAGGAGGTATAACCTTTTGTGAGAGTGTTTCCGAAAAAATCCTGGAGCCCTAGGTTAAGGGTGGCTCTGTCCATCAGGAACCCTTTTGTACTGATAATAACGATAGCTTTCAACTATCTGCTGCTTAAGGTAAGAAAAAAAATGAAAGGAGTAAAGGGGGCATTTTTCTATACCCACTTCAATATCTTGGCTGTTACCAATAAAATCAGTAAAATTCCCGCCCCAATCTCTGCATACTGTTCCCAATGTTTGCGGGAAGAATCGCCCAGTTGAATACCTATCCAGGTGAACAGCATAGAAAAGAAAGCGATGGTGCCCGCGAGCAGAAGAGGGGAAATATTATCCAGGCCGAGGCTAAAGCCGATGATCAGGTTATCGATGCTCAACCCTGCAGCCAGAAAAACAAGCCCGGTCCAGGAGGTTACGCGTTCGGCCAATTTTTCGTCGGCCGGCCGGTGGCGGATACCGGAATAGATCATAAAAATCGCCATGGCTAAGAGCAAGGCAATGCTTAAGGATTCCAGTTCCTGCTCGATCATGGAGGCCAATCTTTGTCCCAGCCAGATACCCACCAGGGGTATGCAAAACTCAAAAAAGCCGAATACGAAAATGATCCGCCACTGGCGGGCGTGCTGTCCCAGGGCGCCCAGGGCCATCGAAGCGGCCAGGTTGTTGGAGCCGATAATGATTCCGATAATGAGCAATTTATACCATGGCATAGGAGAAAAGTTAAACGCCCGAAAAGGCGCTGAAGCCTCCATCCACCGGCACGACAATCCCTGTGACGAAAGCCGAAGCAGGGCTACACAGCCAGAGCACTGTTCCGACCAGTTCCTCCGGTTCACCAAAACGCCTCATGGGGGTGTGCTCGATGATGGTTTGTCCTCGCGAGGTCAGTTGTTCGTTCTCATCTAATAGCAAACGTCGATTTTGCTCTCCGATAAATACGCCCGGGGCAATGGCGTTGACGCGTATGTTTTCTCCGAACTTGGCGGCCATTTCCACTGCCAGCCACTTGGTAAAGTTGTCTATTGCGGCTTTGGCGGCGCCGTAGCCGACTATCCGGGTAAAAGGCTGCTGGGCCGTAAGAGAGGAGATGTTGATGATGCTGCCCTCCTTTTGTTGAACCATTTCCTGAGCAAATACATAGGTCGGCAGAACGGTGCCTTTTAGGTTCAGCGCTACTACCTGATCGAAGTCATCTATGGAAAGGTCAAAAAAGTTCTGATCCGGGCCGATGGTGGCGCCGGCACGATTGCCGCCGGCGACATTGAGGAGGATATCGATACGCCCCCAGCTGTCTATGACTTTCTGGCGAGCAGCTTCAAGCTGATCCTGTTGAAGGACGTCTGCTGTTAAGGCCAGCGCTTCACCGCCGGCTCTTTTGATGGCGGCTACTTTGTCTTCTACTTTAGAAGCGGTGCGGCTGAGGATACCTACTTTGGCGCCTGCCTGGGCCAGCCCTTCGGCCATGGCGCCGCCGAGTACGCCTGCGCCGCCGGTGATGACGGCGACTTTGTCTTTGATGTTGAATAGAGATGAGGTCATTGAAAAAAGATGCTTATTTAATTGCTTATTTTTCCATCCAATACCTGTTCAGGTTTTATGGAAAAGAGGTTATGAAACTTAGCCCTTAAAATACCAAATTATGCTTACGCTAACGAATTTGACATCCGCAAATGGCTGCGGGTAAGTAAAAATGAATGGTCAGGGATGCCGCTGCTTGGCCTTATGGGGAAGAGCATTATGTTAGAGGCAAACCGATGAAGCAGGCAATTTGCAGTTTGAGTCCAATTTAGTTAGATCCGCTGGATAAAGAAGTAAAGCCGCTGATTCCGGTGCATAATAGATAAGGGTGGATGGCAAATCCTTGCTTTTCTTTTTTGCACATGCCAAAAAACCGGTGTATTTTCCGGAAATGAAACCACCAGTCCCCCTTCAATACACTGACATGGAAAAACTAAAACAATGTCTGCCTGTATTATTCGCTTTCTGGATTACAGGATTCCTCTTATTTAGCGTTGACCTTAGTGCTCAGATCCTTCCTTTCAATACAAAATCGAAAGACTGGGAAGTTTGGTACCAAAAAGTTCCTGTAAGTGGAGGAATCAAAGTCGGCGTCATTGACGAATTTTCTACAGACCAGATCGATCCCGGCTCTTTTTTCGTTCAGCTACCTGAGCATGACGAAAAATATCTTTGCGCAGTGATCAGCTCCAGAGATGGTCGCTACAAGGCGGAATTGAATTACGAAATAAAAGATCTTCCGGCCGGTCGCTATGAATTTGAATGGCCGACCGCTCATTCTTCCGACCTGCAGCGCTTTACCCGTCAGGAGTTGACCATTCTATGTACGGTAGGTAATTCTTGCGAACAAGATCCAGCCTACTATTTGATTACGTCCTGGAAGGAATCATCGCCATCCGATACGCTCTATGTGCTTCTCAATTCTGAACCACCACCAATGATCACAGATGAAAATAATTCCGAAAAGCGCTTTTATTGCGAGCGCCTGCCGGCAAGTAACGGGATCGCCTATAATTGTGTCTGTATGATCCCCAAAACCGCCGTTACGGAAAACTCCAAATGGCTGGTCGTGCAGATGGTGAGAAAACCGACCGGGAGAAAGATCATTCGCTACCCACTTCCTATCAAACCCTGATGCTTTATGAAGACCCTTCAAAAGCTCATTATGGTTGTCCTTTCTTTTTTTCTTATGCTGACCATCGGCTGGCTGGGAGGCAACTTTTTTTTCAATCCCATAACCACCATTTTCCACGTAACCGTCAATACCGAACGGTTGGTATTTACCACCCTGGATAATAACAGCAGTCGCCTTGGTTTTTATCATGCAGAAATCGCTACTTTGGACAGCACGCTTTTTTCTTCCTTTCAGGGATCCTTCGAACTGGAAACGGGCACCAGGGTAACCATCGATCGTTTGTCGGAAGGGCCGATCTATATTTTGTTAGAAAAAGAACAAGGAGCCGTTTTAGGAACTTTGTACGATGAATTGGAGAACCGAATATTGCAGCCTCGTTCCTTTTTTGAGATCGTCATTCCCCGGGCCGATTCCATCGCAACACAGGGGGAGCCCTTCGTATTTCCTGTTGAAGGGGAGATCGAACTCGGGCGATCTGTAGACATCGAGATCTATAGTGAGAATAAGCCGCTGCTTCGAGAGGGAGAGATCACCCTAACCGGAAATTCCAAGATCGGGAATCAATATTTCGAAGCCGGCACGGAAAAACTCCGCCTGGGCGATAAACTGATCTTTGAAGAGCAACAAGGAGAAGCTTATGGTTTTGTGACGATCAATGAAAATCCCGGAATGCAGGCTGCCTACCGGGTCAAAGCACGGAAAGCCAGGGTCGTTAAGCCAGGTCCGAAAGATGAACAAACGGGCTATACCATTTCAGCTTCCAATCTGGATCGCGTTTTGAAAGATAAATTATTTATCGGGCTGTCCATCGTATTTGGTTTTTCACTGGCGGTGCTGACGGTCATTACTTTTTATATGGATGCTACCTTATTTTTAAGAGAACGTAACAAAAATGAAAGCTAAACAATCAAGTGCTCACACAATAACATTAAAAGATAATTTGCCGCCAAGGGGGCGCCAACAAAACCTATATTTGAAATGGTTGGCTTACTTACTGCAAATCGTTTTATGTCTATTCTATTTCGGAACAGCAGCCGGCCAGCAAACCGTCTACCTGCAGGCTTCCGAATTTGGGAGGGGTATACTTAAATCCAGACAGGGAGAGTGTTTTGTGATCGCTCCATTGCATGTTGTGGAAGGAGCTTTCGGGGACATCAAGATCACCGGCGAGCGGAATGTACTGTCAACCGGAAAGTTGCTTCGCGACTTTCCTGCTGACCTGGCGGTTATCAGGATAGGCGAAGGAGGGACCCAGCAGTGTGAGGACTGGAAAGTGAAGGAAAACTATCAAGAGACGCTTGACATTGCCATGAACAGCTTTTTGGAGTATCGCGAGAGCGACGGCAGCACCAAACGCATGCAGGTGTTTATTGCCGGTACGGATGACCAGAGCATCACCATAGAACCTGAACGCGCTAATCAAAGTTTTTCAAAAGGGATGAGCGGCGCCTCTCTTTTTACTCTGGTCAATTCGGAAAAGGTTTATCTTGGTATGTTACAGCAGATCGATCCGGAATCCGGCCAGGGGTTCGTGATTCAAGCTGATGATATGATGAATATGATGGGCGGTTTTTTTGAGGGGGCTTCCGAATCCGCCGCCGATCCAAACAAAGATAAAAAAGTGCGCATCCAATCGTCACCACTGGAGGAACAAAAGCCACAGCCGAAACCAAGTTCACTGGTCTTTGAGGATATAGGATTGACTTTTGAGCTCAAAGACATCAAAAAAACGGGTAGCAGGGTCGTTTGTAAATTTCAGGTCACCAGTAAAGAAAGAGATGCCGACCTGCGCCTGGCCTATAATCAGATATATATCCATGATGAGAAAGGGCTGATCACTCAATGCTCGAATGTGGCCGTTGGGAATCAAAATGGCTCCTATGTGAATTATCCCTTGTTGCATAATGTACCCGTCACGATGGAGCTTACCTTCGAGAACGTCGCTTCTTCTGCAAAGGGCATTTCGTTCTTTTCCATGTCTTTCAACAGCGCCGGCAGAAATGGCCGCCTGGAATTCAGGAACATTTCGTATGACGGCTTTGGCGCCACGTTTTCGCTGCCTCAGCAAAAGGGCGTCTGGTCGGAGGAAGTGCTGGGTTTTGATTTCCAGCTTGCGGAGTATAAAAAAGTTGGCGGTCGCGTCAGTGTCAGGTTTTTGGTCACCAACACGGAAAAAGATGGCTTTTTGAAATTGGGCTATAATGAAATTTTTATGTATGACCAAAATGGGCTCGTTACTCAATCCTCCAATATCTCGCTGGGAAATTCGAACGGCTCTTATGTGAATTATTACCTAATCAAAGGAGTACAAACTGCTTTGGAAATTACCTTTGATAACGTGGCTTCTTCAGCTACCGGCATATCTTATTTCGACCTTAAATTTTCGGACGGGCAGAATAAGGGGTTTTTCCTGATCCGGAATTTGTCCTTTGAAGGATTTGAGGCGCCCTTTAGGTTGCCAAAGGAAAAAGGTGGTTGGTCAGATGAGATTCTGGGTGTTGACATTCAGTTTATGGAATATAAAAAGATCGGCGGAAGGGTTACCTGTAAATTCCTGGTGACCAAACTGGAAGATGACGGCTTTCTGAAACTGGCGTATAATCAGAATTTCATGTACGACGAAAACGGCCTGGTAACGGAATCATCTAATGTCTTGTTGGGTAACAACAGTGGTTCCTACGTGAATTATTACCTCATCAAAGGGGTGCAAACGCCCATGGAGGTTACGTTTGATAATGTCGTTACTTCCGCCCAGGGAATGTCCTCGTTGTATATTGCACTGTCTGATGAAAAAAACACTAAAGGTGAAATCTGGCTGCGTAACCTTTCTTTCGAGGGCTTTGATGCCGAATTGACCCTGCCAAGGAAAACGGGCATCAGATCAACAAGGGCCTTGGGGTTTGATTTTCAACTGATGGAATGTAAAAAGACCGGTACTCGCGTTACGTGTAAATTTCTGGTCACTAACGAAGAAAGAGATGGCTTTTTGAAATTGTCCTATAACCAGATCTCTTTATTTGATCAAAACGGCGGCGCCACCAATTCCTCCAATCTCCTGATCGGAAGCAGTACAGGCAGTTACCTCAATTATTACCTCATTCAAGGCGTTCAGACTCCCATGGAAGTGATTTTTGAAAATGTAGCTTCTTCCATTATATCCATCTCTGCGCTCAATCTGGCTTTTAGTAACGAGAATAGCTCCGATCAATGGATATTGAAAGAGGTGCCCTTGAATGATTAGGTGCTCGAGGCTCCGAGAGTGTCCAGAGTTGCTGGTTGCTGCTTAACAGTTATTCGATCCCCCAAACCACAAAACCCAAAACCCAAAATTTACTTTTTTCCCAAACATATTTTATCTTACCTCATTAATTGTCCTTTTCTCCAAAAGACCCAAATGAACAGCCCATGAAAGAAGAACTCCGACAACTACTGGCCGCCCTCCCTGCCGATTGTTCTGAACGCTACGTTCACCTATCTGCTAAGCAGAACTTTGATGAGGAAGCCTTCTTCAAAAAGATGCTCCATTTATTCTCCATCCTGAAAAAGTTCAACTTCCGCTTTTTGGTCGTCAATAATATGCCCATCGGCGAAGCTATGGTGGAACAATCCCGGACGAAGATCGATGAGCTCAAAACCGATGATCCTGCTTTTTTTTTAGAAAAGGCTGACCACCTGGCCACCTTCCTGAATAATTTTCAGCTTCCCAGTCCGACAGAAAGGGGCCTGGGAGACGAAAACACCAGCGAGCTCAATCGGCGCGTGATCGATGAGGCGCTAAAACCGCAAGCCACTATCATTGACGATAAAAAAATGGAGATCGTCCACCAGGGAGGGGCTTTTGACGAAACTGCTTTTCAGAACAAAAACACCAGGCTCATTTTTTTCCGGAACATCTACTGGGCCCAGCTGAAAACCAATGAGGTGGAAGCCGGCCTGGACGATCTGTTCGATTGCCTGGATGCCAATGCCCTCATTAAGGAATCTACCGCTGATACCTTTCTGGATGCCATCGATAATGCTCGTGAAGTGATAAAATCCAAAATTGAACCCGATTTTTCATAAACCATCCATCACCCATGACCAAAAGAACATTTTCATCCTATCTTTTTTTGATCCTGCTATTCTCAGGCCTTTCTGCCTGGTCGGTTCAATCCCAGAGTATGCTGGATGACGT
>CAZJQS010000005.1:0-136511 GCA_964548175.1 uncultured Saprospiraceae bacterium
AAGTAACACTTTTGTAATGCAAATAGAAGCTAACAAATCAAAAAGCGACCCAATGGAATTTTTTAAGGCTGTCTTTTCAGTTTTGTCGGAAGTAAGTGTGAGCAGGCGGAGCCTGATCACACTGGCTTTGTTTTTGGCAATCGGGCAGCTAAACGCCCAAGGCTGGGTCAAGAAATTCGGCGGGCCAGGCCTGGATCAGGCCGAAGATATTCAAACCACCAAAGACGGAGGCTATATTGTTCTGGGATTCAGACAGACAAATAGCGGGGAAAGAATTTATCTGGTCAGAACAGATATAGACGGCGAAGTGCTATGGTCTGGTAATTATGGTACTGGTAATGTTCATGGATACCAACTGGTGGAGGATCAGGACGGCAGCGTTTTAGTTGTTGGTGATAAAAGAGCTTCGGGTAGTGATAACATGTTCCTGCTCAAAGTCGATCAAAAAGGACGCCAGCTCTGGTCGCGTGAACTGATAAAACCAGGGAACCAAACCGCCCAGGCCATCATCGCGGTTTCTGAAGGCGGTTATCTGGTTGCAGGACAAACGGATGCAATTGCCGACGGCGAGGACGATGTTTTGCTACTTCGCCTGGATGACAGTGGTAACGAAGTGTGGTCAGAAACTTTCGGCCAGGCAAAAGATGACAGGGCTTTCGGTCTGACCCAGGTGAGTGACGGATATGTGCTTACCGGAACAAGCGAGCGCCTGGATGCCGATGCCGCTGATAATGACATCATTCTCATCAAAGTTGATAAAACAGGGCAGCTCGTCTGGGAAAACAGAATAAGCACCGAAGAGGCGGAAGAAGCATATGGTGTAGTTACAACAGATGAGGATGCCGTCGTAATTGCAGGTTATCAGGGCAATAGCAGTGATATCCTGGTTGCTAAGTATAACACTTTGGGCGAAGAAGTATGGAAAACCGTTTTCGATAATAACGGACTTGGAGATCAAGCCTCTTTCATTCGAAAACTGGATAACGGCGATTTCCTCATCACAGGACTTACAGAGATAACGGAGTCTAATATCGACGTTTTTATAGCCGGTATCGGCGCAGATGGAGCTTTCAAAAGTATAGAAACCTTCGGCCCTGCCGAGGCGATCGATCAAGGGGTGGCCTTAGACCTTACGTTGGACGGCGGCCTGATCATAGCTTCCACTACTACTCCGCTGGCTGCATTTGTAGAAGATATTCTGATCTACAAAACCTACGATGGCTTAAATACTTTAACCAATAAAATTGAAGGCGAGGTCGTCTATTTATCAGGGGGGGATTGCGCAACAACTAACACGGAAGTTGAATTCTCCCACCCTCGCTGGATTGTCGTTGCTGAACAGGGTAACAGAAGGTTCTTTGGCACAACAGATGAAAACGGACGCTTCGAAATCGATGTTGATTCCGGCGACTACCAGGTCACGGCCATTCAAACGTCAACGCTCTGGAGCCTCTGTGAGGATAAGCTGATCACTTTTGATCGTCAGTATGATACGACTATACAAGTAGTGCTCACCACCCAGTTTAATCCCAGTGCCCCTGAACAAGGGGAAGGTGGTTTGGCCGACCTTCGTATAGATGTCGCAACTCCTTACGTCAGGGAAGGGGGAGAGGTCGTTTACGACGTCTTCGTCTTCAATGAAGGGACGGAGAATTCAGAGGAAGTAAATGTTGAGATCCAGTTGGATGAAGAACTCGCTTATGTCAGCTCTAAAGGCAATGGCCCCGTCACTGCATTAAGCGACCTTGAAAATGGTTTCCTCGTTTATCGCATCACTCCTTCTGAAATGCGCAGAGGTGATTTTTCCACCTTCCGGATTTTAGCAAGAGCCCGCGAACTCGGGGAGGATATGCTGATTCGCCAGGCCATTAGCTCAACAGGCGTCGCCAGATCAAATAATAACTTCAGAGAAGGACCTGAAACCGATATTCAAGTCAATATCAACACCACTCCTGAGGGGCCTGCCGACATCAGTATTAGGAATGTAGGCTTCAATCCTATTAACAGACCTATTGCCGGAGTCGTTATCCAGGATGATATTGGGTTTCTCAGAGGTGAATATACGCCCACTCAGGACGGACTCCTGCCCGGCGAAGTGGTCCCCATCGATGCATTCAATTTTGAGGGCAACCGTACCTTTGACGAAATTGCACCCGAAGGACAAACGATACGGTTTATTGCCACAATTGAGGGCGATGGTCTGAAAGGCCTCGGCACTAAAGCTGTAGAGCCGTATGGAAGAACTGAAGAGGGGAATTATGAGGTAGGATTCTTTAGCATGTTCCCCGAAGATGATGAATACAGAGATACTGTAATTGATGTGCGCGAAACCAGAGCTTCTGTTGAGGCCATAGAATTGATAGGTTATCCCAATGGCTATCGAGATTCTGTCGTAGCTGCCAATGTCGATTTAGCCTATACTATTTATTTCGAAAATATAGGAACCGATACATTGGAAAGGGTGGTGATCAGAGATACCTTATCCGAGCTGCTTGATCTGACATCGGTGCTTCCGGGAGCCAGCAACTGGCCCTACCGTTTCGAGGTAGACGACAATGGTATTGTAAAGTTTACTTTCGATGGAGTTAAGATTTATCCTGCCGGCAGCGGTGCGGAAATTGATTCTACTTATGGTTACGTAAAATTTGTTGTGTCCCAAAAACCTGACCTTCCGGCAGGAAGTGTCATTCATAATCGCGCCGCTGTCTTTTTTGATTACCGGGAGCCTCAGTTAACAGACTTTGTGACTCACGTCATTGGCAGCTATCCGGACTTTATCGAGTTTGAGCCCCTGACAAATGTTGACGAGCCGTTTGTCGAAGGTGTTAATGTGAAAATCTATCCAAATCCGTTTGCGGACGGAGCTATGATTGAAATATCAGGGAAAAATTTTGGCGCGGTAACGCTCAGAATTTATGACCTGCAAGGAAAGCTGGTGGAAAGTCATCAGTATTCAGGTAACAAATTTATGTATTATCGAAACAGAAAACTACCGTCCGGCACGTATGTTTACAGGCTGGAATCTGAAGGGCAACTAATTAATAACGGTAAATTACTGGTACGGTAATCATAATCCCATAAACCGTTGGGTTCCTCGCTTATCAAGCGGGGAACCATTTTTAAGAAAAATTTGTTACTTAATTGTTAAACTTTTCTAAAAGGTCGACTTTATTTGAGACTGATTCGTTATTAAAACACAAAAAATAGGTCGTCTTAAATTGAGATCTGATTTGTAGAAAAAACTGAAAAAAATAACTTGTTTACAATAAGAAATTTAAAGAATTAGGTCGTCTTATTATTTTCATGAGATTATGATTTGTTATTAGCGAGAGGCCACGCAAAAGCTGCGTGGCTTTTTTTTGTCCTTAACAAATCATTTATGACCCAATTATACGCCAATTTTTTTATTTCCTCCAAAAAAATAATTAAAAAAAAATAATATTTCTTATCAATAAAGCGTTTTTGCGCTTATTTGCGTACAGACTAAAATCAAATTATTGAAAAAAGACCGCAAAAAAGAAATTTGTTAGATCGCACCTGCCAGTCAGTCGGGCGGGCAGGATACTTTTAATGCAGCCCTTTTTTAAAATTCTGCATTTCCGGGTGTACGGGGAAAAGGAACTACATCCCTGATGTTGCCCATTCCGGTCACGAACTGAATCATTCGTTCAAAGCCAAGCCCAAAACCGGCATGCGGAGCACCGCCGAACTTCCTGAGCTCCAGATACCACCATAACTCTTCCTCCGGAATATTCATCTCCTCCATGCGCTTTCGCAAAACATCCAGTCGCTCTTCTCTTTGAGAACCTCCGATGACCTCCCCGATACCCGGGAACAGTACATCCATGGCGGCAACGGTTTTCCCGTCATCATTTTGCCTCATGTAGAAAGCCTTGATCTCTTTGGGGTAATCTTTAACGATGACGGGTTTTTTGAATTTCTTTTCCACCAGCCAGCGCTCGTGTTCGGCTTGCAGGTCTTTGCCCCATGCAACAGGATATTCAAACTTTCCTTTTTTATAGGGTTTGGAATCTTCCAGGATCTTAACGGCATCTGAATAAGTGATCCTGGCAAAATCGTCGGCGACTATAAACTCCAGCGTTTCGATCAGGCTCATTGGACGGCGATCCTCTTTCTTCATGTTCTTCTCGAGCTCTTTTATCCTGTTATCCAGGAATTCAAGATCATCCCGATAGTTCTTCAATACGTAGTTGAGGAGATATTTGACAAAATCCTCAGCCAGGTCCATATTATCATAGATGTCGTAGAAGGCAACTTCGGGTTCTATCATCCAGAATTCGGCCAGGTGGCGGGAGGTGTTAGAGTTTTCCGCTCTGAAGGTAGGCCCAAAGGTATACACTTTACCTAATGCCAGTGCTCCGACTTCTGCCTGCAACTGACCCGAGACGGTCAGGTTAGTTGCTTTTTCGAAGAAGTCTTCTTTCCAGTTGACTGAGCCGTCTTCCGTTTTCGGTGGACTAGTTGGAGAGAGGGTGGTCACGCGGAACATTTCCCCGGCGCCCTCTGCATCAGAGCCCGTGATAATGGGGGTGTGCAGGTAGTAATAATTCCGGTCGTTGAAATATTGATGAACAGCGAAGGCCAGTGCGTGGCGTATGCGAAATACGGCACTGAAGGTACCCGTACGCATGCGAAAATGTGCTTTTTCACGCAAAAACTCCATGGTTTGCCGTTTGGGCTGGAGAGGATATTCCTCCGGATTAGCCGCGCCAAGGAGGTCAATACTTTCAGCGATCACCTCGACTGTCTGCCCGGCGCCTTTCGACTCCACCAGCCGGCCGGTCACTGCAATACAAGCATGGAAGCTGATCTTCTTGAGCAGGTCTTCCTCAAAATTTTCATAGTCCACTACAACCTGAAGGTTCTTCATACCTGAACCGTCGTTCAGTGCAATGAACTGATTACCGCGGAAGGCTCTAACCCATCCGGCTACCTTTACCTGCTCTCCCAAAGGAGGCTGTGCTAAAAGTTGTGCTATTTCAACGCGCTTTGTCATAGGCTTTTTAATTTAAAGCCCCGAAATTACGCAGTTTAGCCTAAAAGCACAAAAAACAACCCGCTAAAGATTGCGCCATCGGAACGCTCTTTGACTTAAGGGGTTGCCTTTGCGCAATTTGACGCGATCCATGTTCATGGTTCAGTCCAGAAAGCGAGCTTTCAGGTCCGGGGTGGGCAGCCAACAGCTGTCTTTTTTTCCAAACCACTTATACCGGTTGCGTGCTACCCAATCGTAGACAGCATCGCGCAGGAACTTGGGGATAATGATGAACCCATAAAGCAATGACCAGGCGCCTCCGAGTATTCTGACTGCTTGCAGGGCCGCGGAAGATCGCGTATAGGCCTTATCGTTCCGGATAAGCACGACGCTATCCATAGCTCCGGCGTCCAGGTTGTATTTTTCGAGTAAGGTCTTTCCAATGTCGGATTGAAGGGAGGCAAATTGAAAAACACCCTGGGGATCTTTGTTAATGATGAACTGCACGGAACTGTTGCAAAGATTGCAAACGCCGTCGAATAACAGTACAGGATGTTTATAGGTATTAATAGCATTGGTGTCCATAAGTAGGATCATTTTTAGTGAAAAAAACCGGCGGCAGGTAGAATGTCAACTATTGTTGGTTTATTTAAACAAATAACATCTGATACAACTCCTCTATTTTCCCGATGGTATGAATTTGAATAGAAAATTTATCCCGATCCAGGCCTTTCAAATTGTACTTAGAAATAAAAATTTGCTGGAAGCCCAGTTTGTCTGCTTCCTGTATGCGCTGTTCGATGCGGTTGACGGCGCGGATCTCTCCGGATAGTCCAACTTCCCCGGCGAAGCAGATATGGCCGGGAATATTAACGTCTTCCAAAGAAGAGATCAGGGCGCTGACGATGGCCAGGTCGATGGCAGGGTCATCCACCCGGATGCCTCCGGCAATATTAAGAAAAACATCATTTTGTGCGAAAGGGAGTCCACCTCTTTTTTCCAGTACAGCCAGCAGCATACTCAGTCGGCGCAGGTCAAAGCCGGTGGCGGAACGCTGTGGTGTGCCATAAACGGCAGTGCTGACCAGCGCCTGTGTTTCGATGAGCATGGGACGCATGCCTTCCATGGTAGCAGCAATGGCGCTGCCGCTGAGATCTTTCTCTTTTTGGGAAATCAGCAATTCTGAAGGATTGAGTACTTCGCGCAGGCCGTTAGCCTGCATTTCATAAATACCCATTTCATCTGTAGAGCCGAAACGGTTCTTCAGCGTTCGCAAAATGCGGTAGGTGTAGTGCTGATCACCCTCAAATTGAAGTACGACATCCACGACATGCTCCAGCAATTTAGGGCCGGCTATGGCGCCGTCTTTAGTAATGTGGCCGATAATGAATATGGGAATATGCTCGGTCTTGGCAAAACGCTGGAGTTCGCCTGCACATTCCCTTATTTGTGAGATGGAGCCGGGCATGGAGTCGATATAGGAAGAAGAAAGCGTTTGTATGGAGTCGATTATAACAAGCTGTGGCTCCAGGTTTTGAACTTGCTGAATGATCTTGGATATATTCGTTTCATTAAGAATGTAACATTGATTGTCCCCACGCGCGATGCGCTCCGCTCTCATTTTTATCTGTTCTTCGCTCTCTTCTCCGGAAACATACAGGATGCGGGCGTCTTTCATTTGAAGCGCCAACTGAAGCATAAGGGTAGACTTTCCGATGCCCGGTTGCCCGCCGATCAGGACCAGCGATCCCTGAACGATGCCGCCGCCCAGTACCCGGTTGAGTTCCTGATCCGGGGTGATCTGCCGAAGGCGCTGCCCGGTTTGAATATCTTTGACCAGCACCGGCCTGGCCGCAGTCCTGGAATCTTTCGGGCTCCAACTGGATCTTTTTAATTCAGTGACGCTGGGTTTGCTAATAACTTCTTCCTGGTAGGTGTTCCAGTTGCCACAGGAAGGGCATTTGCCAATCCACTTGGGCGCGCTGGCTCCACATTCAGAACATATAAAAACTTTTTTTATCTTAGCCAATAGTCCAAAATTTTAGGTGAAAAGCGGGAGTGCAAAATTTAGTACTTTTTGCCCCGCATTCAGCTCATTGAAGATGCTCACAGCATTAACCAAAGCCGTATTTTTAAATCTTTGTTAACATATTTTAACTAAAAGCGCTGGCGAATATTCGCGAAAAAGCTTTTCTTTGCCCAGCAATTGAAAAATTCGTAATTCATTGCCATGAATTAATCGAATTAGATCGATTAATTATTTGTTAAAAAAGATAAATTTTCAAAACATTAAACACCATTCCGTGTTGATGTTTAAACACAGACAAGAAAATCAGATCTTCTGAAGAAGAATTTTCATATGTAGATTGTTTTCATTTGGTTTTTTGGGGTTATACAGGGCGCGGTTTTTCAACCGTAGCCCTGTTTTTTTTTAAACAACTTCTTTGAAAAAAAATCCGGCGAGTAACTCTACGCCGGATTTTTATAATGGAGTTTGAGTATTAATCATTGGAACTAAGAATGGCCAGCAATCTAAGGATCTCCACATATAACCACACCAGAGTAATAATGAGTCCCATAGCCGAGAACCACTCCATATAAGCAGGAGCACCGTATTTTTCCCCTTTTTCAAAATTATCGAAATCGAGGAGCAGATTCAATCCTGCTATGCCGATGATTACCAGGCTGATACCGATACTCATGATTCCTCCATCGTGCAGAAAGGGTACGGACATTCCAAAGAAGGAGAGGATCAGATTGAGCATATAGACCAGGAAAACGGCGCCAGTAGCCATGATCACACCACTCCGGAATTTGTTCGTAACTTTGATGTATCCCGATTTGTACACGAAAAGCATCATAAACAGCATAGCCAGTGTAAGTGTGACTGCTTTAAAGATGATGCCTCCGGCCAGGCCCGAATACATAAAAGAGATGCCCCCCACAAACAAGCCTTCCAGCCCTGCGTACAAGGGCGCCATTGTGGGCGAAAGGTGTGGACGGAATGCAGCGACCAATACTACGATCAGCCCGCCAATAGCGCCGATCCACATATAAATGGGGTTGAAATACAAATAGCCGAACAGCGCTGTAGCCAGCATAATGGTAGCTAATAAAAAGGTTTTGTTCACGGCGCCGTTGACGGTCATGGTTTCTCCCTGAGCTCTTTCCCTGGCCGCACTTTGATAGGCCTTTTCGGTCATGACGGGATTACTGGTTTCCAAAAAACTTCTTCTTCTCATTTTATTTGAGTATTTTTTATTTAAGTATAAAACAATTTATTGAGCGGGGTAATGCTCAAATTCACTGTCATTAGACAAAACTATGAATTTAGTCGACTGGTTCCTTTTTCTTATAAGAAAAATCAAAAACATCCGGACGAGCGTAATGGCCGGCTACGGCGAAATCCAGCTTACCTTTAATTACCTCCTCCAGATCGAGCTCGGCCATTAGAATACCTTCCCTGTCAAAAAGAGGGCCGGCTATGATGTCTCCCAAAGGAGAAATGATCACGCTGCCTCCCCGGCTGAGCACCCTTCGGGCAGGATCGATTTCCTTCCGATATTTTTCAGGGTGATTTTCCCTGCGGGTATATTGGTTACAGCCTAATACAAAACAACGTCCTTCGCACGCAATGTGTTGCATGGTGGCCTGCCAGGAGTCGCGCTCATCCGCAGTGGGGGCCAGATAAATTTGTACCCCTTGTTCATAAAGGGTCATCCGGGCCAGGGGCATGTAATTCTCCCAGCAGATCAACCCGCCCACTTTTCCGAAAGGCGTATCCACAACCCTTAAGGTGCTGCCGTCTCCTTCCCCCCAGATGATCCGCTCGGCCGCTGTAGGTTTAAGCTTGCGATGTTTATGCACCAGTTGCCCCTGCGGATTGAAAAACAACAAGCTGCAATACAAACTGCCTTCCCTTTCATCCCTTTCCGTTATGCCGATGACCAGCCAGATACAGGCGGACCGAGCCATCTGGCCCAGCCAGCGCGTAGCCGGGCCCGGAACTTCCACAGATTGGTGCCAGTAATCCAGCCAGTGTTCCCGCCCTTCGGAAGACCTGCTGCCGACCACCGTCCCGAAACTCAGCCCGCGAGGATAACCGGGCAGAAAAGACTCCGGAAACAAAACCATGCGGGCTCCCTGATCACAGGCTTGCGCAACGAGTTGTTGCGTTTTTCGCAAACAGGCGTCCAGATCAAAGAAAACAGGCTCGGCCTGTATTACAGCAACTTTAAGTTTAGTAGTCATATTGTAGTTCTATCTTTTCCATTGTGGTGTTGACCTTTTTCTCCAAATGCCGGAAAAACCAGTCTCTTTTTCTTTCCGAATGCATACTGATGGAAGTAGACCGGGCAATAATCAGCTTAAACCAATCTTCTAAATGTAAACAGAATCTTTGATTTTGAGTGCTCAAAAAGTCAGGAGAACCAAAAGAAGTAAATAACATTCGTTCTTTGCGGGAAGAGATCAGCAAAGAGTCATTGGAGCTGGCGAATTCATTGTAGTACAGATCAAAGACAGCGCCTTCTTTTCGGTCTGGATCTTCCAGCGAGAACTTTCGTCCTTTTTGAGCCATGGCTCTCAAATAATCAATTACCTCCAGCAAGTCCTGGCAGAGACGTCTGATCTGATCCAGGCTTTCAAAACGATCAATGGTTGCCAGGTATTCTATTTGATTCAGGGTATTGTCAATGATGCTCAAGTCCCAAAGCTCGTGACTGTCAATGCTGTTGTAGTGTCGGACCACCTGCCGGCCTTTTTCTACCACGGCATCCGGTACAAGATCAACCCTGAAATGCTTGTCTTGCAAATGAGAAAATTTCCAATAGGTCAATCCGTATATGAACATCCTAAAAGCAAAAATGCGTGGGAAGGAGGCCAAAAAAAAGACTGCATTTTTCTCCTTGCAAAAAGTCTAATTCCCAAACTGTCAGACCATAAACATAAAGCTTGAAGGCAATAAGCTCGGGTGAGAAAAAATATTGAAAGGGAGTAATCTCCTGAGTAGCACAGTAAATATGGGCGTCCGGAATCTGCACGGCCAGGTTGAGGTTTTCCAGTAGCTGATTGATGTAGTGGTCAAAACTCTTTATAGGTTGTACAAAGGGGTGATAATGAAAAATGATTTTGTTAGAATGATCGAAAATGTATTTATCCATCGATATGTTGAAATGGCGGCAAAGATTGAGCAATTCGTTGGGAATCAGCATGGTGTCTCTCCTCATCCTTCTGTATACTGCTTCTTTGCCGATGGATAAAATCTTAGCAATAGCTTCAGAGGCCGCTCTCTGACTGGGAAATTTCTTTGTGATCTCCCTAAAGATTGCTTCCTGGAGGTAGTTATTAGGTGTCAATTCGTGTAAAAATTTTACAATAGCATAAAGAATTCAGTACAATCTCCTTTTTCTCATTTGACCTTTTAAGATAGCAAATATTAAAATACGAAAGCCCTTCTTTAGGAAATTTCACAAAAAAACTCCTCTCATCAGAAAAGAACAGCTAGAATAATTAATATTAAATAAAAAAAATATTTGCAATACTCATTAAGGCCTCTCCTCAAGCTCGTTTTTCTCCACTTTTGAAGAAAGAGTACACAGCTATACTCACCTATCAATTAACTAAAAAAGAAAAACATGAAAACCCTACACTTTTTTACCCACAAGCGGAAATTGTTCATTCTGGCATTACTCATCCTTCCCTGTTTTAGTTTGCCTGGCTACGGGCAATCACAGCTTCGGGGGAAGATCCTGGACGCTGACACCAAAGGCCTATAACCGAAAGGATACCATTACTAATTTCACCATTTTTGGGGTGTCTGTTTTGATTAAGTCCATGACCAAATTCATGGAGGCAGGGGTATACTTTTTCTGCTATGGTTACTTTATGCACTGGCGACAAACCTATTTAGGGTTTTCCAAACTCGAAAATCAATGGGTCTTCTGGATAGCAAGATTTTTGCTTGCCGACCTGATCTACTATTGGTTTCATCGCCTGGGACACGAAATTCGGCTGCTTTGGGCGAATCACATCGTACATCATTCATCGGAACACTATAATTTTACAACTTCTGTAAGGATATCCTGGTGCACTCATTTTTTTAAATTTCTATTCTGGTCGCCCCTTGCTGTATTTGGTTTTCATCCTCTTTACATTGTGTATGTATTGGCGATCATTGATGCGTATCAGTATTTCCTGCATACTGAGCATGCCAGAGAATTCGGCCTTCTGGAGAAAATATTGAATACTCCCAAATTACATGCCGTTCATCACGCCAAAAACCTTCAGTATATTGATAAAAACTACGGAGGTGTTTTCATCATATGGGATCGGATTTTTGGGACTTATCAATCTCTCCTGCCTACGGTACAGATCGAGTATGGTGTAACGATGCCTCCCGATCAGAACATTCCTCTGAAGGTGGTCACGCACGAATTTGTAAACATCTGGAAAGACCTGCAAAAGGCAGAAACCTGGAAAGAGCGATGGATGGTCTTATTTGCCAGTCCGGCATGGAATTCTTCCAGATTTGCCGATCAAAAGAAAGAACATTCTTCGATAGAAACGCCCCAAACGGCTCTTCCCAATCATCAAAAAAGTATGGTGGCCTGAGGACAATTAGCATCATGGCCTGGCGTAGGGCAGTCGGGCTATTTTTTCGGTCTTATAATATTCATCTAATCCTACTACGGCCAGTGATCCCAGCTCAGAAAGGTTGAGATGACCCTTTTCGCCAGCGGCGCCCTCCGGTAGCAGTAGTTCGATTACTTTCCCGACTATTAAGTGGGTTTGATTGGCCTGGATGAGGTGTTCTTCGACGTATTCCAGGCCAATCTTTACTCGACATTCTGCTACGTATGGAGCCGGATAAAGGGAAGAAGATTGTGGAGTAAAACCACAGGCGTCAAATTCAGAGGTCCTCTCGTCATATTTGGCGGATGTTTGATGAGCTTTTTCTAAATGCTCCACAGGGGCATGATTGATGGTGTAAAACCCTATTTCCTTGATATTGCTATACGTATGCCGAGGCACGGTCGTGGGCCTGAGAATAAATCCAAGATAAGGAGGATTTGCGCCGATGTGAACGACGGAATTAAAAAGAGCAAGGTTCGTTTGTCCTTCTTTATTTGCAGTGCCGATCAGGTGGGCGCCTTTAAACCCGGAAAGGGCATTGAAGAGGTTTGCGCGATAGCGGCGCTCCATGTTTTTGATGTCTGTTGATTGTATGATGCTTTCCATTTTAAGTTTAATTTTGTGTTGCAACTTCTAATTTTTAAAATAGTTGAATAAATGACCCAATTAAAAAAGCGTATTCGAGTGATTATCCTATCTTTTATCGCGTTGATCCTTTTGTTGTCCGGCATCCTTTGGCTAGTGACCAATCCGTCCGAATATCCTTATCCGGAAAACATCGAACTGGGAGCGCTGGATCGGCGCATTCAGCAGGAATACGAAATTAGAACCCTGGAATTAGAGGACGATTACTCGGGAAAAGTCGTAGCTACTTTGTTATCAAAACAATTGCCGGATAGCCTGGATCAGCAAAAAGCGGTGCTCTATATCCATGGTTACGGCGATTATTTCTTTCAGGACCACCTGGCAGATTACTACCTGGATGCGGGCTTCCATTTTTTCGCTCTCGACCTCAGGAAGTACGGCCGGTCATGGCTGCCTCATCAAGAGCCTTGTTTTGCTAAAAGCCTTACGGAATATTATGAAGAGATCGATCAGGCTTTACAACTGATCAAAGATCAGGGCCATGAATTCATCTTGTTAAACGGCCATTCGACCGGCGGATTGATAACCAGTTTGTATGCGAATGAAGGAAAAAACAGAGGATACCTCAACGCTTTACTACTCAATAGCCCGTTTCTGGACTGGCCCTTCGATCCTTTAACAGAAAAAGGAGTGTATGCATTGGCCGCTTTTGGCCGGATACGTCCCTTCGGCCAGGCGCCTTCCTCCGGCAGCACGATTTATGCCCAGGCTATTCATGCAGATTTCAAAGGGGAATGGGATTATACCATTGCCTGGAAACCGCACACTGGTTTTCCCAAATACCTGGGCTGGGCCGGTGCTATTTGCAGAGGTCAGGATAAAGTAGCTAAAGGGTTGGACATCGACATTCCCATCCTGGTTTTGCATTCCGATAAAAGCTACTTAGGAACAGAATATACCGAGGAGGTAAAAACCAGCGACATTATCCTGGATGTAGCACACATCAGGAAATGGTCTGCCAATTTAGGTGAGCATGTCCAGCTGGCGGAAATTAAAGATGCCATGCACGATGTGTTTTTGTCGAAGAAAGCAGTGAGAGAGCAGGCTTTTGAAGAGGTCGTTGAATGGATAAATGGTTTATAAAAAGAAGCGGTCTCAAAGGCCGCAGGCCTTTGAGACCGCTTCTTTTTTTATTAAACTTTAAACTCCGACACAAATATCCACCACATGCTTTCCTTCAGGATGCTGATCGGGATCATTTTTGTAGGATTCGTACATGATTCCGGCCGGAATTAGCTGCTCATCGTTCATGAATTCCATCATTTGCATCCAGGCTTGTCCGTATTCATTCGGCAGCAATTCGAAAGAGCCGACTACAAATTCCCCTTCCGGTATTTCCATCATTTTAATATCTCCTTCAGTAACGGTATCTTCAGGTACGGTAAAACCTACGCTGATGCGTTGTTTTTCTTCCGGCACCTGGTCGGGGTCGTCATGGTAAATGGCAATAGATTCCAGCTTGGGATTGTTAAGCAATCCTTTCGGCCCCGCCCAACTCATGACCTTAGTGAATAATTTTTCAAAAAGGGCAGGGTTTTCCTTGTAAGGGCCAACGTTTTCTTCATAGGCTAGAAAACGCCTGGGCAGTTTCACTTTCCTGATGTTGACTACGCTAACAGTCATGATCATTGATATTTGGTTAAGAAATGGAATGGGCTTTTTACTTTTTTCTATTTATAACCAGTAAGATTATAAAGCAATGATTTTGGTCAGCTATCATCTGATCTGATCAAATGATACGCTTCGAGGAGTATTTTTTTTTAATTTCCAATGTTCGAATTTTTTTAAAAAGTTCAATTTCAAAGCAAATGATGGCGTTTAGAGTATTTTCTTTTTTCAGTCTTTAACCAGCAAATAGAGTTGAACGGCCTACCGAAAGGGATGTTGATCTTTCAGGTATTAAAAGATGGGCAGGTAATTAGTTTGGAAAAGATAATGCATCATAAATAGATGAATCAGTAGCCTTTCAGTAGGCAACAATAACCTAATCAGCACTGTGGATGAGTGTTTTCTCAAATCAAAATAAATCAGTACACAAATGCAACAAGCAAAAGTAGTTATCGATTTTTCTGACGGCAGCCTGACCGGACAGGAAATTGTCCAAACGACCCGCAAAGCCAGTCAGCTGTCGGGCTTTTTTGAAGATGAGGCCGCCTTAGCTCAAATCAACGGTGAAACGGTCATCTACCAGGTGCAGGCCTATTTCCCCGTCGATCAGGGCCTGGAAGGTGGTTTGTTTTTTGGAAAAACAACCCTGTTCCCTGGAAAAGTGGGCGACGAATATTTTATGACTAAAGGCCATTTTCATGAAAAAATAGACCGCGGCGAATTTTACTGGGGCATCCAGGGGCATGGTGTGCTGTTGTTAATGGATGAAAACCGAAAGTCCTGGGCCGAAAAAATGAGCCCAGGTAGTCTTCACTACATTCCCGGCCGGGTCGCCCATCGTACCATCAACACGGGGTATGAATCTTTGCATTTCGGCGCCTGCTGGCCATCAGACGCCGGATATAATTATGAGGAGATACTGGAGAATGGGTTTTCCGCCAGGATAAAGGAAGTTAGTGGTCAAGCAGCATTCGTAAAAGCTTGAGATCATGAAAACCATTGCAGTAGATCTGGGTGGCACCATCATAAAAATCGGGCTGGTTCATGATGGTGAGCTGATGGCTTTTCAAACCATCGAAGCGCATTCGGAGGCCGGCCTTTTGCAGACACTGCCCCGAATCGAGCAGGCCATAAAGGGACTTTTAGAAGATCATCAACTTACCCTCAATCAACGGACTGGCATCGGATTCGGTTTTCCCGGGCTGGTCGATTCAGTGGTCATGCGAGTGCTATCCACCAACGAAAAATACGATGACGCCCTACAAGTGGACCTGAAGGGTTGGGCGAAGGAGGCACTTGATTTGCCTCTTTTCCTCGAAAATGACGCTAGATTGGCCTTACTGGGGGAGTGGCATTATGGGGCCGGAATAGGAAAAGATAACCTTGTCATGGTTACGCTTGGAACGGGCGTAGGAACTGCAGCGATCATCAACGGCCGAT
Organism: uncultured Saprospiraceae bacterium; assembly: GCA_964548175.1. GTDB lineage: Bacteria > Bacteroidota > Bacteroidia > Chitinophagales > Saprospiraceae > JANQPA01. The sequence continues at coordinate 15,323 of CAZJQS010000005.1, forward strand.
TATTGCGTGGAAAACACTTTCAGGCGGGTTGCCTGGGAGGGCATTTCACGATCCAACTCCATGGAAAAAAATGTACTTGCGGTAATCGCGGCTGCGTAGAAGCGGAAGCCTCCACCTGGCAGCTGCAAAGGTCAATGGAAAAAGGTCAGCCTAAAAATTTTAAGGAAGTTTTTCAAAGAGCCCATCAGGGTGACGAAGCCTGTCTGGCTATTCGCCATCATTGCCTACAGGTTTGGTCGGCAGGCGTAGTTAACCTCATCCATGCATACGATCCTGAGCTCGTCATTATCGGCGGGGGTGTCATCAAAAGTGCGGAAGTTATTATTCCTTTTATTCAAAAATACGTAGATGAATATGCCTGGACGCCCTGGGGAAGGGTGAAAATCATTTCCGCCGCTATTCCTGACCATTCAGGCTTATTAGGCGCTCATTATTTAGTCAAAGAAAAAATTCAAAGTACCCATGTTTAACAAATTTCCTTCCGTGCCGATGCCGGATCATCTTTCCTGTGATCTTGGCTGGGAAAACATTGGCCGGACAATCGACAATCAACTGAAGTCCCAGAATAGCGATCGCCCTCTGGTCGTGCTCGAATGCTATCATGGGGTGAGAATTTCGGACATTCAGGCTTTTGGACAAAGCATTGGAGCTCAGACACTGATGCATTCGCAATCCGCTATGAAGGAAGCCGGGCTCATCGAACAAATGGTGCATCCTGACGTAACCGACGATCGGATTTTCGGGCGAATGACCTTTTTAAATCTGGATGATTTTTTTGACGAAAAAAAGGTCGCAGCTTTTCACCAACAACTGGAGCAGATAAGTAACGGTTTGGTAGTGATCGCTGGAATAGGAGCGAGCCTGCTTGCGCCGCACTGGGATGTCCTCGTCTATGCGGATATGGCGCGCTGGGAAATTCAAGCCAGAATGCGCAAAGGAGAGCTGGACAATATAGGTGTTCAAAACCGGGGCATTGACGTGAAGCGTCTGTACAAGCAGGGATACTTCGTAGACTGGCGGGTGTGCGATAAGCTAAAGAAAAGATTGTACAATCAAATGGATTTTGTGCTGGACACCAATACCTCCAGCGAACCCAAGATGATTTCAGGGGCAGCATTTCGGGAGGGTTTGTCGATGGCCATTCAACAGCCTTTTAGCGTTGTGCCTTTTTTTGATCCAGGCGTCTGGGGCGGGCAATGGATGAAAGAAGTCTGTGATTTGGATCCTTCGCCACCGAATTATGCCTGGTGTTTTAATTGTGTGCCGGAAGAGAACAGTTTGCTGCTTCGTTTTGGGGAACATGTTTTTGAAACGCCCGCTGTCAACCTGGTTTTTTATGAACCGGAGCCATTGCTGGGGCAGGCTGTCTTCGGCCGTTTTGGAGATGAATTTCCCATTCGCTTTGATTTTCTGGACACCATGGACGGTGCTAACCTGAGCCTGCAAGTTCATCCCATGACTACTTACATCAAAGAACATTTTGGCATGCCCTACACGCAGGACGAAAGTTATTACCTGATGGAAGCCGGTGACAATGCACACGTTTATTTAGGCTTGACCGATGATGCGGACCCGGAGGAAATGATCTATGATCTCAAAAGAGCGGAAAAAGGAGAGATTACCTTTGATGCAGAGCGTTATGTCAATACCTGGCCGGTGGAAAAGCACGATCACGTGCTCATTCCAGCTGGTACGGTGCATTGTTCAGGGAAGGATTGTATGGTGCTCGAGATCAGCGCTACGCCTTACATTTTCACTTTTAAATTATGGGACTGGGGGCGTCTGGGCATGGATGGCCTGCCTCGACCGATCAATATTGATCACGGCAAAAACGTCATCCAGTGGAATCGAAGAACCCAATGGACAAAGGACAACCTCATCAATCAGGTCGAAGCGGTTAAGGAAGGTCCGGGTTATATAGAAGAACGCACCGGCCTGCACGAACTGGAGTTCATAGAAACCAGACGGCATTGGTTTACGGATAAAATTGCTCACGACACCCGGGGAAATTTAAATGTCCTGTGTTTGGTGGAAGGCAGCCAGGCCGTGGTAACCAGCCCATCGGCTGCTTTTGATCCATTTGTCGTTAATTATGCGGAGGTATTCATTGTGCCGGCCCAGATAGGCAGATATGATATCGCTCCTCACGGAGAAGGAATCGGGCAAAAATTAGCTACCGTAAAAGCTTTTGTAAGGACATAAGAAACACAATAACATGACAGCTTTTCGACCATCATTAGACATCAGGCCCACTCATGATCCTATGGGCTTTCAATACGGAGAGGACTGCTTCGGGCCAAAGGTAGAGAAACGACAACTGGACAACATCCGAAAAAGTTTGCTGGAACCTGACTGTAAGGGGCCAGAAACAGTCTATGCTATTGCCATGGATGTGGGTAAGACAGCGCACAAGAAGCAGCTCAAAGATCAGCATCTCTTATTTGGAGTAGTCACTTTCGCCAAAGGGCAATTAGGGAAGGAGCCGGTCCGGAGTCAGGGGCATATTCACAAAAAATCGAGTTATGCTGACGGATGGTCTACCCCCGAAGTGTACCAGATTTGGTCTGGTAAAGCCGTCATTTTTATGCAGGAAACGGCGCAGGACGATCCGGGGCGTTGTTTTGCAGTGTATGCCGGACCGGGCGATATTGTCATTGTTCCACCCGCCTGGGCGCACGCTACTATCAGCGCTGATCCACAGCAACCGTTGACTTTCGGCGCCTGGTGTGATCGGGACTACGGCTTTGAATATGATGAAGTGCGAGCGCATCAGGGATTGGCTTGGTATCCTATAGTGGAAGAAGAACAACTAAAGTGGAATGCTAATAAAAACTATCAAAAATCGGCGTTGATAGAAAAACCTCCTGAAAGTTATGAATATTTTGGAATAAAAAGGGACATTTGTATCTATCAACAATACGAACGGGATAAACAACTGTTCTCGTTTGTCCCACTGCCATACTTGAAAAAAGAAGAATGGCGGGAATTTATACCTTAAACAATAAAAAAACATGGCTCAAGGAAATCGTCCATTTACTCTGATCCTGATCAGCAGTATTGCTGCATTAGGTGGTTTGCTATTCGGATATGACACGGGTGTCATCAACGGTACCCAGTTTTATTTCAGTAAGTATTTTGAATTATCGGCAGCCATGAAGGGCTGGGTCGTCGGTAGCGCTCTTATCGGCTGCTTTTTTGGAGCCCTGATATCTGGGGTCATCAGCAGTTTGATCGGTCGAAAGTACTCTTTGGTGCTCTCCGCTGGTTTGTTTACCATTTCCGCATGGGGGTCGGGGTTGCCTGAGTTTTTACCGGAATCGGTTACCATGCTGGTGGTATTTCGCCTTATCGGTGGATTGGGTATTGGTATCGCTTCTATGAATGCGCCTACTTATATTGCTGAGCTGGCGCCGGCCAGCATTCGTGGAAGAATGGTGACATTTTATCAGATGGCCATCGTGATCGGCTTTTTTGTGGTCTTTTTGGCCACCTATTTTATCGGCGCCGGAAATACAGAAGAATACAATACCACAGAAGGGTGGCGATGGATGTTTTGGTCGGAACTGATTCCCTGTATTCTATTCTTTTTGCTTCTTTTTCTGGTGCCCAGAAGTCCGCGCTGGCTGATGTTAAAAGGAAATGATGAAGAAGCGAAGGCTATTCTTGTTAGCATTCACGGCGCTGTTACCGCCGAGAAAGAAATGAAGGAAATTCGAGAATCGATTCGCGAGGAAAATAAAGGAATTCCCCTGAAAGATATTTTCAGAAAAAGTATTTTCCCCATCATTCTTATCGGCTCGATTATTTCAGGTTTGCAGCAGTTTACGGGTATCAATGCGGTGCTGTATTACGGTGCGGACATTTTTGAAAAAGCTTTAGGCTTTAGCCAGGAAGATGTTCTGGCTCAGCAAATCCTATTGGCCGGAGTGAATGTGGCCTTTACCTTTCTGGCCATGTTTACCGTAGATGGATGGGGACGCAAGCCTCTGATCATTACCGGCTCCATCGGAATGATCGTCGGATTTCTGATGCTCGGCGTCACCTTGATGAATGAGCAGGTGGGCATCATATCATTGATCGGGATTTTGCTTTTCATCGGATCGTTTGCCATGTCCATGGGGCCTATCGTTTGGGTGGTTTTGTCGGAAATGTTCCCAAACTCCATTCGAAGTATTGCCATGTCCATTGCAGTGGCAGTGCAGTGGGCGTGTAATTATATCGTTTCTCAGTCCTTCCCGATCGTGGTGGAAAGTAAAGTGAATATGGAAGGCTTGTGGAATGGCTCCCTGCCCTATTTCTTGTTTATCGCATTTATTGTCATCATCATCATTTTCACGGTCCTGTTTATTCCAGAAACCAAGGGGCGTTCTCTGGAACAGATCGAAAAGATCTGGGAAGAAAAGTATGGAGAGATTTAAAAATCAAAGCGGTCGGGGCTGTCCTTTAAGTCAGCCCCGACCGCTTCGATTTTTAATGATTTTTTGGCAAAAAAGGTCAAATACATGCAAAAGTACATTCTTCATATTTTACCTTTCTTATGGCTTTTAGCAACAGCTTGTACTAAAGAAAACACAGCATCCGACCAGGTGCCTTCCTCAGCCACATTAAGAGAAGTTCCTGCCTGGGCCCAGTCCGTCATCTGGTATCAGATCTTTCCTGAGCGTTTTCGCAACGGCGATCCTTCTAACGATCCTGCTGCGGAAGGCATTCAAGGTTCTTATCCCGGCTTTATTCCAGCCACCTGGGCCATCACGCCCTGGACCCAGGATTGGTACCGGCCCGATCCTTACTTCGTGGAGCTGGATGGGAAAAAGGATGCCGGAGGATACGACATTACCCGGTTTGCCCAAAAAGTGCAACTTAGAAGGTACGGCGGTGATCTGCAGGGCGTAATCGATAAAATCGACTATTTGGACTCCTTAGGTATTACGGCCGTTTATTTTAATCCGCTAAATGACGCGCCTTCTCTTCATAAATACGACGCCCGGCACTGGCGGCATATCGACCGTAACTTTGGTCCTACGCCGGAAAGGGATGTTCGCATTATGGCCGCAGAAACGCCTGATGATCCTTCGACCTGGCAGATGACCGGCGCCGACAGCTTGTTTGTCAAACTGATCGATCAGCTGCATCGGCGGGGTATGCGCGTGGTGCTGGACTATTCCTGGAACCATACCGGCAGCACGGCCTGGGCGTTTCAGGATGTGCTGGAAAAAGGCGCCGATTCTGAATTTGCCAACTGGTACTGGATCGAATCTTTCGACGATCCCAACACACCCGAAAATGAATTCGACTACAAGGGCTGGGCAGGCGTCAAAGGCCTTCCCGAAATCAAAGAAACCCAAAAGCATGAAGGCAATGCCGTTAAAGCCTTCGAAGGTGATATCTACAGCACAGCCGCTAAACAACATATTTTCAACGTCACCCAACGCTGGATGGACCCAAACGGCGATGGCAATCCCTCTGACGGCGTGGATGGCTTCAGACTGGATGTGGCCGGAGAGGTGCCGCTGGGATTCTGGCGGGATTATCGACAGTTTGTTCGAGACATTAATCCGGAAGCTTACCTCTTAGGAGAGATTTGGTGGGAGGAATATCCCGATAAATTGCTCGACCCGGAGCCTTTCCTTCGCGGTGATGTTTTCGATGCAGTAATGAACTACCGCTGGTATCGGGCCGCTCGTTCCTTTTTTGGAGAAGCACCCAAGGGAATTCCCGTTTCTGAATTTGTCGACAGCCTGCAGTCTTTCACGAGGAACATTCGTCCGCAAAATACTTACGCTATGATGAACGTTTCGGCCAGTCATGATGTACCTCGGCTTTCAACTTCTTTTTACAACAGATCAAAATACAAGTATCAGGCTAGTCCTGAAAATCCGGATTATAAGATCAATAAGCCGGATGGCGCCACTTTTCAGAACATGCGCTTGCTGCTGGCTCATCAGTTTACTTATATCGGTGCTCCCCAGATCTGGGCCGGCGACGAGATGGGCATGTGGGGCGCCGACGATCCCGATACCCGCAAACCCCTGATCTGGCCGGATTATGAGTTTGAACCTGAGAAGGTTCATCCATTTGGAGTGGAACGACCGGTGGATGAAGTGGAGTTCAACCGGGAATTGTTTGAGTATTATCGCAGGCTCATTAAAATTCGGAAAGATCATCCGGTTCTGGCTACCGGCCGGATCGAATACTTGATCGTGGATGATGAGAAAAAGGTGCTGGCTTACAGTCGGTTTGATGAGGAAAATGAGGTGGTGGTGGTTTTTAACAATGGTGCTGAAATGCAAAAGGTAAATGTTCCGGTGAGGAATGAGGGCAAGCATGAAATGTTGATGTCGGGCGGTTTTCAAACCGCCACAGAAAAGAGCCTTGAGCTTATGGTGCCGGCGAAAGAGTTTAGGATAATTCGGGCGGAACTGTAGCTCCCCGCAAACTTAGCAGGGGTTGTGTAAAAAGTCATTGTACTCTTCCCGCCTGACGGCCGGCAGGTTTGCGCAGCTCAAAAAATAGAATCATTTAAGCCGGGCAAACCTGCGGCTGTAAGGCGGGAGAAGTAGCTGACTTTTTACACAACCCCCTGACTTTTTCAGGAGCTCCGCCTTACAATAATTTTTTGATGTCTAGCATGAATTGATCCACCGACTCGGGGTCCGTACCGTCACAAAAGGAGCGCACGTGCCTGTTTTCATCCACCAGAATTAACCGGCCGCTATGGTCAAAACCACCCGGCGCAGAGGGATCTTTTACGGCAATACTGAAGTAATCATCAGCTATTTCATAGATTTCCGCTTCCTCGCCGGTGACGAAATGCCACTTCGGAGCACTCACCCCCAGGTTGCGGGCATAATTGTGCAGGCGTTCCACCGTATCCCGCTTGGTATCTATGGTATGGGATAACAAGACTAACTTTTCCACATCCTTAAATTCTTCATGGATGCGCAGCATCTGCTTTTTGACTTTCGGACAGATGGTCGGACAAGAGATAAAGAAAAAGTCGACTACATAGGCCTTTCCGGCAAAGGTTGCATTCGTCACCACATTACTGTCCTGATTGATGAACGCAAAATCCGGAATGGTATGGTAGATCGTGTCTCCTTCAACGATGTCCTTATGCCCGAGAATTGGAAGGTTTTCCTCTTCTCTGGGTTGCATACAGGAGGTCGCGGCAATCAATAGAATAAATAGAGAGTGAATCGTTAATCTCATAATACTTTGGTTTAAGCCATTTGATTATCAAAAAACGGATAAAAAAGGCGGATGGTGATTCCTGATTCTAGCTGGAAAACGCTGGAGAATGCTGGAGGGTTTACATCAGTTTATATATTTTTTCTAAGTACAGGACAAAACGCTAAAGAACACCATCACGCCTCTTTTTTTCCTAAAGGAAGCCACCAGCAGGCGGATTTCCCTTTAGGTGTAGGGCGGGGGAGGGAAACTCTTTGTCAAATTTTGTTTTTTGTCCTGTACATAGATCATTTTCTTTAGTCCCAAAAAGCCCTCAACGGTGGGAACATTGAAATTTAATAAAACGTCCTGAAAGGGCAGAAAGACTACTCTTTCTCCAAGCTACCCATCAGCTCTTTTCCCATCTCAATACTATTCACCATATTCTCCTTCACTTTTTCGACCCTGGTTTTCTCCTCTTTCAGGTAATTCATGATGCTCTTGTGGTCCATTTCTTCTCGCATGGGTTCCAGCTGCTTGATGTTAGACATCCAGGACATCATGCCTTCGGCTGCGGCGGATAATTCCTGGACGGTCTGTCCTACTTTTTCTTGCATTTCAGCATCCAGTGAGCTTTCTTCACCGATATATGCGCTCAGCTCGCGTTCCAGTTTTTTGATTTCGCTCATTTTAGGCATTACTTCATCGTGGACAGCCATGACTTCATCCCACATTTGTTCCTGCTGAGCTTGCAGCTCTTCCTGAGAAGGTTGTTGTTCGCTAGATTGGCAAGCGGAGAATACTAGGCTGCCAATGATTAAGAAAAAAAGAATTTTTTTCATGGTGTTGCTTTTTTTAATTAAGTTGAATGTAATAAGTTACAGAGACGGTCTCAAAAGACCGCTTGTCCTTTTGAGACCATCTCTAAATTTAAAATTATCGCAAAACTAAAACCATTTTACAACAATCGTTACATCCGCTTGTAATTTTGTTAAATGGACGATTGGACATTACATCACAACAAATAAATTTCACAAACGGTCTCGCTAGGGGCCAAACATAGGACATATGAAAGAAGCATACATTGTTGACGCCGTCAGAACGCCCATTGGAAAATTTACCGGAACGCTATCCAAGGTCCGCACCGATGATCTTGCTGCTCATGTGCTAAAAGCCTTACTCGAAAAGTTCCCGGATATCTCAAAAGAAGATTACGACGACGTCATTATGGGCTGCGCCAATCAGGCGGGAGAAGATAACCGCAATGTGGCGCGCATGGCTCTGCTGTTGGCGGGCATCCCTTATTCCGTGCCTGGGGAAACGGTGAACCGGCTGTGCGCCTCCGGCATGTCGGCGGCTATTCACGCCAGTCGGGCCATTAAGGCTGGAGATGGCGATGTATTCATTGCCGGGGGGGTGGAGCATATGACGCGCGGTCCGTGGGTCATTTCAAAAGTGTCCAGGGCCTTTGGACGGGACGCCGCCATGTACGATTCCAGCTTCGGCTGGCGCTTCGTCAATCCCAAAATGGAAGCCATGTTCGGCACCGACAGTATGGGGCAAACAGCAGAGAACCTGGTGGAACGCTTTAAGATCAGCCGCCTGGATCAGGACCAGTTTGCTTACCGATCGCAGATGAAAGCTGCTGAAGCCCAGCGATCCGGGCGACTGGCGGAGGAGATCGTAGCTGTGCCCATACCACAACGAAAGGCCGAACCCATTCCTTTCGAGCAAGATGAATTTAATCGTCCGGAAACTACCATGGAGGTGTTGGCTAAATTGCGCACAGCCTTCAAAAAAGTAGAGGAGGGTGGTACGGTGACGGCCGGCAACGCCTCTGGCTTGAACGATGGTGCGGCCGCCATGCTGATCGCTTCCGAGGAGGCATTAAAAAGATATGGCCTGAGCCCTAAAGCCAGAATCGTCTCTTCCGGTGTAGTCGGCGTAGAACCCGCTATCATGGGAATCGGTCCGGTGGGCGCCTCTGAAAAAGCCCTGAAAAGAGCCGGCTTGACTTTAGATGGCATGGACATCATTGAGATCAACGAAGCTTTTGCCGCCCAGGTGCTGGCCTGTACCCGCAAGATGGGACTAGCTGATGATGACCCGCGCATCAATCCGAACGGCGGCGCTATTGCGCTGGGGCATCCCCTGGGCATGACCGGCGCCCGTATCCTGCAAACTGCTGCTATTGAGCTGCATAAACAGAAGAAAAAATATGCATTGGTGACGATGTGTGTAGGTGTTGGTCAGGGATATGCAACTATACTCGAGAGGGTTTGATCTTCCGGCTTTTAATTGTATTTTGGTTTAAATTAATGTCTAGTTAATATGCGGAGCGGCCATCGGCCGCTCCGCATATTATTATACTTAACGGGGGTTGTGTAAAAAGCCAGCTACTTTTCCCGCCTGACGGCCGGCAGGTTTGCTCGGCTTAAATGATTCTCTTTTTCGAGTGTTTTGCCGAAGAAAATCACAGATTTTCTTCGGCAAAACATTCGAAAAAGAGTTTTATTAGCTGCGCAAATAAGTATAAAGACTTTTTACACAACCCCTGTAGATGGTAAATGGTAGAAAGTAGAAAGATTTCTGCCTGAAATGGACAAATAGATGCCTTTTCAGATTGTATTTCTTGCTACCTAATACTTTCTACCTTCTACTAAAGTTGCTTCGCAACTTGAATTACTTAGTTACAAAGTAGTAAGCCTGCGTCTATTAAATTGCTCAAAAATGAAAATGCGTCCGTTTTCCTTAGTGCTTAAGCTTTTAGGTATTTCCCTCTTTCTGGGGCTGGCAGGCTGCATCTCACAAAAAAAGGTGTCGGCTTTTAAGCAAAAGCATGCGGAGGTATTGCCGGCAGAGTATGCTCCTCAGGGCAAGGGCAACTGGCTGGCGGCAGAGGTGCACTTTTTTATGGTTGACCGGGCTGAGAAAGGCGATGCAGCCCCTATTGAAATGAAGAATACGGATAGCTTTTTGGTTTCTGATTATGTACAGCCGGCCGTGAAAGTAGTCATCGCTCCGCCTGTTTTTCTGAAAAAAAGCCACGGCAAGAAATACAGCTTATCTCTGAAAGCCGAAAACCTCGTTTTATCCAACGGATTTATCATCGAAAAAAGGGAGGAAACCATTGTTTCAGATCAGCCTCAAACGCTTTTTTTTAACCTCAATAAAGAAAAGGTCACTATTGAGGAAAGGATGGCACTAACGCTGAACCTTATCGATGAAAATGGAGCGGTAATCCCTTCTGAAGAGCTCCTTTTTGTCCGGAATTTTTCTTTTGCACCTCCAATTCCTAAAACAGATCTTGAAAAGACTGTAGAGTGCCCCAGGAAAAGGTTTACCTTGCTCATTTCCCGGCAGGTCGTTTCTCCTGATAACATCCTTACTAAGGAGCCGGTGGAAGACGCCGTTTTTTTCAACGCTGAGTTGGGCAAATTTGTGTCAGATAGCCTGGGCCGGATATTTATTGAACTGTGCCTGGATTCACTGCCGCTCCGATACGAATTTGAGGTAAATATTGATGATAAAAATGCACCTGAAGCAGCCTATCTTGAATTTTCTGAAGAAGAAGATGTTTTCGAGTTGATCATCGAAAAAAGAGAATCGAGCTACAGGCCACCTCCCCCAATTTCCGATATGGATGGGGATGGTGTTCCGGATGATGAAGATGATTGCCCTACTCAGCCCGGTCCGGCTTCCTGGGGCGGCTGTCCGGAATCAGGGCAAACAGTGGATATTCCGGATAGAAAATCCGAACAAAAGGTGGTCTCTCCGTCTCCTTCGCCAATAGATGAGGAAGCTTACTGGAACGTGATCAAAAGCAGCGAACTGCCTGGAGATTTTGAAGATTATCTGGAGACATTTCCGGAGGGAAAATATATACAGGAAGCCCAGAAAAGACTGCAGGATAACTACACCCGAATTGCTAAAGGCCTAATGAGCATCCTGGTGCCCGACACCATGGAGCTTGATGTTCCGGAGGTCGTTTCTGTCATGATCTCAAGCGACACCAGTCGCAAAGCCAGGGAGCGTGTTATTGACGAGTTTATTGACCTGCAAGATCTACCTCCCGAAGACATACCGGAGGTACGCAACGAGCTGATCAAAATTACCGATATCATGCGGGCCGAACTGCGCGATCCAAGCCCCACTGAAGATCCTAACTTTTTCATTGATCCTCCTGGCGAACGGGAACAGAAGGTCGATCTTTACAACGGAGATCCCACCGTTTGGAACTGGACGGTCACTCCTCTGAAAAAAGGCAACAAGCAGCTCAATGTGGTCGTGTCTATTATTTTTGATAAAAACGGCAGAGAAGTCCCCAAAGTGGAGGAGCAGATCTTCAAGGTTTACATCACAGTGCAGCCTGGTTTTTGGGAGAAAAACTGGTGGTGGGTCGCCTTGGTGGGGATTTTAGGGTTAGTACTTTTGCTGCTGTTTTTCTACCGAAGAAAACAAAAACAACAAGAATTATTGCAGTTAAGACTTCCGTATCAGGAAGTTACCCGACTGGTAGGGGAGGGAGAGCAGGAGCAAGCATTGCAAATCCTGGAAAGCGCCCTGGATGGCGTAAGTGATAAGTACCATCAGCAGGTGGTTCTGCTGAAGTCGAGAATAGCTGAAAATGAAGAAAACCTGATGGCAGGGGTGGTGGAAACTAAAGAGGCTACCCTGGTGCGCAATCAGGTCTCTCAGTCAATTTTGAATTTGCTGAGTAAGTTGCGTAAGGAGTTTCAGATAACAGAATAAATGAAAACGCTATACTATGAATAACCTTCTTCCCCTGGCCCTTTTTTTGATTTTTCATCTAACATCTTTCGGTCAGCAAGCAGAACGGCAGTATGACTATACTTTTTTCGACAATAGCCTGATGCCGGGCCATTTCTTTTATTCCTCTACTGATTATTCCAAAGGTAGCTACATAAAAAACATCGAAGGCCGGTTACCCGTTAACGAAGCGTATTTTTTCACGCCTCCCAATTCTCTGGAATTGACTTTTACCAATGGTGAGGGGCAATGGGAGGCAGCCGTTTCCCATGCTCGAGTGCGTGGGCAAAATTTTTTTAAGCCCGCACAATACCTCTCTTTTTGGATCTATCCGGAGGATACTGATCCGGCCTTGTACCCTAAAGTCGCCTTAGCGAATGTCCAAAGCCCCGGCCCGGGTGAAGTAGAAGGCAGGGTTCGGTCTGAATCCTTACCTATAGATCAATATCTGCAGCAACCGGATAGGGAGGGATGGCTTTTTGTCAAAATTCCTCTTCAGGATTTTAGAAACTTTACGGGAAGACTGGCCGAGATCGTATTTCTGGGAGCTGACAAAAAAGGAAGCGGTCGGCTCTTCATTGACCAACTGGAATTATTGCCGGATATAGCAGTCGAAGACACATCCGGACCCGATGCACTTTCCGCCAAAGGGTACGAAAGGCATGTAGACCTCAGCTGGCCAACCATAGATGAAGCTAAGGTGAAATACATCAAAATCTACCGCTCGGAAGATAATACAACCTTTGTGCCGATAGGGGTTCAACGGCCTTATTATGATCGCTACACCGATTTTGTAGGGTCGCCGGACAAGCAATATTACTATAAGATCAGCTATCTCGATTATCAGTATGGGGAAAGCGAACTTTCGGAAGCGGCCTCTGCCCAGACTCGTCCGTTTAGCGATGAGGAGCTTCTGGATATGGTGCAGGAGGCTTCTTTCCGGTATTACTGGGAGGCCGCTGAGCCTAATAGCGGTTTGGCCAGGGAGAATATTCCCGGCCGGAAAAATATGATCGCTGCCGGTGCTTCAGGCTTCGGTATTATGGCGATTATCGTTGGAGTGGAACGTAAATTCATTACCAGGGATCAAGCTGTTGGGCGGATGCAGAAAATCGTATCATTTTTAGAACAGTGCGATAAATATCATGGTGCAGTGTCTCATTTTATTGATGGGCCCACCAGAAAAACGACCCCCTTTTTTGGCGATCGCGATGATGGGGGAGATCTGGTGGAGACGTCCTTCCTTTTTCAAGGCTTGCTGACGGCCCGTGCTTATTTCGACAAAAATAATCAGGATGAAACCTCCATTCGAGAGTCCATTACCAGGCTATGGGAGGGTGTGGAATGGAGTTGGTACGACCGGGAAAAAGAGGATAAGTTTTTAACCTGGCACTGGTCTGAGAACCATGGCTGGATTATCGACCATAAGCTGATCGGTTGGAATGAGACTATGATCACCTACATCTTGGCCATGGCTTCACCGACACACCCTATTCCAGCTTCCATGTACTACAACGGTTGGGCCAATCAGCAAGAAAAGGGGCAAAACTACCGGAAAGGCTGGGGAAAAACGGAAGATGGCTTCAATTATGTTAACGGCCATTATTATCACGGCATTCAACTGGACGTGGGCGTAGCAAATGGCGGGCCACTATTTTTCGTCCACTATTCCTACATGGGTCTGGATCCTCATCAAGTGACGGATCGCTACACCAATTATTTTGAAAATAACCAAAACATAGCGTTGATCAATTGGCACTATTGCACTGAAAATCCTAATCGCAATAAAGGCTTTGGCGAAGATTTCTGGGGGCTGACGGCCAGTGACGGCCCTTGGGGATATCGGGCTTTAGAGCCCAGGAAAGATGTTGAAAACGGTACGCTGGCGCCTACCGGCGCCCTGGCTTCCTTTCCGTACACGCCGCAACAATCCATGGCCGCTCTGAAAAACTTGTATCGCAATCACGGTCAATATTTATGGGGAGAATACGGTTTTCGCGATGCCGTCAATTTGAATGAAAATTGGGTGGCTAATATTTTCATGGGCCTCAATCAGGCGCCGGTGACGGTCATGATAGAGAATTACCGGACGGGGTTGATTTGGGAGTTGTTTATGGAAAACAAGGAGATTGCCGGAGCATTAAAAGCCATGAAAAAATAAAGATCAGTTATCCCTGGTTTTTGTCTGATCTTTAAAGTCAAACTTTTTTCCTTTTTCATTCGTGATGCAGATCCCGCAGATCTAAAAATATTCTCAGCATTAGCGTTATCGGCGAAATCTGCGTGAAAAACTTATCAGCGGGATTTGCAAATCTTTTTGTGTAGGCAGCAAGGTGTATCAGAAAGCACTTAGTTGAAAAAGAATCAGCATTCGGGACGGCTAATGCTTATTCCAACTTTCCTTTTTCCTTCTCATATTCGCTGATGTACTCCTCCACGATATCATTGATCACTTTGCGAAGGTACTTCTTTTGGGTACGGGCAATCTTTTTCAGCTTTTTGATCTTTTCTTCGTCGAAGGTGAGGGTAAGTTGTTTGATGACATTGCCTCTGAATTCTACCTTTTCAGGCTCTACTGTGCTGCGGATCAGCGCATCCAGGCCACTGACAGGTTTGTTGGAACGTTTTTTGATATCGAGATCAGCCGGGCGTTTTTTAGGCTCCTGGGCCATTTGTTGTTCGAAAGATTCCTGGAAGGCTTCCTGAAGAAAGGATTGGAGATCATCGGTAAAATCTTTAGAGGAGGACTTCTTTTTGCCTTCTTTGACTTTAGCTTTACGGGGTTTGGAAGAAGAGGAAGCATCAGGAGACGGCACGGAGCTTTCCATCTGAAGCAAGTCCTCAGTGGTGTCGCTAAAAATGCTTTCCAATCCTTCTGTAAATTTCTTTTTACTCATAATAATGTAGGACCTTTAGTCACAGGAAGTCATCCCTAAATAGTCTTTCAGGCTTCAATGCTCAGTTGTTCGGTACGTTTTAATATTTCCTTGCTCAGGGCGAGGTAGTCTTCGGCGCCGGAGCTGTTTTTGTTGTATTCAAAGATATCTTTTCGTTGAGCCGGTGCTTCCGCTAGAGCCACGGTATCTCTGATCATAGTCTCGAAGACCAGTTCGCCGAAATATTTTTTGATGGTTTGCACCACATCTCTGTTCAATACTTTTCTATGGTCATACATGGTGGCGATGACGCCGCCGATCTCTAGTTTTTTATTGAGCCTCAGCTTTACTTTAGAGATGATCTGCTTGATCTTAGCTAAGCCCTGCATGGCCAGGAACTCCGTCTGAAGCGGGATGTAGACGAGATCGCTGCTGGTCAGTGCATTGAGCGTCAGTAATCCCAGCGAAGGCGGACAATCGATGATGATGAAGTCATAGTTGTCTCTGACGGGCTGAAATAATTCCCTGAGGATAAATTCCCGTCCTGCTTCGTTAATCAGCTCCATTTCTGCGCCGGAAAGATCGAGTGTGGAAATGACCACATCCAGTTTTTCTTTAACCTGATAAGGCACCAGCGGCGCCTCTCCTCTAATGGCTTCATAGATGGTATTCGGATGCCGGGGAATGCCTAGTGAAAGCGTGAGGTTTGCCTGAGGATCAAGGTCGATCAACAACACTTTTTTGCCCAATTCCGCCAGGCCCGCACCTATGTTGATCGCACTGGTCGTTTTTCCAACTCCACCTTTATGATTCAGTAGAGATATGACTAGTCCCATAATTAGTTTTGGTGTTGAAAAATTGCTGCCAAGTATTCTTTCAAATTAATGGTTTTATTTTATAAAAAACAATTATTTGACGAAAATATTATGTTGTGAGCCTTTTGGGCTCTAAGTTTTAGGCTTTATTCTTTGAATGCCGGTCGTTTTTCTTAATTTAAACGGGTAAAACGGCTTTTTACACCACTCTGGCTTATCTTAAAAAATACCGTGAAGCAGGGAATGCCTGAACATGAATGACTTTTTATATCTGATCGGACAACTGATTATCTTTGTGTTGGTGCTTGGGCTGATCAACAGCCTGTTGTACGGCATCCGTTATGCGGGTAAGCAGCTGCAATTGTCGGATCAGCATCAGAGGCGGACGAGCAGATGGATTGTCCTGGTTACGGCTACGTGGTTGGTGCTTTTATTGGGGTTGTCTTATTCTGGAGTAGTGAAATCTTTTGAGGTTTTCCCACCCAGGGTGGTGCTGATTTTTATTCCTCCTTTGCTGATAATATTCTTTTTTTTATTCTGGCCGCCTCTGGGGAAATATTTAAAAGTGATCCCGGCCAGCTGGCTGGTTTACATACAGTCTTTCCGGATCATCATGGAGTTGTTTCTCTGGTTAGGCTGTAAAGCCGGCTTTGTCCCATTGCAAATGACGTTCGAGTGGTTAAATTATGATATTGTGGTGGGATTGACGGCGCCAATGGCGGGATTTTCTTTTTTCGGCCGTCGGCGTTATCATCGCTTTCAAGCCATCCTCTGGAATATTTTCGGAATAGCATTGCTTAGTAATATCGTGTTGATCGCAATGCTTTCGGCGCCTTCTCCCATCCGGGTTTTTATGAATGAACCTTCTAACATATTCATTACGGAAATCCCTTTCATCTGGATTCCCGGGTTTATTGTGCCGTTTGCTTTAGCGATGCATTTGTTCTCGCTGCGGCAACTGGTATTTAATGACCGCAAGCCGATGCGCCTTTTTCTTGGAAAATACTTGAAAATAAAAAGGACGGAAAGAGAAAAATAGTTTTCTTTTATCTTTCTATTTGGTTCCTTTTACATTCGTTTGGATGGCTTTTTGCGTCCAGATATGCTCTCCTTTTTCCGTACTGGATTTATAATATTCCACTGCAGCGTGCACATTCAGGAAGAAGTTTTTCGATCCGATCTCTTCTACGAGGCCAAACTTTTGTAAAGCATCTCTTACCGGGCCGCGTACGCCTGCCAGGTAGAACCGAATTTTTCTGGTATTCAAAAACGCCATGACATCCTTAAGGTCATGGATTCCACTGGAATCGATATCCGTTATACTGCTGGCATCCAGTATAAACAGCCTTAAGGCTTTTCCTTCATTGGCCACCAGGTCTTCTATACCTTCTCGGAAATAAGCAGCATTGCCAAAATACAGCTGAGAATCAAATCGATAGATCAGCACCTCATCATGTTGGGTGGCTTCTTCGAAGCGGTTAATGTTTCGATAAGTACTGGTGTCGGGTAATTGCCCCAGAACGGCTACGTGAGGGCGGGAGGATTGGTAGATGATCTGGGCAATGGATAATAATACGCCGATGAAGACGCCTTGCTGAATGCCTAATGTTAAGGTCGCCACAAAAGTAGCCAGTAGGGTAAGAAAGTCACGCCTGTCATTATGCCAGAGCTGAACGGCTTCGCGGTAGTTGATCAAGCCGATAACGGCTACTACGATTATCGAAGCTAAAATGGCATTAGGTAAATAAAAAAACAGGGGAGTCAGAAAAACCAGCGTCAGGGAAATAATGGCTGCTGCAATGATGGAGGAGATGCCCGTTTTAGCGCCTGCATCATTATTGATGGCGGAACGAGTAAAGCTGCCGGTGGTCGGGTAAGATTGGAAAAAAGCCCCGCCGATCTTGGTAATACCCAGCGCTATCAACTCCTGATCGGGAACCACCCGGTAAGATTTGTGTTTGGCTTCGATGGTTTTAGCTATGGCCAGGGATTCTATGAAGCTGATCAGGCAGATGGTCAGGGCCAGAGGTAACATTTGTCGGAACCGTTCCGCATTGAGTTGAGGAAGTTCGAAGCCGGGTAAGCCACTGGGGACTTCCCCGACTATGGCTACCCCTTGCTCAAATAGCCGGAACTGCCAGACTATGAATACACCGACCATGACAGCGAGCAGAGCACCGGGAATGGCTTTGTTGATCCTTCTCAGGATGAGCATAAAAGCGATACCTCCCAGTCCGATGGCAAGAGTGAGATAGTTGATCTCGTCAACATGCTGAATCAGGTTGCCGATGACTTCGTGTATGCGATTGCTGCGTGGAATGTCGATGCCGAATAAATTCTTTACCTGGCTTAGGCCGATGATAAAGGCTGCTGCTGCAGTAAAGCCTGAAATGACCGGATGAGAAAGGAAGTTGATCAAAAAACCAAGCCGAAACCCACCCAGTATGATCTGTATCATCCCGGCTATCAGCGCCGTGGAAATCGCTAAACTGATAAAAAGCGGGGTGCCGGGGTCGGCAAACTGCCCCACTCCGGTAAGCACAAGCAAAGACACCAATGCCACCGGCCCTACTGACAATTGCCGGGAAGTACCAAAAAAAGCATACAACAAAAGCGGCACAATGCCGGCATACAAGCCGTAAATTGGCGGCAATCCAGCCAGCAAACCATAGGCCATTCCCTGGGGAACCAGCATAACTGCTACCGTTAAACCAGCCAGGAGATCCCCTCTGATAAAGGTCCTTTTGTATTGGGGCAACCACTCGAGAATCGGAAAAAATTGACGGAATTTCATACCTCAACCAATGCTTTTGTTGTTCCAGAACGAATTTATGAAAAAATGTTCATATGTCCTCTAAGGACCATCCGGTAGCAGCAATAGAAAAATTGCAGAAAGGAGAACTCATTTTTAATTATTTTTGTAAGTATTTTATGAATTGTTTCATAAAAATATATGATGAGCGCTCTCAAAGACAGATACGTAAATCCTTTAACCGACTTTGGGTTCAAAAAACTTTTTGGAACGGAGCCCAACAAAATCCTTCTTATTGATTTTTTGAATCAAATCCTTCCGGAGGAACATAAAATCAAAGAATTAACTTATTCCAGAAATGAACAAATGGGGCTGAACGAATTAGATCGAAAAGCCATATTTGATCTTTATTGTATTGCAGAATCCGGGGAGCGCTTTATCGTTGAAATACAAAAAGCCAAACAAAACTTTTTTAAAGACAGGAGCATTTATTACGCTTCCTTTCCTATTCAGGAGCAGGCGAAAAAGGGTATCTGGAATTATCAATTAGCTCCCGTGTATATGGTTGGTATCCTCGACTTTATTTTCGATGACCACAAAAATGAGAAGGAACTGCTTCATGTAGTGGAATTAAAAAATCAGCGGTGTGAGGTCTTTTATAAAAAATTGAAATTCATCTACATCGAGTTGCCCAAATTCAAAAAAACGGAAGCTGAGCTTGAGGCTCATTTCGATAAATGGTTGTATGTATTCCGGCATTTATCTGAACTCCAGAAGAGACCTGCAATGCTCCAGGAGAGAATTTTTAAAAAATTATTTGAAGCAGCCGAAATTGCCAAATTCTCCCCAGTTGAAAGAGAAGCCTATGAAGAGAGTTTAAAGTACTTCAGGGATCTGAATAATGTTGTCGATACTTCCAGGCAGGAAGGAAGAAAAGAAGGAAGAAAAAAAGGGAGAGAAGAAGGGAGAAAAGAAGGCCTGGCTGAAGGGATAACAAAAGGTAAGTTGGCCATCGCCAGAGCTATGAAAAAAAATGGCGAAACCACTGAAAAAATCATCGAATATACAGGCCTGTCCAGAGAGGATATTGAAAAGCTCTAAGTTTATCAACTACTGTTCCTGGATCAGCTTAAATCGAATAGGAAGTGCTACTCCAACTCTGACTTTTTTGCCATTTTGAATACCTGGTTCCCATTTAGGCATTGAGTGGACCACTCGAATGGCTTCTTTTTCACATCCCCCTCCAAGCCCGCGCAGAACCAGAACGTCAGATATAGATCCGTCAGCTTCGATGATCAGCTTGAGCACAACAGTTCCCTGGATGCCATTTTCTCTGGCGATTTGAGGGTATTCTAAGTTTTCTCCGACAAACCGGATAAGTGCTTCTTCACCACCCGGAAACTTCGGTGGTATTTCCACAATATCATACACCTGCTTTTTTTTAGGAGGTGGCGGTGGTGGCGGAAGCACCTCTTCGACCACAGGCGCCGGTTTTTCTTTTTTTTCTTCTTTTATAGTATTAGTTGGATCGATGTCTATTTCGATAATGGCTTCTTCATATTCTTTAAGATCAACAGCTCCCAGGGTGTCGCCTTCTTCCGTTTTCTTTCCCGGATTGACGAGCTTCAGCTCTTCTTGAGTAGGAATGATCTCTTCGTCGACTACCTCTTCATCAGGTTTGACTATCGGAGGCAGAAACTTCTTGGACGCTATTTTTCTATGCTTTACGATCTTTGGCGTGGTGGGGGCAACCTCTGGAGGAGGCGCAACCTCTATCGGTGGCGGAGCATCCAGCTGGGAGTAGCCGATGACCTTGCGGTGTTGCATCTTAATAGTGCCGTCAGTTTCGATTAGAGGTTCCGGCCGGTTGATTATCCAAAAAACCACAAAGGCCCCCAGAATAAGCAGGCTGCTGATCAGGAAACCAATGGCAGTGTAAACCGGGCTTTTCTTGCGCAACGTATACGCCCCGTACGCTTTGTTCTTGGATTCAAAAACAAGATCGAGATAAGACCTTTCAGATGACGTATATGGTTTAGCCACGTTGATCCGGTTTTTAATTAACGATCATTCTGCATCTATAAGCGCCAAATCAGCCTCGGTAACATCCGCAATGGCGTATCGCTCTATACCAACGATGTTGATCTCGTCGAGTAGGTCAATTAAATTTTCGTACCTGGAATCTTTCATCGGCTTGATGAGCACCACCAAATCCGGTATGTTCCTATAAGCTTCTTCCAATATCTTACGAAGCCTTTCAGCATCCAGCTGAATTTGATGGACTTCCGGATCAGAAATGCCCACAAACCAATGAATTCGATCTTCTGCGTCCAGTAACACCGTCAGCGCCTGCGATTCTTTGATGGCCTGCTCTTGTTCGACATCTTCTCTTTCCGGTAAAACCGGCATGACCAGTTCCATGACCTGAGACTTACTAAAGGTAGTTGCGAGCATGAAAAATGTCAGCAAAAGAAAGGCCAGGTCAACCATGGGGTTCATGTCCACCTCAATGTTGATCTTTTTTGACCGGCGATCCCTTTTGGGTTTTTCCTGTGGCCAGGTGGCCTTTTCTTTCTTTCCTTCCATATTCACTCGGCTTTTTCCAGTTCGGTCATCAGATTAAAACGGTAGATCTTGCTGTTCAGTAGCGTCTGGATCACGCGATCCACCCGCGGATAGGGCGTGTCCTTATCTGCATTAATAGCAATCCGGGCCCTGGGATTGGCTACGCGCGATAAGATGACCCAATTGGTCAGCTCATTTCGCGCCGTATCGCATGGAATGCCCGGTTGGTCTATTTCTTCGCGTTCCTGGGGGCGGAGGGCCAAAAAATCGTCCAGTTGTTCCACCGGCATGCCTATACTGGACAGCAGCGCAAATTCATCCTGCGCTCTCTGAGAAAAATCTATACCATATTGCTCGCCCATTAATCGTAAGAGTTTTTTTCGCGCGAATTTTCCATCAATGGTGAAAAATACTCGCCCTTCCTCACCCACCGTTATCATCACTACATTCGTTTCGGGAACTTTCAACTGACTCTGTGAATGTACTTTGTCAATAATAATGGGTTCGGCTGTTTTGAACGTCGTCGTGAGCATAAAAAAGCTGACCAGCAGAAAGGCCATATCGACCATAGGATTCATGTCCAGCTTCGGCGTTTTAATATGGATCTTCGATTTGGTCATAACTAAACCTGCACTTTTTCTCCCAGGATTTTCCGTTTGAAATTATTCATGATGGTAAAAACGGCTTCATCAATGGCATATACGATCTTGTCGATCCGGTTCGTGAAATAATTGAAAAAAACGATGGCTACAGCTGATGTGCTGATCCCCAGAGCCGTGGTCACCAAAGCCTGAGAAATTCCACCTGCCAATCCGATCGCATCGGGTGAGCCGACCCGGGCCAGCGCCGAGAAGGCCTTGATCATACCGGTGACCGTACCCAGCAGGCCGATCAGGGTCGAAATGGAAGCCAGGGTCGAAATGATGATCATGTTTCTGTTCAGCTGCGGGAGTTCCAGCTGAGTGGCTTCCTCAAAGTCGCGCTCAATGGCAGCCAGCTTTTGATCGTTTTCCAAAGAAGGTTCTTTTTCCACCAGATGGAAAGTGTCAATACCGTTTTTTACAACATTCGCCAGCGCTCCTTTCTGCTGATCGCAAGACTGGAGGAGGTCGGCATAGTTTTCTTGACCTATCAGTCGTTTTATCTCGCGTACAAAACGCTCGTTACGTACTCTTCCGCCGGCCTGCCCAATACTGAAAAAGCGCTCCACGATGAAGGTGATCAGGATAATCTGAAAACTGATCAGTAAGATCACAATCGGGCCCCCCTTGTAAATCACTCCTAAATAGTTGTTCTTCAACGGCTCATTGGCAGGGTTCTCGCCTACAAAATTGATGGGGTCGCCAAGAATTTCTGTATATATGAAATAGGCAATGATCAGCGAAAGCGGTATTACGATCAGGACCAAGATATTACTAAGGTATTCTCCTGTTTTTTTTACGGTAACCATGGCTCTTTGATTAAATTAATATATCCGTGAATGCGGTAACCACACAAGACATCCACCTTGCTCAATTTAATCTTCCACTATGGATAAAGAAATGAGAATTGTCATTTTTTATCAGCTAACCTAAGTTGCATCGCAACTTAGGTGTAGATGGTAAATGGTAGAAAATAGAAAGATTTCTGCCTGAAATGGACAAATAGATACCTTTTTAGGTTGTATTTCTTTCTACCTAATACCTTCTACCTTCTACTAAAGTTGCTTCGCAACTTGAATGAGCTATACAAAAAGAGCGACTGACTTTTTGCACCGTCTCAAAAAGTTAAAATCACCCACTTGGGTGATTGAAGGAAGAGGGCAGGCCCTTAATTTTGAATTATTAATTAACCTAAAAAATCATTACAAAGATGAAACTATTTCTGGCTATTATCCTTGCCTTCTGCTCTTTCCTGCCCGCAGAGAACTTTAACGCTACTTTGGCTGATTCTGAGAACACAAATACGGAGAACGCCGTCATTGAAGCTGAAGCACCCAAGACAACAAGAGCTTGCTGGGTAATTTTCGGCAGCGAAGTTATTTGCCTGGTAGTGGAAACCAGCATCATCAGAGAGGATATTGACGTGAACGTTATGTTCGAGTCTTCCGGGAAGTTCATGACCATGCAGTTCCCAAGCAAAGTAAGCGGTTCATTAATGGTTGCAGAAACGCTGAAAATGGACCTTTGCGGCACTACCAAGACCATCAGCAAAGGAACCAAGATCAATGTTCGCAACGGAAATGCGAGAATATCCTTGTAAGACTGGTGTTCTCAACACCGGAATAGCAATCTGAAAAAGGGCCCTTCACCTTGCGCTCATAACGCAAGGTGAAGGGCTTCCTGCTTTAAAAGGGCTTCGTGAGCACTCACCTTTGGTTGTTTTCGGCTTCAAAAGTAGACTCTAAACAATCCCTGAAAGTAAACAACATTATCCGCTCCAGAACCATTATTTATATGGACGTCGTTTAACCGGAAAAATGAAAAGGGTCAAAATAACTGAATAAGCAAATGAAAGAACCTCCATCTCCCTATGCCTCTTATTACGCCCCGGGCGAGGAGCGCTTCAATGTGCTCTCTCATGGCTTGGGATTCCTACTGAGTATCATTGCCCTGGTCCTTTTAGTCATGCGAGGTATTCAAAATGGCGATTTCTGGCGCCTGACCGGCTTTTCGGTCTTTGGTTTGAGCCTGATGATCTTGTACGCGGCTTCTACCTTATACCACAGCTCCAAAGGAGAGAACAGAAGGAGACAGCTGAAAATCGTGGATCACGCGGCGATCTATCTGCTCATTGCAGGCACCTACACGCCCTTTTCATTGATTACCCTGCCTCCTGGTATCGGCAATCTTATATTCGTCATCATCTGGGGATTTGCACTGACCGGCATCGTCCTCAAGCTTTTCTTTACAGGAAAATATGACCTGCTTTCTACCATAATGTACGTTTTTATGGGCTGGATCATCATTTTTGCTATTAAGCCTTTAATGGCTAATTTATCTTTTGGAGGATTAATGTGGCTGTTTGCTGGCGGCATCTCTTATACCGTCGGAGCAGTCTTCTACAGCTGGCACCAACTCCGGTACAACCATGGTATCTTCCATGTGTTCGTCCTGGCCGGGAGCTTCTGCCACTTTATGGCTGTTTTTTTATTTGTTTAAGTAAGTGAGCAAGTTTACCTATAAAACATACACCGCCGCCGGCGGTGTATGTTTTATAGTATAACTTTCTCCAGTCCGCAGGGGATAGTTATATTTAAAATGGTTAGCTTACTTAATTTTGTCCAGGCGTTTATAAATTTAGCCAATCTATACTGGAAAGGGATCAACAACCAATCCCGCTTCCAGCGAGACAGGCTATCCGACATCAATTAAGATTCTGCGTCAGCACGGCCAGACACATCTCTATGCCTTGTAGAAAGTTCCCCAGCCTCAGGTTCTCATTCGGCGCATGAATGCTGTTATCGGGATTGGGAATGCGAACGGATACCGCCGGAACACCAAGGGTCGAAATAAACGGCGCAATGGGTTGCGAACCACCGGTTGTAGCCATCCTGACATAGTCTCTTCCATAGATCCGCTCCATAGCACTGCCCAGCCATTCACCGATATCTGAATCGAGATCAGTGCGAAAAGGCTTGGAACCGATCCGGTAAGTCATGCTGATGAGTTTGGAATACTTCGCTCTTTCTTCTTCCGTCGGTTCCCCATCCACAAAGTGAAACCCCTGGTTTTTAATGTATTTCCTGAGCAGTTCCACCTGTCGTTCCCCCGGTGATTCCGGCACCAGCCGCATATCGATCTCGGCAATGGCTTTGGAGGGTACAATGGTGCGCACCTCATCACCCACCCAGGCGGCTCTTAAACCTCTGACATTTAAAGATGGATATTGCAGCGCTTCCTGATAAGTACTGCCCACGCTGTCCGCCTGGGCAATGCCCAAAGAACGCAGGATTTCTTCCTGATCTTCGGGGACGTCATTAATAATGGCTCTTTGTTTTTCCGTCAATTGAATGCCATCGTACCATCCGGGGATCAGCACCCGGCCGTCCTCATCTTTCATGCCGGCGATCAGTCTGGACAAATGGAAAACAGGGTTGGGAGAAAAATTTCCGTACTGTCCGGAGTGGAGATCTCTTTTGGCCCCGAAAACCGTCAGCGTAGCGGTCGAAATGCCGCGGGCCCCAAAGCACAAAGTGGGAAGATTAGACAGGTGCCTCGTTCCATCCATGATCAAAAGCATACTGGCATCCATCAGGTCCCGATATTTTTCAACGGCGCCGGGTAAAGAAGGGGAACCCATCTCTTCCTGGAAGTCACAGATCACTTTTATATTAAAGTCCGGCCGGATATTTTTTTCCTTTAAAATGCTTAAAGCTGTAATGAAAGCCATGGCCGGTCCTTTAGAATCGGAAGCTGAGCGCGCAAAAATGCGCCAGTCCGGATCATAGTTTTCATCAAAATGATCCCAGGTGATCATTTTCCATCCTTCTTCCGTTTTTTGCTTCAAAACAGGCCAAAATGGATTTTCCTGATCCCAGGCCGCCGTATCTACCGGTTGTCCGTCTATCTGAAGATAAAAAAGCAGGCTTGCGCCATCCTCTTTGTAAATTTTTTCCGCAAAAACCTGGGGGGCACCCTCCGTTTCTAATAAATGAGTGGTAAAACCCAGGTTCCGGAAGGTATTTGTACACCAATCGGCATGGCTTTGAATGTGTTCGGGAAAATGGCCGTCGTTCGGCATTTTTAGAAAATCGCTCAAATTCAAAACAGCCGGCAGGAAGTAATCCTTGGAGGCCTGTTGGATCTCTTCCTTGCTCATTTTTTGCGCCCTCATTTTCTGGGGGGACAGGGTCAGCCCTAATAAACTAATGGCGAGGAAAACAAGAATTTTTCTCATGATTGTACTTTTTAATACAATGAAGACCCCTGCCTCGCCGGCAGGCAGGAGTGAAAATCAGTGTCTAAAGATTATGGCGCTAAATAATCACTCTTTTTTAAACTTTTCTACCAATCTGAAAATTTTATTTTGTACTTATTGCTTTTCCGTCTATTTTTCTGCCGTGTTAAAACAAAATTACCAAATGTCAAATAAGGAACCTGAACACGGCATCATTGTAGTAGGGGCAGGTAATGCTGCCCTTTGCGCCGCTATGGCCACTCTGGAAAAAGGTGCTCAGGTCTTGATCCTGGAAAAGGCTGAGGAAGCAGAATTTGGCGGCAACAGCCGCTACACCGCGGGGGCCATGCGTTTTGCCTACAATTCCGGCGAAGCCCTCTTGCCGTTGCTGCAACATGTCGATCCGGAAAAGCGGGTTAAAACGGACTTCGGGGCTTATCCCAAAGAGAAATTCTTCAAAGATCTGGAGCGCTTTAATGATGGCAGACCCATTACCGATCAGCAGAAAATCCTCGTAGACCAAAGCTTTGAGACGATTGAATGGCTGGCCGGACATAACATCCGTTTTGAGCCCATCTACTCCCGTCAGTCTTACGAAAAAAACGGTCGCCATATTTTTTGGGGTGGCCTTACCTTAGCCATAGAGGGAGAAGGCGAAGGAATGGTCATGGCGGAGAAAAAGGAAGTTTTGCGACTGGGAGGTGATATCCGTTATCAATGGGCGGCCGAGGAATTAATACTGGAAGATGGAAAAATAACAGGACTCCTCTGCCAAACACCGCAAGGGAAGGTCGAATTAAAAGCTTCCGCTATAATCCTGGGGTGTGGCGGTTTCGAAGCCAATACCCAACTCCGTCAGAAATATCTTGGCGACAATTGGGATCAGGCCAAAGTGCGTGGCACTCGGCATAACCTGGGAAAAGGCCTGGAAATGGCCGTCAAAGCCGGGGCCGCTACACATGGTTTCTTCAAAGGATGCCATGCCGTGCCCATGGATTTGCATATGCCTGATTATGGCAATACTGAAATCCCTTTTATCGAAAGAAAAAACTACCGGAAGATTTGCTATTTCCTCGGCATTATGCTCAACGCTAACGGGCAAAGATTCGTGGATGAAGGCGAAAATTTCAGGAACTATACCTATGCTCAATTTGGAAAAGCCATATTGGAACAACCCCGAGGTTTTGCCTGGCAAATTTTTGATCAAAAAGTGGAGCACCTGCTTTACGAAGAATACCGGTTCTGGGACGCCAGCTTCATAGAAGCCAATACCCTGGAAGGACTGGTTGAACAGATGGAAGGAGTCGACAAAGAACAAGCCTTAAAAACCATCCGGGAATACAATGATGCTGTTCAAGTGCATACTCCTTTTGATCCCACCACGCTGGATGGCCGGACTACAAAGGGGTTGTTTCTCAACAAAACCAACTGGGCTAATCGCCTGGATACGCCGCCGTTTAAGGCCTACCCGGTTTGTTGCGGGATTACCTTTACCTATGGTGGTTTAAAGGTAGATGGAGGGGCGCGTGTGCTGGATGAAAATGACCGGCCCATACCCGGCCTTTTTGCCTGTGGTGAGCTGGTTGGGGGCGTTTTTATAAATGGCTATCCCGGTGGTTCGGGTTTGACTTCAGGGGCGGTATTTGGGCGACTTGCGGGGAGCTCTGCGGCCAAAAAAATGTTAAATAAAGGATAATGACCAATAAACAAACCGTTCAAATCGCCACCCTGGCTCTTGTTTTCTTTCTGCCGGCGCTGCTTTATTCCTTTCTGGAAAAAGAGCAAAGCGTAGAAGAATTGGTGCAGGCTACCCAAAACGGGCGAGCCTATTTTTCCGGAAAAACCATCGAATGGATTGTCCCTTTTAAAGAAGGCGGCGGCGCCGATACCTGGGCTCGCTTCAACGCTCCCTTCTTCTCAAAATACATCGAAGGTAGGCCGGTAGTTATCATCAACAATATTCCCGGCGGAGGTTCTATTAAAGGAGCCAACCTGTTTGCTGGTCTGGCCAAAAGAGATGGCTTAATGATATTGGGGACTTCCGGCTCCACCCAATTCCCGTTTTTGCTGGAAGATCCAAGAGTGAGATACGATTACCAAAACTTCAAGGTGGTCATGGCATATCCAACAGGAGGAGTGGTATTCTGCTCTCCCAAACTGGGCATCAGAGACGCTTCGGAAATAGCTAAGATCAAAGACGTTCCTTTAAAATATGGCAGCCAGGGCCCTACCTCTCTGGACCTGGTGCCGCTGTTATCTTTTGATTTGCTGGGGATGAACGTAAAAGCAATTTTCGGATTCAGAGGCCGTGGTGCAGGAAGACTAGCCTTTGAGAGAGGTGAGGTATTGATCGACTATCAGACGTCTTCCGCCTACTTAAAAAATGTAGTCCCGCTTGTAGAAAAAGGAGAAGCCATTCCCTTATTCACTTTTGGAGCATTGGATGAAAACGGAGAGTTGATCCGTGATCCCAGCTTTCCTGATCTGCCTCACTTCGGGGAAGTGTATGAGATGATGGGGAAAAAGCCCTCCGGCATCGAATGGTCTTCCTGGTTCGCTTTCATGTCGGCCGGATTCGGCGGGATGAAGTTGTTGTTAGTCCCTAAAGAAACCCCGGATGAGGTCGTGGCCCTATATCAAAAAGCCATTGTCGATATGAAAGAGGACCCCAAATATGTTGCAACCAAAGAAGCCGCGCTTGGCCTTTATGAACAGGCTATCGGCGGCAAAGCCCAGAAAATATTCGAGCTGGCTACTAATGTGGGGATAGAGGAAAAAAGATGGGTAAAAGAATGGTTGAGAAGGGAGTATGATCTGAACATTTAGCTTGCGGAGCTGGTCATTCAATAAATAAAAATGCTGGATTTAGTACTACAAGCCTTACAAACCCTTTTTTCTTTTGAGCACTTCATGTACCTGGTGCTCGGTGTATTGCTGGGTTTGGTGATCGGCGTCTTTCCCGGATTGGGAGGCATTGCCGGTCTGTCATTGTTATTGCCCTTTTTATATGGGATGGACGAGATCTCGGCCCTTGCAACTTTGGTGGGACTGGTGGCCGTCATTCCCACTTCAGCAACCTTTACCTCCGTATTGATGGGGATACCCGGGTCGAGTTCTAGCCAGGCAACAGTCTTGGATGGTTTTGCATTGGCCAAAAAAGGGGAGGCTTCAAGAGCGCTGGGCGCAGCCTTTTCTGCGTCGCTGTTTGGCGGATTATTTGGAGCGCTCATTTTGACCTTTTTCGTGCAGGTAGCCCGGCCGGTCATATTGATCTTTGGTTCCGCGGAATTGTTTATGCTGGCCGTATTTGGCTTGTCAATGGTCGGCTCGCTTTCCGGAAAGAGCTTGGTGAAAGGAGTTCTGGCTTGCGGCCTCGGCTTAATAGCCGGATCGATCGGAGCAGCGCCGGCCACCGGAGAGTTCCGGATGACTTTTGGGGTGGACTACCTCTATGACGGACTGCCGTTAGTAGTGATCGCTTTATCCATTTTTGCCTTTCCCGAAATTTCCGAACTCTTTCGAAAAGATGTCGCCATAGCTGAAAAAGGGGTGGCTTTAGGTAGTGGTGGCTGGCGGACCGGCGTCAGCGATCTGATCAAAAACAAGTGGCTGGCTTTGCGCTGTGCCGGTATCGGTACGATCGTCGGCGCCATTCCGGGAATGGGTGGAAGTGTGGTGGACTGGATCGCTTACGGGCATGTGGTGCAAACCTCAAAAGATAAGTCAACATTCGGCAAAGGAGACATCCGCGGTGTTATTGCTCCGGAATCGGCCAACAACGCGAAGGAAGGAGGAGGTTTGATGCCTACTTTATTGTTTGGCATTCCCGGATCAGGCTCTATGGCGGTGTTTTTGGGAGGCATGGTATTGATCGGCATCGAAGCAGGGCCTTCAATGGTGACGACCGATATCGACTTGACCTACTCCATCATTTGGTCTTTGGCTATAGCTAATGTTCTTGGGGCGGGCTTATCCTTGTTGTTGGCCGGGCCAATTTCCCGTTTGACCCGGATTCGTTTCAGTTTGCTGGCGCCCTTTATGATCATGGTGATCAGCTTTGCAGCTTTCCAGGCGACTAAGGACATGACGGATCTGTGGGTGCTGCTGATCTTTGGGCTAATCGGCATTTTCATGAAGCGCTTCGGCTGGTCAAGGCCCGCTTTTTTAATTGGTTTTGTGCTGGCCACGCAGGCGGAGTCCTATCTGAATATGGCGGTACAGTTTTACGGATGGGAATTGTTGTTGCGTCCCGGAGTGATCATTATTGCTATCTTATCTTTGATCACGATATATTTTAGTCGAAGAGGCACAGTGGACGAGAATGCGGAGCTGATCGAAAAGAAGCGCGATCCTTCGTTTAGTGTTTTGCCGCAGCAGTTGTTCGCCCTTTTTCTGGTATTGCTGATAGTGGTGGCGGTCTTTAATGCGGCTCGACAGTCTTTCTTAGGCGGCATCTTTCCATTGACCATCGCGTTGATCATTCTGCCGTTCGGGATATGGTTGCTTTGGAAACTTGTTCGAAACAAGCCTGAGGATCCCGCCGTTTTTGATGCCGAGCAGGTGGCGGAGCCGGGTACTTTCAGAGCACCATGGTATGAGCCGCTTTTTTGGGTAGGCGGGCTTTATTTATTATCTGTGATCGTTGGGTTTATTCCTGCAGTGGTTTTATTTTTCATCACCTTTTTCACTTTAAAGGCTAAAACCGGCTGGTTGCAGACAGCCTTGCTGACCTTGGGAGGCGTAGGCGTGTTGCTCGCATTTGGGTATTTTCTGAATTTGGAGTTTCCTCAAGGGGTGATTTTTTAAAGGTGTCGGGCCTGTGTCAGTTGGGAAAAAAGGCTTTCACGCTATCATAGACTTCTCCTTTTTTAGCTTCCTGCAAGGTAAAGCGTATATCTATGCCGGTAATTAATCGGTGAAAAAGCTGGACAAAACCGTATTTTTCAGAGAACAAGAAAGTAGAGCCTGCCTGACCAATATCAGATGTAGCAGTGGCTTTGATTTTCCAGCAATCTAATTGTCCCATAGGAGTTTCTATCCTCTCTTTACCAACGATCTGGTATTCATATTTTAGAGCAAGTTGCCCCTGCCAGTTTCCCCAAAGCTCATTGGCCCAGCGGTCGGAGATGATCATTTGATCTGTCCATTTTTTTCCTGCTTCCAGTGGATACTTAACGAATGGAAAAGGGCAGGTTTCAAGGGATTTAAAGAAACCAGTGCGTATGGGGTGCAGCCACACATTTTGCTCATTCTCAACCAGGCCGGTAGTGCTGATAAAGCTTGGGTAGGGAAGACCGGCATATAAGATCTCTGTTTGTCTTTTATTGGTTCGTTGGGAGTTTTTGGGCGCCATGACGACCATTTGGATGGCTTCGATCTTCTTTTGGTCTTTATTCATTGGCGTCAGTACCCAGTCGCTAAAAGAATTGCTGAAGAGCTTCAGTTGCTGACCATCTTTTATGATTTGGTAGTCGTAAGTAAAAGCCATTCCGGGGACATAGATTTGATTATCCTGGTCGATTTCTTTCTTTTTTTTCTCCAGAAAAACAGAAGGGTAAGTTTGACCTATCAAGTGGGTTGATTGAATCAAAAGACATGACAAAAGTAAGAGGAGCAGTTTTTTCATAATCAGTTGAAAACCAGTTTAGAGATTGCATTGATGTACAAATTTATGTATATATTCGGTAATTTTCCGGGATTTTTACTCATCCTCAAACATCTTTCCATGCAAGAAAAAACCTACGATCTGATCGTCTGGGGCGCCACAGGATTTACCGGTCGCCTGGTCGCCGAGTATTTATATAAGCAGTACGGAGCTAACCATTCGCTGCGCTGGGCGATTGCCGGCCGGAATGAAGATAAGTTAGAAAGGGTCCGGCAGGAATTGTCGGCGCCTGAATTGCCGATTCTGCTGGCCGACAGTCTTGACAAGCCTTCGCTCGAAGCGATGGTTCGCCAGACTAAGGTCATTTGCTCTACTGTTGGACCCTATGCCCTTTATGGAACGCCACTGGTCGAGGCTTGCGTGGAGAACGGAACCGATTATTGCGATCTGACGGGAGAAGTGCAGTGGATTCGCCGAATGATCGATACCTTTCATACCAGGGCGGCTAACAATCAGGTGAAAATTGTACATTGTTGTGGCTTTGACTCGATCCCCTTTGAATATGGCGTTTTTTTCCTCCAACAAGAAGCCAGGTCTCGAACTGGTGAGTATTGTCAACGAATAAAAATGAGGTTAAAAGGCGCCCGAGGTGGGTTTAGCGGCGGCACCTTCGCCAGCTTGCAAAATGTCATGGCCGAAGCAGAAAAAGATCCGTCTGTAAAAGGGATCGTGGAAAATCTATACAGTTTGAATCCTCCCAATGAAAGATCAGGGCCGGACAAACAAGACCTTCAAAAGGCGGCCTATGATGAAGAACTCCACGGCTGGATCAGCCCTTTTGTCATGGCGCTCATCAACACGAAAGTGGTCAGACGGGGCCATGCTTTGTCGGGATATCCTTACGGTAAGGGCTTTCGATACGAAGAGGCCACCTGGCACGGCAGCGGATTAAGCGCCAGAATTATTGCCAACCTTTTTGCGTGGGGCCTAAATTTATTGACAAAAGCCAGTCCTCATTCGCTGATCCATAAAATCATCAATCGCTTTTCTCCAAAGCCTGGAGAAGGCCCATCGGAGAAAGTGAGGGAAGCCGGCTTTTTTAACCTCCTCTTCCTCGGTCAACTGGCGGATGGCCGCCAATTGGTAGCCAAAGTAAAAGGCGATAACGACCCTGGCTACGGCTCCACCTCTAAAATGGTGGCCGAAAGTGCAGTCTGTCTGGCGATTGATCGGGATCAACTACCCAATCAATTTGGTGTTTTGACGCCGCACACTGCGATGGGGAGTGTTCTCTTTGAGCGTTTAATACAAAATGCGGGCCTGAGGTTTGAGGTGGGGGACGCTGCGTGAAAGTGCGTCTTCGATCATTTGATATTACATTATCTGCGTGCTAATATTACCAGCGGGATTTGCCAAATTTTCTGTTTAGGCAGCAATCCAACTCAAAATGCAAACTCAGCGTTCATTTCACCTTCCAAATTGTTCAGTTCACCTTTGTCATCCCTCACTGGCATCCTGTAATATCGCACCTTTATATCAAACCAAAAATTAAAAACCATGCAATCATTCATCCTTTTCATAGCGAGCACCTTATTGGGAATAAGCACTTTTGCTCCTACTAACAACGATACCATCCTCGGTCAATGGACCAATGAAGACAACAGCCGGGTACTGGAATTCGTCAAAAACGGCTCGGAATATGAAGCCATTGTCAGAAAAGCAGAATTGCCGGCTTACATCGGGAAGAAACAAATCACTTCTCTGAAGTACGATAAAAAGAACGCCTACGTGGACGGTACCCTTCATATTTTTTAGAAAAACAGAACTGCCGACTGCTCGGCCAAATTACTCAGCGAAGACGAGCTGAAACTAAAAGTAAGTATGGGGCTAATGTCGAAATCAGCTACCTGGACAAGGGTAGACGCCAAAAAAGCTGAACAATGAAAAATTATTTGATTCTGGCATTCCTGCTGGGATGCCTTCCCGCCATGGCGCAAATTCAATTTCACTCTCTTCAAGAAGTGCTGAACTATGCCGATGCCCGCGCCATCGCCATTCAAAGCGCCACCATTGGCGAACAAATTGCCGCAGCAGAAAAAAAGGAGGCAAGATCTAATCTGCTCCCTTCGATCAATACTTCTCTGGGCTTTAATGATAACATCACCTTACAACCGACTTTAGTGCCGGCACAAATGTTTAACCCGGCAGCACCTGAAGGTACTTTTGAGGAATTGACTTTTGGAACGAAATACATGTACTCCTTTGGGTTGCAGGCGAAGTGGGACATTGTAAATTTTCAAAAGATCTTTGCTGTGCAAACAGCCGACATAGAAGTGGAGAAAAGTAAGATCAATACAGAAGTGAACAGGTATAATACTTACAACCAGTTGGCTTCTACCTACTACTCTATTCTTTTAACACAGGAATCCATCCGAATCTACGAAGAGAATGTGCAGGTCGCAGAGGCGATTTTTGAACACGCTAGAGAGAAATATCAAGATGGGATCATCAGTGAGTTAGAGTTGAATCAGGCGGATATCAAAAAACGCCAAAATCAAAGAAACTTAAACTTGGCCGGTGATAATCTGGACCAGCTTTACGTGCAGCTCCAAAGTCAGCTGAATACCAGACAACAGATTACAATTACCGATACCCCGGAAAATTTTGTCCTGGAAGAAACTGCCTTTTTCGGCGCGCATCCCGAGGTCATTTGGCAGGAGGCAGAAGTAGAGAAACACGAATCCATGGTAAAACAAACGAAAGCCTTAAGGCTGCCTTCGCTCAGCCTGGTTTATCAAAACAACCGAAACTGGGCGACCAATGACTTTATGGGTTTTGCTGATGCCAATACGCTTCCTCAACAGGTTCTTGGCGTGCAAATTTCGCTGTCGGGCTTGTTGAGCGGATCGAACAAACAAAAGATCAACCAGTCTGAAGGCACACTACAACTTCAACAACTGAAATTAGACAACACCAGATTGGTAAAACAGAAAGAAGACGAATTACTGCAACTGCAGCTAAAACAGGCTTACAACCAGTTGGCTGAATATGAGGAAATCCTGGCACTGCAAGAGGAAAATGATGCACACGCAGCGCACAGATACGAAAGTGGCCTGATCAGTCTGGACCAACGTTTGGACAAATACAACGATCTGCTGTCTGCTCAAAACAGTTATCTGCAAAGCCTTGCGGAATACACTTTGGCCCAGTATAAAACCTATATCAGGCAAATGGATTTTAATCCTGAATAAACTAAACGAAAAATGAAAAATAATAGAAAATTATTCTTTTGGGCAATTACAATGTCCTTTATCCTGATAGCGTGCCAGCAGCAAGAAACCAGCTTACCTGTCA
Source organism: uncultured Saprospiraceae bacterium (assembly GCA_964548175.1). Classification (GTDB taxonomy): domain Bacteria; phylum Bacteroidota; class Bacteroidia; order Chitinophagales; family Saprospiraceae; genus JANQPA01. The sequence goes on from CAZJQS010000005.1 coordinate 50,105, forward strand.
AAAAAAATATTGAAGATGCTGTTTTTGCAAGCGGATATACGGAGCAGGAAAACAACTATACCGTTTCTGCTAAGGTAGATGGTATTATTCTGTCCCTTCCAGTCAAAGAAGGGGACTCCGTCACAAAAAACGACCTGATCGCCGTGATAGAAAACGAAGTACAGAACAATCAGCTGCAAGATGCCCTGGTCGTCTACAAGGATGCCGTGAAAAACGCTGCCCCCGATTCACCACAATTGCAGAATATTCAAACGCAAATCGACCAGGCAGAGCAACAGCTGAAATTTGATAAAGAAAACTACATGAGGTATAAAGAGTTATGGGACAAAAAGTCAGTTTCCATGCTCGATTTTGAAAAAGCCGAACTGCAATACAAGGCTGCTCAAAACCACCTCCTGGCGTTGCAGAAGCAATACAAGGAAGTTCAGAATGCCTTACAATTAAGCGTAGAGCGAAGCCTTGTACAGGTTAATACTCAAAGATCACTATTGAAAGACTATGAATTGACTACAGAAGTCTCCGGCAAAGTGATCAACCTATTCAAAAAGCAAGGCGAATTAGCAGGTAGAGGCGAGCCAATTGCAAAAATAGGCAGCGGAAAATACATCATTAGGTTGTTTGTTTCGGAGGACGACATTACCAAAGTCAATATCGGTCAAACAGCGGCGGTCAACATCAATACTTATCCAGGTCGATCCTTCCCTGCAATCATTACCAAGATTTATCCCGGATTTGATAAAGCGGAACAATCCTATATCGTCGAAGCGGAATTTGAGCAATTGCCGGAAAAAATGTTTTCTGGTACGCAACTTCAGGCCAATATCGAAACCGGCAGTCGAAAGAATGCGCTGGTCATTCCTACTGATTATGTTTCAAGAGGCAACTTCGTCATGCTGGAAAACGGGAAAGAGCAAAAGATCGAAACGGGCAGCAAAAACCGCGACTGGACGGAAGTCATTTCGGGTATTACCGAAAAAGACATTATTAAAAAACCTAACAATTAAAACATGAATACGAACCAGAAAATCGCCGGAACGCTCCTGACTTCCAGGCTCCGCCAATTGCTGGTGGCCGTCCTAAGCGTAACTTTTGGCATTTCGATGTACGTTTTTATGAACAGCTTTATTGCCGGCGTCAACAATGAACAAACGGAAATTACCTTTACGTCCATGCCACACATAAAAATTTATAATGACCTTTCGGGTGAGGTGGAACCTATTTTGCCTGCTCCGGAAGACAGCAGCACCATTTTAATGGTCTCCAATGCCAGGAATATTCGATACACGGAAGGCATCAAAAATGCTGATGCTATTAAAAGTGATTTGGCCGTTTTCAGCGATATTACGGGTATTACGGCACAGCTCAATCAAAATGTTTTTATTCGGAACGGAGTGTCGAGGGCTAGCGCCAGCCTTTCGGGCATCGAAACCTTGAGCGAAGATCAACTTTTTAAAACGAATGAATACCTGGTGGAAGGCGATTTATTTGATTTGGACAAACGCTCGAACGGCATCATTTTAGGCATAGGCCTGGCGCGAAGCATCGGGGTAAAAACCGGAAATAATGTAGCAATCATTACCCCCGACGGCATTTCCAAAAACTTTAAAGTAATAGGCCTGGTCGAAACAGGAGCCAATGCAGCGGATAGAACGAGGGGCTTGGTTTCTATACAGACTGCCAGACAACTTTTTTCCAAAAATAAAAGCTACGCCACGGAAGTATTGGTCAATATTAAAGATTATTACAAGGCTGAGGAGGTGGCTGCAAAAATCACTCAACTGACCGACTACAAAGTAGAACCCTGGCAAGAAGGCAACAGCCAACTGGATTCCGCTAATGTTTTAAGAGACATCATAGCAGTGGCTGTGTCATTAACCATTTTAATCGTAGCGGGATTTGGCATTTACAACATAATGAATATGACGGTCAATGAGAAGATCAAAGAAATCGCCATTCTCAAAGCCATGGGTTTTAACGGAAAAGATGTCGTTGAAATTTTTCTCATTCAATCCATAGTCATTGGTTTTATTGGTGGATTGACCGGCTTGGGGATGGGCAATATCATCGTCAGGATTGTGGATAATGTGCCTTTTGAAATAGCCACCCTGACTACCTTACCAATAGTCTACAGACCTTCAGACTATGTTTTAGCCTTTTGCTTTGGCATCATCATCACTTTTTTGGCCGGATATCTTCCCGCCAGAAAAGCATCAAAAGTTGATCCTGTAGAGATTTTAAGAGGATAAAAAAAATATATCATGACAGCACTTTCCGTTAATCATGTCGACAAGTATTTTCATGAGCCCGTGAATTTTCACGTTTTAAAAGATATTTCTTTCGAAGTCAAAAAAGGAGAATTTGTGGCCATCATCGGTAAATCAGGTTCCGGGAAATCGACCCTGCTTTATTTATTATCTACCATGGACACCGATTATAAAGGAACCATTTCCATCAATGGCACTCAGGTAACTGGGTTAAAACAGCATCAACTGGCACGTTTTCGAAACGAACAAATTGGCTTTGTCTTTCAGTTTCATTTTCTGTTGCCTGAATTTTCCGTATTGGACAACGTAATGTTGCCGGCATTGAAGCTGAAGAAAAAAAGTAAAGGAGAAATAGAGCAGGAGGCGATGGAACTATTGACATTACTCGGAATTAATGGACATGAACACAAAAAAGCTTCCAGAATTTCAGGAGGGCAACAGCAGCGGGTGGCCATAGCAAGAGCATTGATCAATTCTCCTGCAATCATCATGGGGGATGAGCCTACCGGGAACCTGGATTCCAAAAATTCAAAGGTGGTCTTTGATATTTTCCGTCAGCTGGCCAGGGAACGAGGCCAAACCATTATCGCCGTTACCCATGACGATGAATTTGCGGCCAAGTGTGATCGAATAATTGAATTATCAGATGGGATGCTGGTGTAAAATAATTCCTTATTAGAAAATTCAATCTGTAATCATTGAAAACAAATATAAACGTCATACTACCCATAGCGCTTTCGGTCCTCCTGCCTGGATTGAGTTTTTATACCAATTCAGGATGGTTGATTCCCGAGAGGCTCGGATTTTTTGGAAGTTGGTTTATCGCTTCCATCAGTTTATATATTTTATGGTACTTGCTATGGTTTCTTTGGGGCCTTACGTCCGGGTTTAAACAGTGGTGGTCTTTATTACTTCCGGCAGCCTTTGTTGGCCTTATTTTCGGCATCTTATACCTGCTAATTTTCAAAGATGCTGAGGATCTCAAATGGTATTTTGTGCTCAGGATCACGCTTGCGGCGATCTTATTTCTAGCCATTCAGTATGCCTTAAAAGCACAGCAGAACATCTCCCGCTTACAGTTAGAAAAAGAGCAAATTCAAAAGGAAAATTACAGAGTGCAATTAAAAGCGCTTCAGGCCAAAATAGATCCGCATTTTTTATTCAATTCCTTGAATACCCTGCGCTCCATGGTTCGGCAGCAGCATACTAATTCCGAACAATTCATCATGAGCTTGTCGGATTTTTACCGGCAGACCTTGAATCATAACGAAGATACTATCCTTCCGCTATCAGAGGAATTGGAGGTATTGCATTCCTATTTATTTTTAATGAAAAACAGAAATGAAAAAGCCGTTTCTGTGAGCGTCGATATTGACGATTCCTTACGTCAATTCCACCTGCCTACTTTGGCCTTACAGGGAGTCGTGGAAAATTGCTTTAAGCATAACAGCATGACCACCAAAAGGCCTTTGCATATCGAAATCAATAATACTGACGATTATTACATTGTAGTAAGCAATAATATCCAGCCAAAAATCGGAGACAAGAACTCCTCCGGCTACGGTTTAGAGTTATTGAGAAAAAGGTATGAACTGATGAATGTACAACAAGGCGTTATCATTGAGCAAGCGCCCAATCAATTTACCGTTAAACTAAAACTGATCAACTAGATGAATGTACTCATCGTAGAAGACGAAGCGCATACTGCCTCACTATTACAGGAGATCATAGAGCAGGATAGTGACTTTATAGTGATGGAAAAACTGGAATCTGTAGAAGAAACCATTCAATACCTGAGTAAATATCAGCAAAACATAGACTTATTGTTTTTTGACATTCAATTAGCTGATGGGCAAAGTTTTGAAATATTTAAGCACATAGACGTGGTGACGCCCGTCGTTTTTTGTACGGCCTACGATGAATATACCCTGCAAGCCATCAAAAACAATGGCATCGAATACGTTTTAAAACCTTTTAAAGAAAAAGAAATTCACGATGCCCTGCGAAAATACAAACGCTTAATCACCAGTTTACAAGCCAAAAACCCATCACCCCTTTATTTTCACACAGACCCTCAAAAGCAATATCAGCAAAGCTTTCTGACCCACTACCGCGAAAAATCTATCGTTAAGCATGTCGAAGAGATTGCCCTGTTTTATGTAGAACATGAAACTGTTTATTTGTATACTTTTTCCGGAGAGAAATACCCCTTGTTCAAAAAGCTGGAATACATAGAATCGGTTTGCGACCCAGATCAGTTCTTTCGCATCAACCGCCAGATGCTGATCAACCGATGGGCTATTATAGGCTTCGAACCGTATTTTAACCGCAAAATTGTTTTGCAACTCAAAATAAAATTAGCCGATAAAGCTATCGTTAGTCGGATGAAGGTAAGCCCTTTTAAAGAGTGGTTGGAAAGGTGAATACCTTTAGGATCGTAAATTAACAGGTGGCGCAGCGCGCCACCTGTTAAACCGCTACGCAGGGGCTTCTTCTTCCTGATGCGCATCAATCAGTTGCTGCTGTACATCATGAGGCACCGGACTATATTCTGCAAAATGCTTGTGAAACTTCGCTCTACCCTGTGACAGGGAACGCAAAGCAGAAGAGTATTGATACAATTCAGCCAGCGGCACTCTGGCGATGATCTTCTGGTAGTGGCCCTTCGCATCCATGCCCATGATGGTGGCGCGGCGCGTCTGAAGGTCGCCCATAATCTCGCCCATGACATCTTCGGAGCAGAGGATCTCCACCTCGTAGATGGGCTCCATGATCTGAGGCGCCGCCTGCATGAAAGCCTTTTTGAATGCCTGCGTGGACGCCAGCATGAACGCCATGTCATTGGAATCTACGGAGTGCATTTTCCCATCGTAAACACATACCCTGATGTTTTGCGAAGGAGAGCCGGTCAAAGGACCTTCTTCCATTTTTTGTAAAATACCTTTCTTTATGGCATTGGAATATTTGGCGTCGATAGAACCTCCGACAACACACCAATAGAAAGCCAGGCTTCCACCCCATGGTAATTCTTCGATATCCTTATTTCTGACAGACAGGTCACTTGGGTCAGGCATTCCTTCAAAATAAGGCTCGATACGCATATGGACTTCGGCAAACTGGCCGGCGCCGCCCGACTGCTTTTTATGGCGATACTGCTGATCGGCCGCCTTGGTGATGGTTTCACGATAGGAAATCCTTGGCTTGATGAATTCCATGGAGATCCCGTTCATATTTTCAACGCGATGTTTGATCAGGTCCAGGTGCAGTTGGCCCTGACCGTGAAGCAGGGTTTGCTTCAGCGTTTTGGATTGCTCAATGATGAGCGTGGGGTCTTCCTCTTCGATGAGGTGTAAGGCTTTGATCAGTTTTTCCATATCGGCTTTTCCGGGAGGCTGTACGGCGACCCGCACCCGAGGCTCAGGAAAGTGCATGGGCTCAATCTTCCGGTCTATCCCTTTAGGATTGAGCGTATTATTGGTATGGGTATTTTTGAGCTTGACCGTCACGCCGATATCGCCGGCCTTGAGTTCATCCACCGGGCTACGGTCTTTTCCGTTAGCGATATATAGCTGACTGAAGCGTTCGGTGGTGCGGTTATGGGCATTGACCAATTCATCGCCCGAACGGATGACGCCCGCAAATACTTTAAAATAAGTGACGCTGCCGATACGGGGTTCGGAGACGGTTTTGAAGATAAACAGGCAAGGATCTTCATCCGGAGAGCATTTCAAAGTATCGCCGCCTTCCAGTTTGGCCGGCGGCCGGTCGGCAGGAGAGGGACAAACGTCATTGAGGAAGCCCATGACGCGGCCGCTGCCCATATTATTGATAGCAGAAGTGCAAAATACAGGGAAAATCTCCTGATGTGCTATGGCTATTCGAAGGCCTTCCGCCAATTCTTCCTCCGTAAGGCTGCCGGCTTCAAAAAAGTGTTCCATCAGGGTCTCATCGTTCTCGGCTGCAGCCTCTACTAAGGCATTATGCATTTCCTGAGCACGCTGAATTTCTGACTCCAGAATATCTTGCTTCTCCGGCCGGCCACCCTCCGGTGGGAAGACATACATGGTCATACGAAGGGCGTCGACAATAGCGTTAAATCCGTTTCCTACCTGTAGTGGATATTGGACAGGAATGACCTTATGACCAAAAGTATTTTTTGTTTGTTCAAGCGTATTTTCAAAATCTGCTTTTTCATGATCAACTTGATTAATGACAAAAAGTGCTGGTGTTTCAAAGCTTTCAACATAATCCCAGATCAATTCAGTTCCCACCTCCACACCATTTTTGGCATTAAGTACGATAACGGCCATGTCGGCTACTTTTAATGAAGAAACCACCTCCCCTACAAAATCGTCAAAGCCCGGAGTATCGATCATATTTATCTTTGAATCTTTCCAATTGGCATGCATCATGGCGCTAAATATAGAACTGCCGCGCTCTTTTTCAAGCTCTGAATAATCCGATACGGTGCTTCCGTCCGTCACAGACCCTCTGCGGTTTAATTCATGGGCCTCAAAAAGCATCGTTTCGGCCAGGGTGGTCTTACCTGAACCCGAGTGTCCGAGGAGGGCGACATTTCTAATGTTTTTGGTGTCGAAGCTCATAGGTCTTTTTTTAAAGGTTAGAAAATCTACTATACTGCTGTACCCTGTGAGAAGGGGTAGGTTTGGTGTTTCGGCAAAAAAGAAAATTAAATTCTTTTTGGAAAACCAAAGCAGATTGAAGTTATTGTTTTTGTTTTAAAATCCAAAGTTTTTTTCGGAGTATTGAACAGTGAGTATTAGGTGTTGATATCATCAAAGATGATTTTTTCACAAAGCGGAAAAATCTTTCGAAAAAGTCTCACTACCCACTACCCAATACCCACTACAATTATTTACCTTTCGCCTTGAATTTAGATGGCGATTTCCGTCGGATAGATGATGAAAATCATAAGGTGGAAAGAAAAAAAATGACTTTTGCTTAAAGCTGATCAAAGCCCCATAACCCCCTCCCCAAAAAAAACCAAAACCCCAAACCCAAAACCCAAAACCCCAAACCCAAAACCCAAAACTCAAAACTCAAAACTCAAAACCCAAAACCCAAAACTCAAAACCCAAAACTCAAAACCCAAAACCCAAAACCCAAAACCCAAAACCCAAAACCCAAAACCCAAAACTCAAAACCCAAAACCCAAAAACTCAAAACTCAACATCATCCATCATGAAATATTACAACATCAATGGCCGGTTAGTAGACGCCCGGGAAGCTACAATAGGTGTAAATGACCTGGGTGTGATCAGAGGTTATGGTATTTTTGACTATTTTCTGGTAGAGGCGGGCATGCCTTTGTTCGCGGATGATTACATCAGCCGCTTCATGAATTCGGCCGATGAAATGCACCTGGACTTTAAGCTGAACAGGGAGCAACTTAAAGAGCAGATCTTTCAAATTATAGAAGCTAATGGAATGAAAGAAGGAGGTCTGCGGCTGGTGCTGACCGGAGGAATTGCTGAAGATTGTTACACTCCTACGGATCCCTCTTTCATGATCATGGCCTATAAAAAAGGTGGATTTTCCCCGGCCTTGTATTCAGATGGCGGACGTTTAATCTCCACTCATTATCAGCGGGAAATCCCAAAGGTGAAAACGACCAATTACGTGATGGGCATTAAAATGCTGAGAGAAGTAAGAAAGGCCGGCGCAGTGGAGGTGCTGTATTATGATGGTGATTTTGTCAGGGAAACCGTCAGGGCCAATATTTTTATAGTGAGCAAAGATGAGCGCATCGCCACCCCCGATGCTAAGATCCTGGAGGGCGTCACGCGCAGGCAAGTACTGAAGGCAGCCAGCCGGCATTTTGAAGTCGAACAACGAGAGGTGGCCGTTAACGAACTAAAAGAAGCCCAAGAAGTCTTCATTACCAGCTCCACCAAAGGCGTGATGCCTATCGTACAGATCGATGGCCTCACCATTGGCGATGGGCAGCCCGGGCCTGTTACAAAAAAAATGATGGCGTTATTCCGGCAGTCGGTTGAAGATTATTTATCTGTCCACAAGGCAGCATTGTAGTTTTCCTTTCCAGGAAAAGCTTAATTCAGCTTTTGAACAGTCATCAACCACAAAGATTTATGAAACTTATCCGGTTTTTAATATTCCTTTTGATGCTCTGGGGGTGTTCCAGTAAACCTTCCGCAGACCTTATCCTTACCGGCGGAACCATCTATGACGGCAGTAGCGATGAGCCTTCACAGGGGGATGTGGTGATCCGGGGAGATTCCATCGTTTTTGTCGGCCCATCAAAGAATAACAACTGGACAGCGTCCCGGACCATTGATGCAAAGGGCTTTATCGTCGCTCCCGGCTTTATTGACCCACATACCCACGCCGACCGCATCCTTGCCGACAGTTCCAGCCGGGCAAACCTTAATTATCTGCATCAGGGGGTTACGACTGTCTTCATCGGTAATGACGGCCGGGGGCCTGTACCATTAGCTCAAAAAATGGAAATCTTTCGCAGGCAAGGCATAGGAACCAACGTAGGTATCTACATGGGGCATGGCAGCATCCGCCAACTGGTTATGGGCATGGATGATCGCCGGCCTACTGCAGCAGAACTGGAGCAGATGAAGGAGATCCTGCAAAGGGGAATGGAACTGGGAGCATTAGGGCTATCCGCCGGACTGTATTATACCCCCGGCAGTTTTGCTGAAACGGAAGAAGTGATCGAGCTGGCAAAGGTTGCTGCTGCTTACGGAGGCGTCTATGATGTGCATATGCGGGATGAGAGTACCTACAACATAGGATTGCTCAATGCGGTTAGAGAAACCGTTGAAATAGCAGAAAAAGCGGGTATCCATGCCAATATCGCTCACATAAAAGCACTCGGCGTAGATGTCTGGGGGCAGAGCGAAGAAGTCATTCGCATCGTCGATTCCGCCCGAACGGCCGGAATTGCTATATCTGCAGATCAATATCCCTATCACGCCTCCAGCACCGGCCTGAGCGCGGCCCTCGTGCCACGCTGGGTCATGGCCGATGATTTTAACTACATAAAAAAATTCGACGATCCGCAATTGTTGCCTCGCATAAAAAAAGAAATGGCGGAGAACTTGAGAAAAAGAGGCGGTCCCTCGGCCATATTGCTATCCGTACCGGTGGTCGACAGCCTGAAGGGATACACCCTCGAAGAACTGACCGAACGCTGGAAGATGGATCCAGTGGATGTAGCCATCGAGGTTTTAAAAATGGGGGGCTCCTCCATCGTTTCTTTCAATATGAAGGAAACAGACATCCGCAGCCTTATGACCCAGCCCTGGGTAATGACCAGCTCCGACGGGAGCAGCGGGCATCCGCGCCTGTACGGCAGCTTTCCCAGAAAGATCCGAAAATATGTATTGGAAGATCAGGCGCTCAGCCTGAAAGATATGATCCACCGAAGCACTGGTTTGACTGCAGTTACTTTTAAATTACCTAAAAGGGGCTTTCTAAAGACTGGATTTAAAGCAGATGTAATTATATTCAAACCTGAAGAAGTGGCCGACAATGCGACTTTCGAGGCGCCGACTGAACTGGCGACGGGCATGGAGTATGTGATCGTCAATGGTCAGTTAGCAATAGCCAAAGGAAACTTTACCGGCGCTGTTGCGGGTGTCGTTCTCACCAAAAAGTAGTCCCTATCTGTTTTTTTACCTAAAAAACCGCCAGGATCTGTCAATTCAGCGTCTTTAAGCTATCGATAACGTGGAACTCACCATGCCGCCAACGTTTTTTATGGGGTTCTGACTGGAAAGCCCCCAATGCCTGCCTGAGCGCCTGATATCCCTGGATGGGAATGAAGAAACATGATCTCTCAAAACTCCTCAAAATAAAATGCACTGGCCGGCTAGAAGGCAGCACAGGAAAGAATGGCAGAAGGGAGCAACCGTTTATGGTATTTTTCCTCTTTTATGAATAGTTTAATGACAAAAAAACGTAAAAAATATTGTCTTGGAAATATAAAAAGGAAAATGCGTATATTTTCGGGACGTAAATTTTTATATTTAATAATAGCATTAAAGAAAAGTAGTATTATTTTTTGATGTGTTTTAGTTATGATCCCTCATATTGAGCCTGTCTTTGCAAAAGTCAGCGTTGGGTGGTTTGTTAATCCGGCTATGATGATCGGTATCTGAAGTAATATTAATGATTACTCACAAATCTTTGTATATCAGGTATTTATGTAAATACTTAACAGCATTTATGGTTAGCCTATGAAGAAAAAGAGGCTGTTTATCTACTTCTGAACAGGTAGTAGTTGGAAAGCCCATGCTTTGTTTAAGTTAATTTATTCAACAAAACCTATGTTTATGAAGCTCAAAATTGCTTTACTGTTGTGCTTTCTGGCCATGAGTTTTATGACCATGGCGCAGAAAACCGTGACCGGGACAGTCACGGATGACACTGGGGAACCCGTTATCGGGGCCAGTATCATCATTCAAGGGACCACCAGAGGTACTACTACCGGATTTGACGGGTCTTATTCTATTCGTGTCGATGGGAACGATGCGGTTCTGGTATACAGCTTTATTGGTTATCAGAACGTTACTGAAACAGTAGGAGACCGGACCACAATAGACGTGGTGATGGTCGAAGATGCAGAGATCCTCGACGAGGTCGTGGTCAGTGCACTTGGATTTGAACAGAAAAAGGACGAAACCGGTTCCACTTCTTCCTCAGTGGGTTCGGAGGACATTGTCAGGAATGGAGAAAATACGATCTTAAACGCTCTGGGTGGCCGTGCTGCCGGCGTTTCAGTTGCCCGTTCTAACGGAGACCCCGGGGCCGGCTCGACGATCCGCATTCGCGGGGCGAACACCATACTGGGGTCCAGTAACCCACTAATTATCCTGGACGGGGTGCCGATCAGTAATTCTACTATTTACGGAGGAGGGAATAACGTCACCGGAGGTCGTGACGGAGGCACTTCCCAGCAGTCTCGCCTGAACGACATTAACCCCAACGATATCGAATCGGTACAGATCCTGAAAGGAGCTTCGGCTGCCGCACTATGGGGCTCTCGCGCCGCCAGCGGGGTATTGGTGATCACCACGAAAAGCGGACGTTCCGGTAAGCCTAAGATCAATTTCCGGTCTACCCGTTCATTTGATGAGGTGCTGGAAAGAGTAGCTTTGCAGGATACCTGGGGGCAAGGTAGAAGCGGCCGCTATAGCCCTACCAGCCGGGATTCCTGGGGCGATTACATACCGGATCGCTCAGGCGGCGCCGATGTGGTCGATCAGTCAGGCCAGTATTTTGAAGCCAGGGATGGAACAAGATACTATCCAATAGACGAAAAAAATTCCCGGGAAACCTTCGTTGAAGAAAACTGGGACCAGGTCTTCCAAACCGGTGGATTCTGGCAGAACGACCTCGACATCAGCGGAGGTAACGAAAAAGCAACTTACTTCTTTAGCATGGGCCGCATGGAGCAGGAGGGAATCATCCAAGGCTCCGATTATAACCGGACCAATCTGAGGTTGAACAACAAATTCTTCCTGGCCGACTGGCTGAATGTCAGCTCCAAAGCAGGATATACCCGAAGCTCTTCCAATCGCATCCAGCAGAGTTCCAACGTTACAGGCTTACTGCTTGGATTACAGCGTACGCCGCCCGATTTTGATAACCGGGACTATATCGGCACCTATTTTAATGATGAAGGCACGCCGTTTACCAATCGCCATCGTTCTTATAGACGTTACCTTGGGCAAAGTCAGAACCCAACCTATAACAACCCGGGCTGGACGGCCTTCGAGCAGCAGGCCCTTACCGATGTCAGCCGCTTTCTGATGAATGTTGAGGCCAACATCATTCCTGCTTCCTGGCTGCAATTTACTCTGAGAGGCGGAGTAGACAGCTATGAAGACAAAAGGGATTATTTCTTTCCCATTGCTTCCGCTTCCGATCGTAATGTGGGCATCTACGCAGAAGACATCATCAATGAACAGGAGGTCAACTTTGACGCCATCGGTCGGGCTAATTTCAAATTGTCCGACGCGATCGACCTGAACGCTACTCTGGGATGGAACATCAATGATCGTCAAAGACGGGTCAACTCCACACGGATCACCGGCTTCCTGGTGAATTCCAGGAAGCAGACCACGGACCTGAATACAGCTGCTGAAGCTTCTGAGGTGACTGGAACAGAGCGCTTTATTCGCTCCAATCGCGGTTATGGTGTTTTAGCTTTTGGCATTTTGGATGAGCTATTTGTCAATATGTCAGGAGGATTGGAAGCGGCTTCCACTGTTAACGGGACATTCTTCTATCCTGCAGTCGATGCCGCATGGCAATTCACTAAGACGGTAGTACCGACCACCGATTTTCTCTCCTTTGGTAAGTTGAGAGCTTCCTATGGACAGGTAGGGGTACAGCCATTGCCACATCGCTTCCAGACATTGGTGGAAGGTGGCTTTGCCTATAGTTCATACAGCGATCCTGTAGACGTTTCCTTGTTCGGCGGCGGTTTCCGTCTGGATGATGATCAGGGTAATCCCAATCTGAGGCCGGAGATCAAAACAGAATGGGAGCTTGGTTTTGACTTGCGACTGTTCCGGGAAAAACTTTCTTTTTCTGCTACCTATTATCAGAATAAGATCGAAGACATCCTGCTGAATATTGACCTGACGCCTTCATCCGGTTTCGATACGCGTTATGCCAATGCTGGTGAAATGGAGAATGTCGGTTTTGAGGCAGAAATTGATTGGTCAGCCATCAGCACTGACGATTTCCAGTTTGGCATTTTTGCCAACTTTAACACCAACGAAAACACCGTGACGAACCTTCAAGGTGTAGAGTCGATAGACCTTGGCGGCGGTTCAGTGAGTTCCAGAGCAGTAGAGGGATTCCCGTTGGGAGCTTTATGGGGAACCGGATCTTTGACGGATGAAAACGGGAATTTAATACTAAATGAAGACGGGTTCCCACAGATTACCCCCAACCCCATCGTACTTGGCGATCCTAATCCCGACTGGCGAGGTGGCCTGGGTTTCCGTATGAAGTGGAAAAAATTCTCTCTCGATGCCTTATTGGAACATTCTCAGGGCGGTGATTTTTCACCCAGGACCCTATGGGTGTTAAGGGCATTCGGTACGACGGAAGAAACCGCCAACCTGATCGAATCTACTCCTCAGGACCTGGTCAATTATGCCGGCCAGACTATCCCTGCTGGCTCAAGGGTAAGAGGCAACATAGAAGACTTCGGCGCAGGCCCTGTATTGCTGGATGAAAGTTGGTACCGGACGGGTATCGGTGGGGGCTTTGGTGACAATCAGGCTTATAACTTTGCCATTGCCGATGCCACATGGACCAGGTTAAGAGAGTTGACTTTGCGTTATACCTTGGATTCCGACTGGTTTAGGCAAAAGACGAAATTGAGTTCGATCACCTTTGCCGTTACCGGCCGCAACCTCTTCCTCATCAATGATATTGAGGGGATTGATCCGGAGATCAACCAAAATGGGGTGAGCAACGGGTTTGGCGTGGATTACTTTACTAATCCAACCGCCAGGTCTTATCTGTTCTCTATTTCTATCAACTATTAATCAACAGCTAAAGCAATTGTTATGCGTATATATATAAAATCCTTTCTATTGATCTTTTGCATTGCATTGGTTTCTTGCGAAAGCATCGTGGAGGACATCAACGACAACCCCAATCAGATCACTGCTGACGGGGTGGAAGCCAAGTTGTTCCTGACAGGCGCACAGCTGGCTAATGCTATTGCCCAGTGCGGCCATGTTAACCGAATTTCCGGTATGTATAGCGGGCAATTAGTAGGTTTTACTTCTTTATATTCTAACATCTACGGCTATTCCTTATCAGGGGTGGAATCCTCAACTACCTGGAGTCGAATTTATGTTGGAACCCTCACTAATGTCAGGACTATTAGAGAAACGGCTCCTGATGATCGTTTGCTGGTCGGCATTGCCAAGGTGCTGGAAGCCAATGGGATCGGGACTGCCGCCTCTTTATTTGGAGACATTCCTTATTCGGAGGCTCTGGATCCGGAAATTTCGGATGCTCAATTCGATAATCAGATCGATGTACTGAATGATGTCATCAATTTATTGAACAGTGCGATCTCTGATCTTGATGCCGCTGCTTCGAGGGCATTACCTGAGGACATCTATTTTGAAGGCAACAGAGACAAATGGAGAGCAGCCGCCTACACTCTGATCGCACGTTACCAGATGATCCTGAAAAACTACGATGCGGCTTATGCTGCAGCTCAGAATGGTATTTCCAATGATGCAGGATCCATGTTGTACATTCCGAGGGGAGATGCCAATCGTTCTGAGGGCGATAAAAACCTGTTCTGGATGATCCTGGCCGGCTCACGCGCAGGGGATATCGGCTCACAAGGCAGCTACTTGTCGCGCCTGATCGACCCGGAATCGGACGTTTATCGGGGTAATGCTAAAACAGATGAGACCGCTCGCTCCGGTTATTACACCATCTCTTCTGAGATCGCTTCTAATAACAAAGGGGTTATTGAGCAATTCGAGCCTCAGCCCATCGCCACCTTCGAGGAAAATACGCTGATCCTGGCCGAAGCAGGCGCCCGAACACGCGATTTTGCAACCGGCCTGAGCCACCTTAATGAACACAGGGCGTATTTGCGCGCCGGAGGACGCCTGAATGCCAACTTTACCGATCAGCCTTTTACCTACGAAGACTATGTAGAAGCTGATTTCCAGGCTGGTGGAATGGAAAATCAGGATAATATCGATCCTGCCCGGGCATTGCTCAGAGAGATCATCGAGGAAAGATATGTGTCCGGTTTCGGTTCCTGGATGCCTTTTGACGATGCTCGCCGCCTAAGGAAAGACGATCAGGACCTCATAGTGCCTTTTCCATTCAATACTCTTAATGCTACGGCACATCCTGAACGAATGCCATATTCGGCAGACGAGATCAACACCAATTCCAATGCTCCCGAGGAGCCCGGCATCTTTGCTAAGACGCGGGTGAACCAGTGATCGGGGTATTAAGTATTGAGATTTTTTTGTAAAAACTGCTCCACTCTTCAGGTGGAGCAGTTTTTTTTGTATTTTATCAATAGATGCGAGTTTAGTTAGGTGCAGGGGCTGAAATGCCGATTTTTTTTTGTCCAAAGTGTTAAAAAATAAAATGATTAACTTTCATTAATCCCAGAAATATGTATATTTCAGCCGATATAAAGACTCTGTTTACAAAAGTGGGGTTGTCCCGAGTACGATCTACTCTTGTGTTACATGAGTTTTAAGCTTTTCACTCACATAAATGCTTTTTAAGAGGCTGTCTCAAAGGACCTCGGCTCTGCGCCAACGGCGAACAGCTTGCCGGCGGGAGGGCGAATAAGGTACTTTTGAAACAAGCTCGAAGGTGTTGTTCTACAAACTACTTCCATGGAACAATTCCTTGGGGGAACGCAAATAGCCATTAAAGCAAAATGATCATTCTAAAAGCAGAGCTCATTTCCTTTAATGCTGCCGTATCCTGAAAAAACTTCCATCACTTTTCCACCTGAACAAAGGGCCTTCCTTTTATTAGTTTACCTAAGAAGCGATGCAACTTAGGTGTAGATGGTAAATGGTAGAAAGTAGAAAGATTCCTGCCTGATGAAATAGACCAATAGATACCTTTTTAGGTTGTCTTTCTCTCAACCTAATACCTTCTACCTTCTACTAAAGTTGCTTTGCAACTTGAATTAGTTTGTTAAGTCTGTCATAAAGATCGGAAAGACCTTTAGAGACAGTGCTATGCCTTAGCCATAAAATGAAAGCAGTTCATTTTTATGAGGGCCGGTGGTCATCTTCATTAGATTTTTTCAATAAAAGTATTTTATATGAAGCTAAGCATGACTTTTTTATGGTGCTTTTTGGCCATGAGTACAATGGTTATGGCACAAAAGACCGTTTCCGGGACCATCACTGACCCTGATGGTGATCCGGTGATCGGCGCCACTGTTCTCCTGGAAGGGACGACCAGGGGAACTGCTACGGATGTAGACGGCTCGTATTCCATAAGCGTGCCGGGAGATGAAGCTGTTCTTTTGTTTTCTTATACCGGTTACAAAGAAGTCAGGGTAGAAGTCGGCAGCCGGACGACCATTGACCTGGTCATGGA
This sequence comes from uncultured Saprospiraceae bacterium, assembly GCA_964548175.1. Lineage (GTDB taxonomy): Bacteria > Bacteroidota > Bacteroidia > Chitinophagales > Saprospiraceae > JANQPA01. Next base: position 66,496 of record CAZJQS010000005.1, read on the forward strand.
GCCGGACGTGGAAATTCTGGATGAGGTCGTTGTAAGCGCTTTGGGTTTTGAACAAAAAAGAGACGAACTGGGCTCCACTGCTTCGGTGGTTAATACAGATGACGTACTAAGGTCCGGAGAAACAGGTGTGATCAACGGTCTGGCCGGTAAAGCCGCCGGCGTAAGGATCATCCGGGCCAACGGTGATCCCGGAGCAGGATCGAACATACAGATCCGTGGCGCCAATACCATCAAGGGAGATGGCTCGCCCCTGATCATTGTAGATGGGGTGCCGATCAGTAACGAGACCATTTTCGGAGGCGGTAATAACGTTTCGGGGGGGTCCTTCGGAGGGGTTTCTCAGCAATCCCGCCTGAATGACATTAACCCTGCCGATATCGAATCCATTCAGATATTAAAAGGCGCCTCCGCCGGTTCGCTTTGGGGTTCCAGAGCAGCCAACGGGGTCATTGTTATCACCACTAAAAAAGGTAGCGCAGGTAAATTGAGAGTAGGATATGACTTTTCTTATTCTCTGGATCAGATCAACTTGAAGCACCCGCTTCAGACGGCTTACGGCCAGGGAAATGGCGGAGTTTGGAGAAATAATGCCCGCGATTCCTGGGGAGATAAGATCGCCGACCGCCCGGGAGGCCCCGATGCGGTCAATCTCAATGGTGGTTTCTTCCGCGCAACGGACGGTACCGAGTACTATCCCATTACTTCCAAAAATTCAACGGAGATATTTACCGACAGCAATTTTGACGATGTATTTAGAAATGGTCATTTTGCACAGCACAATCTTTCTTTCTCCGGTGGAGGCGACAGAGGAACCTTTTTCGTCAGCCTGGGAGCATTGAACCAGGAAGGGATCATTCGAAACAGCAACTATGATCGTTACAACGCTCGTTTTAATGCAAAATACCGCTTCAATGATTGGCTAAGTACGGAATTCAATTCTTCTTATGTAGGCACCGAGTCTAACCGCATTCAGCAGAACTCCAATGTTAGTGGATTTTATTTAGGCTTGTTGCGTACTCCCCCCGATTTTGATAACTCAGACTACATCGGTGATTACGTTACGCCTTCGGGGCAGGTAACGCCTTTCCGTCACAGATCCTATCGTCGTTCCAGAGGAGAATCCAGTAATCCGACCTACAATAACCCATTGTGGACAACTAACGAACAGGAAAGCAGCTCTTCTTTGGATCGTTTTACTTTTGCAACAGAGTTTAATGTGGATCCAACGAGTTGGTTAAGATTCACTTTAAGAGGGGGTATTGACGACTATCAGGATTACCGGGTCTATTTCTTTCCTCAATTCAGCGCCTCTGACAGGAGCCCGGGGGTTTTTGTAGAGGACATCATCAGCCGGACGGAACTCAACCTGGACGCGATCGGGCGGGCTAATTTCGAGCTGACCAATCAGATCGGTTTAACTGCCACCCTCGGTTTTAACCTTAATGACCGTCAGCGCCAGTTTAACTCTACCAATCTGACCGGCTTCGCCGTCAACTCACGGCAACGTACTTTTGATCTGAACACGGACCCGGGAGCGACCATCGTAAGTCGCAACCAAAACAACATCCGTTCCAACCGGGGGTTCCTCATCCTGAATTTTGACTTGTTTGACGAACTGTTCGTCAACGGATCCTATACCGGGGAGGCGGCTTCTTCTGTAGACGGGACTTTCTACTATCCTTCTTTCGACCTGGCCTGGCAGTTCAAAGACCGCTTATTTCCTCAATGGAACTGGCTGACTTTCGGCAAGCTGCGTGCTTCTTGGGGACAGGTTGGCGTTGCGCCCGATCCGCACCGGAGAGATGTGATCGCAGAAACGGGCTTTAATTACAGTACCTATTCTGATGAACTTCAGGTGGCCCGCCTGGGCGGTGGCTTCCGCCTTGATGACGATCAGGGGGATCCTAACATTCTACCGGAGATCAAAACGGAATGGGAGATTGGCGCCGATCTGCGCATGTTTCGGGATAAGCTTGGGCTGACCTTTACTTATTATAGTAATGAGATCAGGGATTTGATCTTTGACCTCCCGGCCACCCCTTCTTCCGGCGTTGATGTGTTTTATACTAACGGAGGCAGAATGGAAAACGAAGGTGTTGAATTGGAGTTGAATTACCGATTAGTGGAATCTAATGACTGGAACATTAACCTGTTCGCTAACTTTAACCGCAACCGTAACAAGGTGCTCGAGCTTCAGGGGGTAGACATTATTGAGCTATCTGGTTCTTCGACGATCAGTTCCAACGCCATTGCCGGCCGTCCTTTTGGAGCACTTTGGGGATCCAGGGCGGTGCGCAACCCCGACGGTAGTGTTTTTCTGGATGAAAACGGCTTCCCGGTAACAGATACGGAATTAGGGTATATCGGCGATCCGAATGCCGTTTGGCGTGGAGGTGCAGGCTTTGAGGTTAGCTGGAAAAATTTCTCACTGAATACCCTGATCGAACACTCTCAGGGAGGAGTATTTGCCGACCGAACCCGTATCGTATTATATGCGATCGGTACTCATGGCGATACCGGTAATGAAGTGGTTCTTTCCCAAAATCTGCGCAATGTAAATGGAGAGGTTTTCAACGCAGGAACAGCTGTGAGAGGTAATGTGACCGACTGGGGCGCCGGGCCAGTGCTGCTGGACGAAGCCTGGTATACCACTCGAGGAGGAGGTTTCGGCTCAGGTGTGGTCTATGACCTTTTATTTCCAGAAGCTACCTGGACGCGCCTGCGAGAGCTTTCTTTGAGCTATCGCCTGAATAGTGAATGGCTGAAGAATAAGATCGCCCTGAGTAACATCACTCTGACACTTACAGGACGCAACCTGGCGCTTTGGACCAATGTCGTTGGTATTGATCCGGAATCGAATGTTGACGGAGTAACGAATGGTCTGGGTATTGAGTATTTCACCAACCCAGGTACGAAGTCCTGGATTTTTGGGTTGAAAGCTAATTTTTAAATAAAAAAGAGTTCCATCAAATGAAAAAGATATTTCTATTTTTCATCATTATTATTTTTATGGGCTGTGAAGATCTGGTCGATGAAGTGGATACGAATCCGAACTCGTTGACTGCCGATCAGATCGTGCCATCCTCTGTGCTGCCCGGGGCTCAGGTAGCCAATATTCTGGTGCAATCCGGCCACCTTATGCGCATTTCCGGTCTTTATTCGGGGCAGTTTGTGGCCTATCAGTCCTTGTATTTAAATATTTATTCTTACAACCTGACGGCTGAAGAGTCCATCTCTACCTGGGAAAGGGCTTACGTCAACTCTTTGCCTAACCTTCGATTCATTCAAAGGGAAGCGCAGGGAGACGGCCTGCTTACCGGGATCGCAAAAGTTGTGGAAGCCAATCTGATGGGAACCGTCGCTGCTTATCACGGCAATGTTCCTTATTCGGAATCGGTCAATCCGGATATCGAAGATCCTGTTTTCGATAGCCAGGTGGCTGTTTTTAACAGCCTGATCCAATTACTGGATAATGCCATCGCCGATCTGAACAGCGGAGGATCCAGAAGCCTGAGCGAGGACATCTTCTTTAACGGAAACTCCGCCAGGTGGATCGCTGCAGCGAATACGCTGAAAGCAAGATTTTACATGTACCTTAGAAACTACAGCAGCGCTTATGCCGCAGCGCAGAACGGGATCAAAGACCCCGCCAATGACCTGCTGTACCGCCCCACCGGGGAAGACGGAGTTGCTGGCACCAAAAATGCCTTCTGGGAAATCCTGAACGGCAGTCGCACCGGAGATATGGGCTCCCGACTGTCTTTTACATCAACTCTTTTGGATCCCAATAATGCGAATTCCCGGAATCATGCCAAAACCGATGAAACGGCACGGGCCAATTACTATACCATCGTGGATAACTCGGGTTCAGCCAATAGAGGGGTGGTCGAGGAAAACGAACCCATGCCCATCATCACCTATCGCGAGAACCAAATGATCCTGGCCGAAGCCGGCTTCAGAGCTCAGGGCGCCTCCACAGGCCTGCAACACCTTAATGAATTCCGGGTATACCTGAATGAAGGCGGCTGGATCAACGATAATTTCATCGATGATCCTAAACGATACGATCCTTTCGTATTGGAAGATTTCGCTCCGGGAGCTATTGAAAATCCAGACAACATCGCTCAGGAACGCGCTCTTCTCAGGGAAATCCTTGAAGAAAAATACGTTTCCGGCTATATGTCGTTTTTACCGTTTGACGATATCCGCCGCTGGCGAAAGAACGATAGCGACATCGCACCGGATGTACCCCTGAATACGCCGACTGCAGCAGCGCCCCCGGAAAGGTTGCCTTACTCAAGCAATGAACTGACCTCCAACGCCAATGCGCCCAATCCTGAACCGGGTATTTTCGCAAAAACGGAAGTGAACCAGTGATTTGGGTATTGAATATTGAGTAGCGGGTAGGGAGACTTATTGAAAAAAGCTGTTTCACCTACGGGCGAAACAGCTTTTTTCTCATAATTCCTGTTAGTTTTTTTATTTTAGTAAAAAAGATCAAATCAACAATGAAAAGAGCAACGCTATTCTTCCTATCCATTTTATTTTCTTTTTTACTTAACGGACAAACCGACCTTAATCAACTGACCGCTAACCTTAAATGGCGCAACATCGGCCCCGCCAATCAGGGAGGGCGTATCGTCGATATCGAAGCACTGGACAATGACTTTACGAAAGTCTTCATCGCCACCGGCTCAGGAGGCGTATTCAAATCCGTCAATGCCGGAAATTCCTGGACACCGATCTTCGACGATTATGAAACCGCCTCCATTGGCGACATTGCCGTCCATCAGCAAAATCCGGACCTTATCTGGGTGGGCACCGGCGAAGCGAACAACCGCAACAGCGTATCCTGGGGCAATGGGGTCTACAAATCCAACGACGGAGGAGAATCCTTTGTTAATGTCGGACTGGAAAGCACGCACGCCATCGCCCGTATACTGACTCATCCTGACGAGGAAGACGAGCTTTGTGTCTGCGCTACGGGACATCTCTGGGGTTATTCCGGCGAAAGAGGGCTTTTTATGACCTCTGATGGTGGGAAAAACTGGAAAAAGATCACCAACGGACTGCCGGATGACGGAAAAACCGGCTGCACCGACCTGATCCGGGATCCTGAAAATCCTAAGATCATGTATGCGGCCATGTATCATCGGCGCAGGATGCCCTGGCATTTTCATTCCGGCGGAGAGAACGGCGGTATTTTTAAAAGCACGGATGGAGGCAGGAACTGGACCAAGCTGACGAACGGACTACCAGCCGGGCCTACAGGGAGGATCGGACTGGCGATTTCCCGCTCTAACCCAAAGGTGGTCATGGCCCTGATCGAAGCCGAGCGCTCCGATAAGCTGTCCAAGCCCGGCTCCGGGGTCTATCGCTCCGAAGACGGCGGAAAAAGCTGGAAATATGTTAACACCTACAACAACCGGCCTTTCTATTATTCTCAAATCCGGATTAACCCCATTGATGATCAAAGAGTATACATACTCACCACCCGCTTCATGGTCTCCGAAGACGGCGGCAAGACGCTTAGAAACGGCAGCGAGGATGAGGAAATACACGGCGACTTTCACGCCATGTGGCTGGATCCGAACAATAAGGACCGTTATTATATGGGGGCGGATAAGGGCATTTCACTAACACATGACCATGGTGAACATTTCTTTCTGCTGGATAACCTGGCCATCGCTCAGTTTTACCGCATCGGATATGACATGCGCGATCCTTATTATGTTTATGGCGGACTACAGGACAATGGCATGTATGGAATTGTCAGCTTTTCCAGGGACGCCCGGGGGATCTTGAACGATTCCAACTGGAAGCTGCATTGGGGGGATGGGCAGTATGTAATGTCTGATCCAACCAATTGGCGTGATGTGTTCACCTCCGCCGAGAACGGTAGTTTTTTCCATTACGATCCGGTTACCCATCGCCAGAAAAGAATTAGCCCCAATGCCAAAAATATAGTGAATTATGAGGAAGTGAAAGCCGCAATGCCGGAGGGGGAAGCGCCTGAGATCAGGTATAACTGGACGGCGCCGTTCCGTATGTCGCCGCACGATCCCAATACCCTTTTTGCAGCCGGCAATTTCTTGTTTAAATCCAACGATAAGGGCCACAGTTGGAGCATCATCAGCCCTGATCTGAGCACTGATCATCCTCGTAAACGAAAAGAAGGGCTCAGCGGAGGTATAACCCCGGATAATACCGGCGCTGAAACGCACTGTACTGCGTCGACCATGTCCATTTCGCCCATCACCGAAGATATCATATGGGTGGGGACGGATGACGGCAATGTACAACTGACCCGAAATGGCGGCCAGAATTGGAAAAATGTAAGAGCTGCCATCCCCAACGTGCCCGACAGCCTCTGGGTGAGCCGGATCGAAGCCTCTCATTTTGATAAAGGGACCGCTTACGTTAGTTTTGACGGTCATCGCAGCGACAACTTCGGGACCTGGATCTATAAGACAACGGATTTCGGCAGCAGCTGGACCAGCTTGCGGGCCAATTTACCGGAAGGAGAAGTGGTGCGCGTAGTGCGGGAAGACCACAAAAACCCGAATTTATTGTTTATTGGCACCGAAACAGGAGTATGGTTCACCATTGACGGAGGGCAGAATTGGGAACGACTCAAGAACAACATGCCTACGGTATCGGTATACGACATCAAGATCCATCCCCGTGATAACGATCTGATCGTCGGCACGCACGGTCGCAGCATCTGGGTCCTGGATGATATTACGCCTTTGCAGCAGCTAACGGATGAAGTGCTGGATAATAAGGGATATTTGTTTAGTCAGCGCCGGGCGACCATTTGGGAGAATGTGAGCAGGGGAGGTCAGCGCGGTCATTTTTGGTATGCCGGCGACAACCCCGAGACCATCACTAATACGTCCTCTCTGCCGAGGGCGGAGATCGAGAATAATGCCTGGATTACATTTTACATTGGCCAGGGTGTTGCTGAGGCCGAACTTACCATCAGCAATTTGGAAGGAAATAAACAAAGGACGATATCCTTGGCAGAAGCTAGTCCGGGTATCCATCGCTTTATATGGAATATGGAATACGACATCAAAGAATATACGGCGGAGCAGGCGGCAGCTGTTGATGATCTGTTCCGGGATCTGATCGAGCGTTATGGTTACAATTCGCTGAGGCGAACTTATGAGCGATATCAGGAAGCGGATAATATATACGACAAAAGGCGTCAGGTACAGAGCCTGACGACCGGCTTTTTGAGCCTGGATATACCGGAAGAATATCGTTTACCCAAAGCCGGGCCGGGCGTTTATAAAGTCACCTTGAAAGTAGGGGACGAGGAGTATATCCGTACGCTGGAAATACGGGAAGATCCTTTATTAAAGGAATGAACCGACGAGAAGTCTTTGATGCGGCTTCTACATCTCTTTGTTCTTTGTTTCCGAACGCGTATCTTTAGTAATTCTCAACAGAGTGAAAATGGTTAGTATGCAAAACAACTCCATATTGGCGGCTGCGGAACAATACGTGATGGATCTTCTGAGAAGGGGACTTACTAAAGATCACGTTTTCCACAATTTACAGCATACGCTGGCCGTGCGTAGCGCCGCAATGGATATTGGGCGTCAGATGGAGCTTTCAGAGGAAGAAATGGAAATTTTAGAGCTGGCGGCGCTTTTTCATGACACGGGCTTTGTGGAGGCCTATGAGGGGCATGAGAAAATGAGTGAGCAGATCGCCAGGCGTTTTCTGGAAAGCAGGGGTTATGATCGAGAGAAAACGGAAAGAGTGCTCTCCTGCATTTTGGTCACCCTGCCCATTAAGCAGCCGGAGAATAAGCTGGAAGAAGTCATGAAAGATGCCGATCTGATGGGATTGGGAACAGATAACTACCCCATTGCCCTGGCTGCGCTGCGGCATGAGTGGGAGGTTTTTCAGCACAAAAACTTCTCCGATGTGGAGTGGTTTGAGATGAACGATAAGTTTGTCAGTTCGCATCAGTATTTTACAGAAGTTGCTCGCCGGTTGTATGGGGAGAAAAAAGAACAAAACCGGAAGTTCCTGAAAAAGATAGCAAAAAAAGAAAGAAAGGAAAAAAGTAAAAACGGTGGAGACGGAAAGATCAGAGGAAACCGGTCGGCCCAAATGATGTTCAAAACGGCATTGCGCAACCATATTGACCTCAGTAACCTGGCTGATAATAAAGCCAACATAATGCTGAGTGTAAATGCCCTGATCGTAACCGTGGCGGTGCCGCTGGCTGCTTCTTACATCAGCGATAACCTCGTTCTGGCTATTCCGGTAGGATCTCTGCTGATAACCTGCCTGGTTTCTATGATCTTCGCCACCCTGGCTACCCGCCCCATCAAAATGACCGGGGAAACCTCTCTTGAGAGCATACGGCAGGGGCGTTCCAATCTTTTCTTTTTCGGCAATTTTTACAAAATGTCTTTCGAAGAGTATCAGGAAGGAATGGAGCATGTGATCAGCGACGAAGCTAACCTCGATACTACCATTCAACGGGATCTCTTTTTTCTGGGAAAATCACTAGGCCGGAAATATCGACTGCTGAGAACTTGTTATAATATCTTCATGATCGGCATCGTAGTGTCAGTGACTTTATTTATTGTGATCTACAGATTATATGTGATGTGAAAATAGAGGGCGCCCTAAAAATCCGGAATACCCTCTTATTCACAACTTTACCTTGATCCTCAATGCTCGCAGGCCTTGAACGCCCTGCAGTTTTCCCAGTTTGACATCCTCAACCCCGGCAGTGATGTAACCTTCGTGCCGGAGGTAATCGAAATATTCGAGGTATTCCTGCCGGTCTTTATCATTCAGATAGACAATGGCGATCTTTCCCGCTATGGTCAGCCTTTCGTTAGTTCCTTCAATAGTCGCTTTATCGATCCGTTTTTTCAGGATCTCGTAGCGCACGTTGTAGGCGCCGTCGACGTCAAACTGCTTTTCATCCATACGAAAGCGTATGGAAAGCTGAGTGTTGTAGGCGAAGATCAGTTGGGCGGTAGTCAGGGGGATCGGTAATTCCTCTTGCATTTCATTCACCAGGCGGGTGATCTTGCACATGTTGATCAACTGCCAGAGCCGGAGGTTCTTCAGGTGCATTTCTGAGAAAAGGTCCTTCTTCAAAAGGGACTGCCCGACGTAAATGTCGTATTCGACGCCATCGGTCTTATATTTTTCAAAATAATGAGGCAGGATGGCCTGGGCTTCGCGTTGTTCTTTTTCGATAAAATTAGAGATGGTATTGTTGATCATGGCCACGCTGTCCTCGTAGGCTTTTCTGGCTTTGTAAACGATGCGCAGCTCAGGGTCCAGCGCGTCGAAATATTTTGAAATGGGAGGCGACAAATCAGGAAAACGCTTTTGGAGATAGGCCAGGATAGGATGGAGCTCAATTTGTAACAACTCCACCAGTCGGGATTCATCGCTGGAATTGAATTCCGATCTGACATTCTGCAACCCCCGTTCGACCTTCATTAAGGCTTGTGCCGCCAGGGGGAAATGAATATAGTCGAGGCTTTTCTCCAGCAGTGTTTTTACCTTGTCTAGATTCTCGATCAGGTCTGTTTGTATGGCGTCATTTCGCTTATTTGAGGAGCTCACGATATCCGCCTGGCCGTAAAGCGGGTAAACGTCTTCGAAAACTATAGGCTCCATGGACGCTTTCTGACTGTCTTTTTCTCTTTTTTCCAAAAGGTTATAGGATGCCTCGATAAAACGCCATTCTACGCTTGGATGAACGGCCGTAAATTGTTCGCGAATGACGGCTTCGATCTGGTTGTCGATCTCATCGCGGCTTCTTTCTACAGCCAGTGAAAAAAGACTGGTCAGTTCCTTCAATTTCATTTCGATAAAACTATGCAGCTGGAAAGGGTGGGGAGATCCCACTTCCAGGATTCCGATCACTCTTTCTTCCTTACTGAACAGCGGGGCTACGATGATGCTTCTTATACCTTCCTTGAGCAGGTCTTCTTCTACCTCGGTTTTGTTGGTTACTTCGGCCAGGTCTTCGATCAAAAGCACTTCGCGGTATTTACAGGCTTTTTCATAGATGGAATTATGGTTTTCCGTGGTTAATAAAACCGGATGCTTGTCGGCCAGGAAATCAAAGCGGATCTTGTAACGATGCGCTACCGTATTTTCGGGAGGATAGTCTATGGCTGTCAGGCCCAGTCGAAGATCGGGAATATTAAAATAAGTGCGGATCAGTTTTTCCAGGGCGCTGATATTATCCTGATGGAGCACTGCATTCTTTTGCAGTAAAAGGTATTTCAGCGTAGAGAGGGTATGCTCGTTGGTGATTTCCGTCAAATGGCCAATGTCAAAGCCTTCAAAAGCAAAATGAGAGGGCGGAATATACTTTAACCAGAGCTCAGAATCGTAAATATTACTCAGCAACTCATTGATCTGTTCCTGTGAAATGGGTTGGAGCGGTTTGAGTTTTTTAATATCGACAAATTGCATGTTGACATTAAATTTGAAATGCCTGGAAATACCCGTATTCGGATCCTCGATATAAAAACTGATAGGAGGGTCTACCTCTATTTTTTGCCCGTAAAACTGATTGAGGATCATGCTGCAGGCCCCTATGATCATCGAGCAGTTCAGATCATGGCTGTAATTTCCCTTTTGAATGGTTTTGATGGGGGAAGATTTCAACAGCGCTTTTAATGCCGGAGTAATGTAAAAAGCATTGGTATTAAAAGGGGCTGCTAATTTGGCCAGCTCGGTTTGCCGGAGCACCGGAGGAAGCACGCCGCTGATCAAAAGGTCAAAAACCTCGCAATTTTCTTCGATTACCTCAGGGTCCGGAATGGGATCTTTGAAGATAGGATGATCTTCCACCTTTTTTAGGATCAGCTCAGCGAGCATGGAAGTCGGATGGTCTTGCTGCCCGGCGCTTTCCTTAAGCTTGCGTATAAGCGGGCGGAAGCTCAGGACCGTTGAATAGGGAATCTGGTGGATACCTATATTAGAATAGAGATCTTCTATCATATGGGCTTCTTTGATCAGATTGTTGGTGGCAGTCATCAGGTAAAGCTTGAGTTAAGAGGAATACCATACCATGATTGTTTACACAAACCATGCAGGGCATTATTTTACTCAACACTTTAGAAAATGGTTTGGATGTCCTGGATCAATAAAAAATCCAATAATGAAAGTCTTAAACGAATTCAAATATTCGGCTTTCGAAGTTGTGGCGGGTAGCTTCCAGGAAGGCCGGCGCAATGTCGGAGATGGTTTTTTCTACCGGCAAATACTCGAAGTTCAACTCTTTTTTTGAGCGGGTATTGTCGTAATAAAATTTCCTCGAAGTATGGCGTGCCGTTTCTTTAGTGACGGCAGGTGGATTTCCGGTCAGTTTTGCTTTCCACCATTCCCAGCGCCAGAGGAACTCCGTTAGCGCATTGTGCAATGCGAGCTCGGGTGTTTTTTTTCCCAGATGACCTGCGATCGTGTCTATAAGCTGGTGATAGGACAGGTTTTCGCTGCTGGCGATAAACCTACGCCCGGTTATGTCGGATTCCATTAGCTGGACCATCATTTTCGCCACGTCACGGACATCGACAAAACCATTGGCGCCCAGTGGAAAAAAAGACAAACCATCCCAGACGAGTTTGAAGAACTTCTGGGGGCCGTCGTTCCATCGGCCGGCGCCCAGGATCATGGACGGATTTATGATACAAGCCTGCAGGCCTTCGGCAATGCCTCGCCATATTTCCCGTTCGGACAGATATTTGGAAACGGCGTATTGCGTATTGTAAGGGCTGCTTTCCCATTGGGACTCTTCTGAAATGGTTTCTCCAGGCTTTTTTCGGCCGATAGCAGCTATAGAACTGACATGGACTAATTTTTTGACCCCCTCATGAAGGGCTACGTTCACGATGTTCGCCGTGCCTTCTATATTGACCTTACGCATCATTTTTCTTTCTGAAGGCTGGAAGGAGACCATAGCAGCGCTGTGATAGACTTGATCGACCCCCCTGATGCTGTCCTCAAGGCCTACAATATCCAGAATGTCACAATCTATCCATTCAATGTGGTCAATAAGGTCGTCGCTTACCAGGTCCATAGTACTGTGCTTTCGCTTGATCGCCCTGATCCTGTGATAACCCTGATCGAGCAGATATCGAAGCAGATAGGAGCCGACGAAGCCGGTCCCACCGGTAACCAGTATGTGCTTATCTTTCGGCAAGCGGATTATTTTTTGAGCTCTAAGGTATATTCTGCTACAGCTTTGATCTTTGCTTCATTTAAGAGATTCTTGAAGCCAGGCATTGCATTTCTTCCATTGGTGATCACATCGATGCGCTCTTCTACGGATAGCGCTGAGGTTGTAAGGTTGTAAGCGCCGCTGGCGCCCATGTCTCCGTATAAGCCATGACAAGTTACACAAGAATTGCGATAAATCTTTTCTCCGTCTTCTTTTTTAGGCGCATTGGAAACCACTTCCTGGGACGCTTCACCGCTTCCTTTTGAATCATCTGCATTACTGCAAGCCCAGATCAAACCTATAATACCAACCGCAATGATCAATTTTTTCATGAATAGTAATCAGTTTATTTTTTTATGATGGGCGAAGCCGTGCTTAAACCGCTGCCGCCCCGTTATCGAAGAATTGCAAATGTAACAAAAAAATGAGCAGAGGGTTTTTTAATTCCAACAGCTCGAACGCAGTTAAATTCTTTGCCTTTCCTGGGAAAATCGGCCAAAGTTGTCGAAATTACAAAGGTTTTTAGCGAACTATCCTTAATTTTAATCGAAATAGACATAAAATGGCAGGCCGGCAAAACACTGACCACCGGTAAATTTGTTAAATAAAAAATTAAAAAAATAAAAAATGAGTGACTCTAATAACCGTAAACCTTCTCAAGGCAGGTTGATCACCACAGGTATTATTGGTTTTTTTATACTGATCGTGATCATTATTTTTTCAAGCGCCACTTTTCTAACCATCGATCCAGGTAATCGAGGCGTGCTATTCCGTCGATTCGGTGGCGGCCTGGACAAAGAAAACATTTATCAACCGGGCTTTCACGTCGTTGCCCCCTGGAACACCATGCATTTGTACTCTGTACGTGAGGTTCAACTGGAGGAAGAAATGGAAGTGCTTTCCAGCAACGGTCTGAATATCAAAGTGGATGTCACCATGCGTGTAAATCCTAATTATGATAAGATCGGCGAACTGCACGAGCAGTTTGGCCAGGATTACCTGGTCTCCCTCGTCAGACCTGAAGTGCGCTCCTCTGTTAGAACTATCCTGGGGCGCTTTACACCGGAAGAGCTGTATTCTACCAAAAGAGACGAGGTGCAATCCATGATCCAGGAAGACCTGGCAAATAACCTTTCCGGCAATTATATCGACCTGAAAGCAACACTGATCAGGGATATTACCTTGCCGGAAAAAGTGAAAACAGCCATCGAAAGTAAGATCGAAGCGGAGCAACTGGCTTTGAAGTACAAATACATACTCGAACAGGAACGCAAGGAGGCCGAGCGTAAGATCATCGAAGCCGAAGCCAAAGCTGAGTCTAACCGCATCCTGAATGCGAGCTTGTCTGAAAATATCCTGCGCGATAAAGGGATCGAAGCGACCATGGAACTGGCTAACTCCCCTAACACTAAGGTGATCGTCATCGGTGGCGGCGGATCAGATGGATTGCCGCTTATTTTGGGTAATAACTAAAAAATGACCTTTTTAGAAAAAAAGCTTCATCGCAACTGCGGTGAAGCTTTTTTTATTTATTCCTTTGGTTTGAAATCCCTGCTAAGGCAACAGGTGGAACATCTTATATTGATTTTTATAAAATATCATTTTTTCTTCTCTCAAAATTAGCTTACCTTGCAATTGTAAACACGTTAAAGCACCCCCAGTCTCAAGTTATCTATCTCCCTTCTGATCCTTGCAAATAACACATTACGCTAATTTTTTAAACAGGACTTTGGAGGAAACATCCATCCGGAGCCGTTAACAATTATTTCCCAAAATTAAACAACCGATTATGTACCTGACTCTCTTCAGAAAAGTTAAGGCAGCCCTCATTCAGCAGGCTGTGCTGATCTCGATTTTTTCCTTTTTACTCATCACTTCAGTTTTGCCGGCTCAGACGGTTTATCGCCAGATCGGGGGGCCATGGAATGATCCCAACAGCTGGGCCGACGGAATCGTCCCTCCAGATGCTTTAGAAAATGGGGACGCCATTTTAATTGAGGGGGCGGCTATATTGGACGGTATGGAAGTGGACCAACTGGACATCGCCGCCGGATCAAGCCTGAATATACTGAATACCGGCAGCTTAACCGTCAGCGGCGCTCCTATCCTGAATGCAGGATTCTTTGATAATGCCGGGGTGTTCTCTTCCAAATCAGCGAATTTTACCAACAGGGGTACGCTGAATAACCGGAACGGCGCTTCGTTTACTTTCGGAGACATGGAGGCCCAGGTCCTGACCAATAATGGGGTAATTAATATTCTGGAAGGAGGAACGATGACCATCAATGGCGCTACTTTCGACCAACTGGGCGAATTCGAGATCAACGGTGCTTTTACCAATAATGGCGTTCTTAATAACGAGACAGGAGGACAGATCAATATCTTATCCGGTGGAACATTCAACCTGGGGGTAGAAGATGTCAGCACCGGCTCCTTAACCAGCGGCGGACTGATCACCAATAACGGCGCATTCAATTTCAGCAACGGCAGCTCTTTTTCTCAACAAGGAAAAGACGGCCCCGGAAGCCTGAATGGCGGCGGAACTTTTAACGGCGATCTCAGCATCACGGGCGGAACGATCGCTCCGGGTAACTCGTTTGGGACGATGGTCATTAATGGCGATTATACTGTATTTGGAGGAGTGACTCATGTCATTGAAATAGGGGGCGACGGAGGAAACGACCTTATACAGGTAACTGGAACGGCAAATATTGCCGGCAATCTCAACCTGATTTTCGGACCTGGTTTTTTTAATAATGGTGAGACATGGGATGTTGTAGATGCAGGCATCCTGAATGGAGCTTTTAATACTCCTCCTATTTACACGCTTCCTAATGGAATAGATCCAACTAGTACACTTGGCGCGGTAAGTGATCTGACAAATGATGTGGTTACGGTTACCTATTTGGGGCAAGAATTCCTCCCCATTGAACTCATCCGCTTCACAGCAGTGCTGGAGGACAATGTCATAGCACTTGAATGGGCTACTGCTTCGGAAACCAACAACCATTACATGATGGTCGAGCGCAGTGCGGACGGCATACAATTTGACCACATCGGCCGGGTCTACGGCGCCGGAACCACGGTGGAAGCTCAGCATTATACCTTCATCGATGAGCAGCCTGCGCCCGGTTGGAATTATTACCGGCTCCGGCAGGTCGATTATGATCGTTCGGAGGAATACTCGAAGGTGGTTGCTATTGACGCCTCGGGCATTCAGCAGGAGGGTTTGCACCTGGAAGTCTATCCCAATCCTGCGGCTGACCGTATTCAGGTCAGCTGGAAGAGTGCTTCCGTTGATGAGCACGCCAGGATCAGAATACTGGATTATGCGGGCCGTCGGGAACTGGCTTCCTACGCGCTGCCGGAAGGAACCCAGCAAATGAATATGCCATTGGAAGCTTTGCCTTCCGGTCACTACATTATTCAATTGGTGCATGGAAAACAGGTGAAGGCGGTGAAGTTGGTGAAAAGATGAGAAAATAATTTTTCACTATGGCATATTCTTTTATCTTTGTGTTAATTCATTGTAAAGAGAAAGAAAACTCAGTCCTAAGAAATAAAGCTGTTAGTTACAGCTCAAGGATCGATACAGCTGATAACTCGAATAGGGATAATAAGTCCGGCGGTTAATGCGTTTTGCATTAACCGCTTGCTTTTTTGAGGAAAAACTCCTTTTTTCCAGAAAATCTAATCAGAACGTAAACCAATGATAACAACCGATGTATGTGTAGTCGGCGCAGGGCCTGGGGGGGCTGCCACGGCTTTGAAGCTCAGTTATATGGGCATTCCGTCTGTATTGATCGATAAAGCTGCTTTTCCCAGGGATAAAATATGCGGCGATGCCATCAGCGGTAAAGTGACTACCCTGCTCAACCGGCTGGATCCTGAGATCCTGAAGCGCTTCAATGCCAAGGCAGAGCAAGTGGACGTCTGGGGACTGATCTTCGGCGCGCCTAAAGGGCAACCCATTGAGTTGCCTTTTAAAAGCAAGTACGTTATCGATCAGGCTAATGCACCGGGTTATGTGTCTAAAAGGCTGGAACTCGACAACTTCCTGATCAGGGAAGTAAAAAGAAGACCCAATATAAAATTGCTGCTGGAAACAGAGATCACCCGATACGAGCGATCAGAGCGGGGCTTTCTTATCAGGGATGCCTCAGGGAAAGTAGTCATAGATGCCCGGTTGCTGATCGATTCTGCCGGAGCGTACTCCTCTTTCAGCCGAAAGTATGCCGGTCTGGAAAAAGACATGAAACACTACGCGGGGGCCGTCCGGGCGTATTATCGCGGCGTAAGCGGCCTGCATCCGCACAACTACATCGAGCTTCACTTTGTGAAAGAACTGTCGCCCGGATACTTCTGGGTCTTTCCGCTGCCGAATGGAGAAGCCAATGTCGGCATCGGCATGCGCAGCGATGTAATCAAAAAACGCAAAGTCAACCTTCGCCAAAAATTGGACGAGATGATCGAACATCATCCGAGATTCAAAGACCGCTTCCGCCAGGCCGAGCGAATAGGAAAAGTCGAAGGATACGGCTTACCACTGGGGTCGAAGACCCGGCCTATTTCCGGGGATCATTACATGCTGGTGGGGGATGCCGGGCATCTGATCGATCCGCTTACCGGCGAAGGCATCGGCAATGCTTTTTACAGCGGGTTTATCGCCGCAGAACAAGCCGAACAATGCCTGTTGAAAAACGATTTCTCCGCCGGGTTCCTGAAAGCTTATGATGTTCGCGTAAAACGGGTGCTCGGGTCAGAGATGAAGTTGAGTTATAAAATGCAGCGTATGGCAAGCTACCCCTTCCTGGTCAACCTCATCTCACGGATCATCTCCGGTAACCAAAAAGTGGTGAACGTGATCAGCAGCATGTATACGGATTTTGACCTGAGAGAAGAGATCGTAAAGCCGTTGTTCTGGATGAAAATGATGTTTAAGAAATGAGCTCGCCTTTTTCGACGACCTCATTTCTCTAAAGCTATTGAATGCTGATGTTGCAATCATGCGCATTGATCTTCAACAGAGGACTGTCACTGGCAGCGCCTTTTGAGGAGCCCTGTAATTCCAGTTCGTCGTTTTTTTCTTTATAAATACGCGCCTCGAAACGATCCTGGGGAAAGCGGAGTTTGCCGTATTTCTTATAGCTGTCTATTCTAAAAGCAATGGAAGGATCCAGCTTAATGCTCAGATCGGTGTATTTCCCATCGAAAGTCAGTCCGGAAAAGGTTTTACCAACCGAGCCGATCTCGATATTGTCGTCATAAGAGCTCATTTTCAGGGATTTGAGCAGGGTAAGGATATTATAATCCGAATATTTTGATTCGGAAGAGGACAATTCCTCCACTTCCTTGATCATGATCTCATCATCATAGCTCAGTTCAAAGGCCAGGGATCCGACAGAGCCCAGGCGGAAGTTTGTGTACTTGCTTTTTATTTGAAGGTCGTTGACCCGATCCAGTTGAAAGTCGCCATCGTAAATATCGAGCCTGGCATTCTGGGCCCGGTTGATCTTGATGTCCGAATATTTATCCTGGAGGACGAGTTCGCCCTGAATGTCTTGTACGATTAGTTCGTCATCGTAAATGGCGGCTTTCAGCGAGCTGATGTTGCCCATTTCGATCTCCGAATATTTGGAGGTCAGCGTCACTTTGCCTCCATTGCCTAGTTTCAGCGTGCCGTCGTAAATATCTATTGCTGCATTTTTAAAATCACCGATTTGAGCCTTACCGTACTTAAGCGCCAGCGTCAGGTCATTACGGGTTTGGCCTATTTTCAGTCGGCCGCTGTAAAGGTTGATCTTAAGAGCGGCATTGACCGCTTGTTCGATGATTATGCCATCGTATTTGTTACTCAGGGTAAGCTGATCGAGCGTGGGCACATACAATTTCATTTTTACGCTCACCTCCTTGATGCCTGATATTTTCACGCCGTCCTTAAACTGGATGCGGACGTTTCCGTTCCGGCTGTTCCATTTGCTGATGTTGAGTTCGGTCGATAAGGAGAGTGCACTGCCGGATTGATCAGTATTGATGTCAAAATGCCGGATCAATTCCTGGGCGGCATCTTCCTCCTGAGCCTTGAAGGTTAACTCGATCTGATAGGCAACCTGATTGGCGGAAGAAGGCAGCACTTCGATGTCTCCTCTTCGATGATCCACTTCCAGTATTTGAATGCCGGAAAAAGACTTTTCGTAGACCTCCCTGTAGTCTTTTTCCTGGGATCTGGCGATCAGGGGGAATAAAAACAGGGCGACAAGCAGAAGCCCTGTTTTACAGACTTCTTTCGTGACTTTTTTCTTCATGATACTTTTGTTTGGTGACTTCTTTGGATAAACGTTCAAGGATCTTGATTTTCTGTTCATAATACCGGATTAGGGTGCGCACCAGTTGCTCATTGTCAATATACCGGGGTACGTCCTCCAGGGTTTGCTGGTGGATGTCTTCCAGTATTTTCAATTCTCTGAATAGGTCTGCAAAGTTTTGCTCCTCCAGTTCGTCAAGCTTGAGTTCTTGCTCTTTTTGCCGGATCAGACGGGAATAGTGCTCTTTTTGTTCGGCCAGTTCCGGATAATAATTCGCCAGGTTGATCTGCTCTGCTTCTCCGCTCTGGTTCTTCGGCCGGAAAAGTAGAGCAGCTGTAATGATCAGACAGATGGAAGCTGCGATACTCCATTGCCAGTATTTTCCGATGGAAATGCGCCAGCCTCCATTTTTTAAGGGCTTTTCCATAGTTTTCAGCTCCGCCTGAATATTCCGCCAAAGCCGCGCCTTGTCGGGCATCTCCATGCCATCCAGCTCTGCTCTTCGATTTTTAATTTCTTTTTCCATTTTTTGAGTTTATTCTTTGTTTTGCACCAACTGATCAACAAATATCCCTGCCTGTACTGAGGCTCCTGGAGGAAGGCAACGCCCAATCGCGATTCATCGGGACGAGCGATCTAACAATTAAGGACTTTACTTAACTCTTCCCGCAGCAATTTCTTTGCTCGATGATACTGGCTTTTCGAGGTGGATTCCGTGATGTCCAGGATTTGAGCGATCTCCTTATGCTGATAGCCTTCCAGGAGGTGCAGGGAAAAGATCACCCGGCAGCCTTCCGGTAGTTTCTTTATAGCGTGGTGAATTTTTTTCATATTAATCTGGGGGGCGCCAATGCCTTCATTTTCTTCGACAAAAGCATCATTTGCCTCTAGCTGAACGAAACTTAACTTCTTTTTTTTCCGTAAAAAATTAAGACAGGTGTTAATGACAATCTTTTTGATCCAGGCCCCGAGAGTGGCCTCCCCCTGAAAAGAAGACAAGTTGCGAAAAACCTTAACGAAGGCGTCCTGCAAAATGTCTTCAGCATCCATCGGGTGCGGATGCATACGAATGACGACATTGTACATGGCCTGAACGTACCGATTGTACAGCGTGAGCTGCGCCTGCGGATTCCCCTTCAGGCATTGTCGGATCAAATTTTTTTCCTCTCGGGTCGGCGTCGTTCTCAAGATTGTGTTTTTACTTAAAAGATTTAAGAGAATTTAAAAGGTTGGAAAATTTTTTAAATTTTATTTAAAGAATAACCACTTTACATAGTCCTTAATTATGTTCATTTTTGTAGCAGAAGCCATAAAAACTTTGTAAATTATCCTCGATCATAATCAAATAGACGCCTCAGCACAGGTTTGGCCGCTCAGTTGCCAAACCTATGCTGAAAATTGATCAGGTATTCAAAGCAATATATACCGTTCGATAACGGTTAAATATATAAGATCTTTTTTAGCGTCGGCTTAAGTTTCATAAACTAGTGAGTGTAAAATTGAGGACCTCTTCATCCAGAAGAGGTCTTTTTTTGTTTATTGATGTTAGGTGACATGAAAAATCATTTTTGAGGCTGCGCAAAACAAGCAGATGCCTTTCCTATAGCCTTTAGAACAACTTTTTAATTAACCTCCCGGATAAAACACTCAATTTCCCTCTATGAAACCTAACAACCACACCATTCTCTTTTTCCTGGTTTTTTTATTGAATGCCTGCGCTAGTTATCGGCTCCATCTTTCTAAGGAGGCAGAAGCATGGAAGGGCAATGCTTTACCTGAGCAACAACCTGTTTACAAGTTTTACCTCATCGGCGATGCAGGAGGGGCCGAATACGGAAAAGCGTTGCCGGCGCTTTCATTGCTGGACCAAAAACTTAAGTCCGAACCCCAACAGGATAAAGTAGCCGTTCTCTTTCTGGGGGATAACATCTATCCGAATGGGATGCCGGATGAAGATGATCTGGCTGCCAGAGAAGAACGTTTATTTGACGAGTATAAGCTGAAAGCTCAGCTTGATGTGGTGAAGGACTTTGAAGGACGCGTTCACTTTCTGGCGGGCAATCACGACTGGTATGGTTATGGGGTCGATGGAGTGGAAGAACAGGAAGCTTTTATCGATGAGTATCTTGATCGCGATGAAGCCATGGAACCTAATCCGGGTTGCGGAGATCCGAAAGAAATAGAATTGCGCAAAGACCTGACCCTTATTCTCCTGGATTCTCAATGGTTCTTGGAAAACTGGCAGAATAAACCCGAAATCAATGAGGGCTGTGACGTCAAAAGCCGGTCTGCATTCGCACTTCAATTTGAAGAGGTGCTGAAGGGCAATCGCAATAAAAACGTACTCATTGCCATGCATCACCCCATTTACACCTATGGTCCACATGGCGGCGGCTTTACATTAAAAGATCACCTGTTTCCCCTAACGGCAGCCAACAAGGCCCTTTTGATCCCCCTTCCCGTGATCGGCTCCATCTATCCCTTTTTCCGCTCTGCCATTGGAACGAACCAGGATATTGTACATCCTAAATACAAGGAATTCCGTGATCTGGTCTTAAATTCCGCCCGAAAAAACGGCAACTTTATGTTCGCTTCCGGGCATGAACACAGTCTTCAATATATAGAGCGCAGCGGCCAGTCGTTTATCGTCAGTGGTGCGGGCTCCAGGAAAAGCCCTGTACGCCTGGGCGACGGCTCCGACTTTGCTTATGCTGCGCCTGGATTTTCAGAACTGCTGATCTATGAAGATGGTTCTGTCTGGGTGCAATTTTGGGTCGCGCAAAAAGAGGAGAAAGACGGGCAGTTGGTCTTTCGTAAAAAAATCAGAGAACCGCTGCCTAAATCTGAAGATATTTACCAGGACAGTCTTTTTTTGTTTAAGATTGACCCGGAAAAGGCAATGGTCTCTGTCCCGGTTACTGATCGGGATTATACCAAAAAGGGACTGGGAAAAAAATTATGGGGAGCCCATTATCGAGAAGCTTACGCGCAGGAAATCACTGTACCTCAACTGGACCTGACCGCTTTCAAAGGTGGGGTTGAACCGGTTAAGCGTGGAGGCGGTTATCAGACCAACTCTCTTAGGCTCGAAACACAAGAAGGGCGGCAATATACTATGCGGTCCGTAAAAAAAGATCCTACCCGGACAGTGCCCTATCCCTTCAATCAAACGTTTATTCTGGATATTGTTCAGGATAACTTTAGCGCGGCCCACCCCATGGCTGCCACTGTTATCCCGCCCCTGGCGGATGCGGTCGGCATCTACCATACCAATCCGAGGCTGTATTACGTACCTAAGCAGCCTGCGCTGAAGTATTACAACGAAGGCTATGGAGATGCACTGTATTTGGTCGAAGAACGCCCGGATGAGGATGTCTGGCAGGAAGCCGATTTTTTTGGGAATCCCGATGATATCCTCAGTACTTCGGATATGCTGGAAGAGATACGAAAAGATCAGGACCATAGCGTAGATGACCGGTTTGTGGTGCGCAATCGCCTTTTTGATAATGTCCTGGGCGATTGGGATCGCCATGATGATCAGTGGCGGTGGGCGGATTTTGAGGATGGTAAATACCATTTGTATCGCCCCATCCCAAGAGATCGGGATCAGGCTTTTAGCCGGTATGACGGCTGGATATTGGGGGTTTTCAGGCAGTTTTCTCCTATGCTTCAACCCTTGCGGGCATATGATTATGACATTAAGCCCATCCGATGGTCTAATTTTGGGGCGCGTTATTTTGATCCCTCCTTTATGTCGAGAGCGGACTGGGAAGACTGGAAGGAGGAGGCTTTATTTTTGCAGGAAAAACTGACGGATGAAGTCATTGACCGGGCTTTCGAAGAGCATTGGCCGGAAAAATTTATTGAGCTAGATGCCGGTTTCATCAAAGCCAGACTCAAAAGCCGCCGGGATAAACTCCTGGATATTGCCCGCCGGTTGTACCTGCACAACGCCCGCCATGTCGAAATCGTCGGCACCAATGATCGGGAATTGGTGGAAATCCAACGAAAAGA
Organism: uncultured Saprospiraceae bacterium; assembly: GCA_964548175.1. Classification (GTDB taxonomy): domain Bacteria; phylum Bacteroidota; class Bacteroidia; order Chitinophagales; family Saprospiraceae; genus JANQPA01. The sequence continues at coordinate 89,038 of CAZJQS010000005.1, forward strand.
GGGTGGGTTGACGGAGGTTAAAATGTTTGCTCTTAGCGATAAAAAAGGAAAAAAACAGGAGCTGCTTTATGAGCGTACCTTTCTACCTGAAGAAACCAAAGAGATCCAGATCTTTACCATGGAAGATGACGATCTGATCCGGATATCCGGAACGGCCCGGAACGGCCCCTTGCTCCGGATACTGGGTGGAGAGGGCGAAGACACCTTTTATGATGAATCGATAGTAGGAGGAGGCAAAAAAACCATCATCTACGATGTGTTGAGCGAAGACCGTCAGTTGAAAAAGGGAAAAGAAACGCGGCTGAAGCTTACAGATAATCCTTTTTATAATTTGTATGATCGTAAAGATAAGCACCATGAGTTTAACTTTGGCTTTGCCATGCCTACCCTTAGCTTCAACCCGGACGATGGGGTATTGTTGGGAGCTTTGGCTTCTTTTACCAATCAGGGCTTCAAAAAAGAGCCTTACGCGAATAGCCATGCCCTGAGCTTTCAATATGCTGCTGCTACTTCCGGCCTGAAGTTCGAGTACACAGGGGACTTCATCGATGTTTTCGGCGCCTGGGACGTTCAGTTGGATGCGCTGCTGCGTTCTCCCTTGTATACGTCTAACTTTTACGGACTAGGTAATGAAACCATCAATACGGAAGATGAAAACGGGGTGGATTTTCACCGGCTTCGACTCAGGGAGTACAGCTTTTTTGCCGCCTTAATGCGGAAGCAATACAGTTCTTTCTTTACCATTGGGCCGGAATTCGAAGATATCCGTGTGGAACGGACGGCCGGCAGGTTTATCGATCTTATTGGAGATGAGTTAGACCCGGAGATGTATGATGGGGTCAAGTACCTGGGGTTGAAAACAGTGGTGGACTTTGAAAACGTCAACAGCGTTGCCTATCCTAGCCGGGGGATTCATTTCCAAATGGAGGGGGGATGGAAAATGCAGTTAGAGGATAATTCCAGAAATTTTCCCTATCTCGAAGCTTCCCTGGCTGTATATCAGCAATTGGATCGGGAAGGCGTTCTGGTCCTGGCTTCTCGTGTAGGGGGGAAGCAGATCTTCAATGGCAAGTTTGAATTTTTCCAGAGTGCAACCTTAGGAGGGATCGGCCCCGGCAGTAACATACGCGGCTTTCGTCGGGATCGCTTTGCCGGCCAGTCTTCCTTTTATCACAATACCGATTTAAGGTTACAACTACTGGCTTCTCCTAACCGGGCGGTTCCCTTTGTGTTCGGCATTTTTGGCGGATTCGACTACGGCCGCGTCTGGCTGGAAGGTGACGGTTCTAACCTGTGGCACACTAGTGCAGGCGGGGGCGTTTTTATCAGTCCTTTTAATTTGGCTACGATTAGTCTCGGTGTGTTTAAAGGTGATGATGCTGATGCCAGGGTGAACTTTGGCGGAGGGTTTTTCTTTTAGTGTTGGGAGTTCTGACTCCGCCTTACCCCGTGCACTTTTTCTCTCAATACAGGAAGTACCTCTTTCTCAAACCATGGATTCTTCTGCAGCCAGTGGGTGTTTAGCGGAGAGGGGTGGGGAAGAGGAAAATACGTTGGCAGATAGTCATCAAAAGCCTCCACTGTTGCTGTCAATGTTTTCTTTCTTTTTTTGCCGAGGTATTGTTTTTGAGCATATAACCCTATCACCAGAAAAAGTTCGATCTTCGGCATGAGTTGGAGGACTGTTTCGTGCCATTGCGGGGCACACTCTTTACGAGGGGGCAGGTCGCCGGATTTTCCTTTGCCGGGATAGCAGAACCCCATTGGAATAATGGCGAAGTGCGCAGTGTCATGAAAAGTAGAGCGGTCAACATTCAGCCAGGTTCTCAGGCGGTCGCCGCTCTGGTCGTTCCAGGGAATACCGCTCTGGTGGGCGAGTCTGCCCGGCGCCTGGCTGATGATGCCGATTCGGGCTTCGGGATGAATGGAAAAAATAGGTTTTGGGCCAAGTGGAAGGTGTTCTTCACAAATGGTGCAGGATTTGATGTCCTGAATGGTCTTTTCCAGCATAATAATAGGTATTAAAAAAAAGATTTGGTTAGTGTTCAACTGCCAAATTCTTTTCTACTTTTTTGGTTTTTCATAACAACCCGCCGGACCTTGTTGTTGTTTTGAAGGAGCAAACTGATCCAATCAAAACGAAATAAAATGAAATTCAACAAACTCACACCAGAAGAGGAAAGAATCATCGTGCACAAAGGCACAGAAATGCCTTTTACCGGTGAATACAACAATAATAAACAGGCAGGGGTATACGTTTGCCGTCGTTGTGATGCGCCTCTGTATCGTTCTGAAGACAAATTCGACTCCGGCTGCGGCTGGCCCAGTTTTGACGATGAGATCCCCGGCGCTGTAATGCGACAAACGGATGCGGATGGCCGTCGGACTGAGATTTTGTGTAATAACTGTGGTGGGCACTTGGGGCATGTTTTCATTGGTGAGCGGTTTACGGAAAAAAATACTCGCCACTGTGTGAACTCCCTGTCTATGAAGTTTATCCCAAAAGAAGAATGGGAAAAAATGGAAAAAAAAAGCTGAAGCTTGAACAGGCTGTTTTCGCTTCCGGCTGCTTCTGGAGCAAAGAATACTTTTTTAGCAGGGCAAAAGGGGTTGTTTCCACCAGGGTGGGATATACAGGTGGACATACGGAAAATCCGACCTACAAAGAAGTATGTTCCAAAAAGACAGGCCATGCAGAAGCGGTGGAAGTCACTTATGATACGGAGCAGACCAGTTTTGAGCAATTAGCTCGTTTGTTTTTTGAGATGCACGATCCGACCTACGATCGTACGGATAATGGTGGACAGTATCGGTCTGCTATTTTTTATTTAGATGAAAAACAGAAGGAGACAGCCCAAAAGTTGATCGACCAACTCCGAGCCAATGATTATGATGTCAAAACGCAGCTGGAAGAGGCAGGGCCTTTCTGGCCGGCAGAAGCCAGGCATCAAAAATATTGCGATAGCAGGGGAATGGAACCTAAAGATTATCGAAAACATCGATTCGAGGAATAAATAGGAGACATCCTTGATTTTAATTGGCTCCAATCATTAAGTGTTTTTTTGTTATCGTCTGTCTATCAAAAAGTTATCGGTAAATGCCTTGCTTGCCCTGAAGGGGCAAAACAAAATAATCGTTTTTATTCTGCCCCTTCAGGGCATTTTATTAATTTTTCAATTTTCGGAGCTAGACGCGCCAACAAAACCTATATTTGAACGGGTTTGCTTGCTTGACTAAAATGAAAATTCAAGGATTAAGTTAGCCTGAAAAATTTCGGGATATCTCCCGTTTTTGTGGTTTAAGAGTAGGTTTTTTAATATGTTCCAATCGAACAACACACTGCTTTTACAGTTTTGTATTAAATTCAATATCCAAAAAACTAAAGTTAACTATGACGCCCTCATTTAAAAAAATCACCATTTTGACCGAAACGGAGGATGGTGAGCAGCAATCTATAGAAATCCGGCCACTTATAGAGAAGGTCTTAACTGCCGACGAACAGGCATTGCTTACCCCTGATGCTGTGATCGAAAGTCTTAAGGCCGGCAATGAAAACTTCATCACCAGTGATCTCACTGCCCGGGATCATGCTGCCCAAATCCGCCAGGCTGCCAAAGGGCAGTATCCAAAAGCAGTGATCCTTTCCTGTCTGGATAGTCGCGTTCCGGTAGAGGACGTATTTGATAAAGGAATAGGCGATCTTTTTGTAGCTCGCGTTGCCGGCAATTTTGTCAATGAAGATATTCTCGGGAGCATGGAATTTGGCTGTAAAGTAGCGGGTTCCAAAGTGATATTGGTATTGGGCCATGAGCATTGCGGAGCCGTCAAAGCAGCCGTTGACAATGTTAAAATGGGCAATATTACCGCTATGCTGACGAAAATACGCCCTGCAGTCGAGGCCGTTAACTATCAAGGGGAGCGCACTTCTTCCAATCCCGAATTTGTGCATCTGGTTTGCGAGCAGAATGTACGCAAAACGATAAAGGACATCAAAAATCAAAGTCCCATCCTCAAAGAAATGGAAGAGAATGGTGAGATCAAGATCATTGGCGGTATTTATGAAATGGACATCGGCAAAGTGAATTTTTTATGACGCCTTCTTTGCCTTTACCAGTTTAAGCAGGGACCTTCTGATCCCTCTTTTTTGCACCATCTCGCTAGGTAATTATCTTTGAATACTCACTTATCCTAGTAAAAAACACATAAAACAAAAATGAAGAACATCTACAACACGAAGTATCTCAAAGGAGATATTATTGGAGGATTAGTAGCGGGCGTGGTAGCTTTACCTTTGGCGTTAGCGTTTGGTGTGCAATCGGGTATGGGCGCTGCAGCAGGGCTTTACGGCGCTATTATGCTCGGTATTTTTGCCGCTATTTTTGGAGGTACGGCTACTCAGGCCAGCGGCCCTACCGGCCCCATGACGGTTGTGTCGGCGGCATTGGTAGCAGCAGCCGTACAAATGATGGGTAGCCTTGATAGTGCGCTAGGTATCATTTTACTTAGCTTTCTGCTGGGCGGCGTTTTCCAGATTGTTTTCGGCTTGCTCAATATCGCCAGTTATGTCAAGTACTTTCCCTATCCCGTAGTATCGGGCTTCATGAGCGGTGTTGGGTTGATCATTGTGATCTTGCAATTGTTTCCTTTTGCGGGGCTTTCTTCTCCGAAATCCACCGTTGCGGTACTGCAGGACTTGCCGCGCTTATTTGCTGAATTTAACTGGCAGGCGCTGACGTTGGGGCTGTTGACGGTTGTGATCTATTATCTCTTCCCGAAGATCACCAAATCCATTCCCAGCGCCTTAGTGGCATTGATTATCGCTGCTTTGACGGGGTATTTTTTAAGGTGGGATGTTCCCATCATCGGCGATATTCCATCCGGGCTACCTGCAATTCAGTTGTCTGTTATGTTCACTAATATCCCTCCCGAGGCGTATATGCTGATCATTGAATATGCCCTGGTGCTCGCCGTATTGGGTAGCATAGATTCACTTCTGACTTCTGTAATTGCAGACAATATGATCAAAACGCGCCACAACAGCAACCGGGAGCTGATCGGGCAGGGCATCGGAAATATGCTGGCGGCTGTTTTTGGCGGAATTCCGGGAGCGGGCGCTACCAAGGGCACTGTTGTGAACATCAACTCGGGCGGCCGCACACGGTTGTCCGGCGCCATCCATGGCCTGTTTTTACTAATGGTGTTATTAGGACTCGGAACCCTTGCCTCTTATATCCCGCTTTCGGTACTGGCCGGCATTTTAATCCCTATTGGATTTAAGATCGTGGACACCAGGGGATTGAAATTCCTTCGCCACGTGCCCAAAGCAGATGCCGCAGTGTTGATCCTCGTATTACTCATTACGACTTTCGGCAGTTTGATCTATGCCGTTGGCATCGGCGTAGCGCTGGCTTCTTTATTATTTATGAAAAAAGCGGCGGATCTCGGGGAAAAAAGCTTAACGATCAAACCCATAAACAGGCTGGAAAGCGAAAAGCCGTGGCAGGATGAGATGGCTTTTTATGAAGCATATAAAAACAAGGTGTTGATCAAGCACCTGGAAGGCCCTCTTTTCTTTGGGTTTACTTCCTATTTTAAAAGTCAGGTCAAACAAATCAGCGAAGATGCACACGCATTGATCATTCGCTTTGACAAAGTACCACATATTGATCAATCCGGTCTTTTTGCCCTGGAAGACGCCATTTTCGACCTACAGTCCAAAGGCATAGCCGTACTCCTTATTAACATCCATGATCAGCCTCGAAACATGATGGAGGCCATCGATCTGATCCCCGATCTGGTTCCGGAAGACCGGATTTTTTCAAACATTCAGGAGGCCTTCTTATGGCTGGGGACAAAGCTGGAAAAACCGGTAGAAACTAAACGTGTTGATCAATAAGGATCGGATTGCCGTCGGGATCAAAAAGCACGATACTGGCTGGACCGCTGCTGCTTTCATCGGCTTCCTTTTCTAAGGAGACCCCTCCTTTTTTGAGGAGTTGCTGTATGGTTCTGACATCTTCAAACTCCTCGAGCCCACGGGCGTTTTGATCCCAGCCCGGATTGAATGTCAACATGTTTTTTTCGAACATCCCCTGAAAAAGGCCGATTAGGGTGTCTTCATTTTTCATGATGAGGTAATTTTTCTCCATTTTTCCGGCAAAAACGGAGAAGCCTAATTTTTCGTAAAAGGATTTGGAAATGGCGAGATCCTTGACGCTCAAGCTGATGGAAAAGGCTCCTAAGTGCATAGCAAGTGGGTTTTGGGTTGTAAGGAAATAGTTTGTTCAATGACTTGGTTCGATAAAATCGAGGATTGGTCGTTGATTGTTTTTCAGATAAAATTATATTGTTCAGTAGGTTGTGTGAAGAGTCAGCTACTTCTCCCGCCTGACGGCCGGCAGGTTTGCTCGGCTTAAATGATTCTATTTTTTGAGTGTTTCACCGAAGAAAATCGGTGATTTTCTTCGGTGAAACACTCAAAAAAGAATCTTATTAACTGCGCAAAAGAGTACGAAGACTCTTCACACAACCCACTGAACAATAAAACACCTTACCCGCATTCAGAGTATCCGCAGCTCTTGCACATCAAACAGCCCTCTTTGTAGATTAACCCATCCGGATCGCCACAATTTTTGCACTCTTCTTTTACAGCCTTGGTGCCGTCCGGGATAAACTTTTTCAGGGCGCGGATAACGCCGTTTTTCCAGGTGTTGATGTAATCCTGCTCCACGTTGAGGCCTTCCACTAGGTTTACGGCATGGACGATCGGCATGCCGTGGCGGAGAACGCCGGAGATGAGCTTGGCATAGTTCCAGTATTCTTTGTTGAAGGACCGGGACAGTCCCTGGATGGTGATGCAATAACCATCGCGATCCATGAATTGGAAATCATAACGGTTGCCGTGCTGAGGATCTCTTTCCTTGATCACCCAGCCTTTGGTCACATAGTCAGGCAGGCGGAAAGTATCCACGGCCCTACCGGTGAAGATCTCATAAGGTTTTCCTTCCATTAGACCGATCACGGCTATCCAATCCTCCTCATTATTACGGAAGCGGACGATAGACGCCTCCAGTTTTTTAGGACGTTTAGGCGACATGGTTTCTTTGAATAAGGCACCGTCGGTACTGTCTTCTTTATTTTTATCGTCAGAGACCAGCACGCCTGAGCGGGAGCCGTCGCGATAGATAGTACAACCTTTGCAACCTACTTCCCACGCAGTTTCATATATCTTCTGCACCATATCCACGGTCGTTTCCTGTGGAATGTTTACCGTTACGCTGATGGAGTGGTCGACCCATTTTTGAATGGCCCCCTGCATTTTCACTTTTTGCACCCAGTCCACATCATTGGCAGTTGCTTTGTAGAAAGGCGATTGCTCGACAATATTCTGCAGAGCCTTACTATCCATTTTGGTCACTTCATTCACATCATAGTTATTAGTCCTAAGCCAGTCTATAAATTTATGGTGAAAAACATGATATTCTTCCCAGTGATCGCCCACTTCATCGATGAAAGAAACCGTCACGTCTTTGTCGTTAGGGTTCACTTTGCGGCGGCGTTTGTAGCTGATCAGGAAAACGGGTTCGATGCCGGAGGTAGTTTGCGTCATGAGGCTGGTCGTTCCGGTAGGAGCGATGGTCAGCAAAGCAATATTACGGCGGCCGTATTTAACCATATCCTTGTACAGCTGAGGAGCCTCCTCCCTGAGCCTGCTGATAAACGGGTTATCTTTTTCTCTCTTTACATCAAAGATGGAGAATGCGCCTCTTTCCTTGGCCATGTCTACGGACGAACGGTAAGCGTTCAGAGCAACGGTGCGATGTACTTTTACCGCAAACTCGATCGCTTCATCGCTGCCGTATCTGTAGCCCAGTGCGGCCAGCATATCGCCTTCGGCTGTAATGCCGACGCCGGTTCGACGGCCCTCCACACAAGTGTGCCGGATCTTTTTCCAAAGATTCAGCTCCGTGTTTTTGATGGTTTCGGATTCCGGATCCTCTTCGATCTTTTCTATGATGCGGTCGATCTTCTCGATTTCCAGATCGATGATGTCATCCATCATACGCTGAGCCAGCTGAACGTGAACGGAAAACTTTTCGAAGTTAAAACGGGCGTTCGGGGTAAACGGATCTTCCACATAGCTGTAAAGGTTGATGGCCAGAAGCCGGCAGCTATCGTAGGGGCACAGCGGAATTTCCCCGCAAGGATTCGTAGAAATGGTTTTATAACCCAGGTCGGCGTAACAATCCGGCACCGATTCCCGGATCACGGTATCCCAGAACAAAACACCGGGTTCAGCGGATTTCCAGGCGTTGTAGATGATCTTTTTCCACAATTGAGCCGCATCGACCTCTTTGGTGACCATGGGATCCTTGGCGTCGATGGGGAATTGCTGGACATAGGTCTGGCCGGCTATAGCCGCTTTCATAAAGGCATCGTCAATACGGACGGATACATTCGCTCCGGTAACCTTGCCTTGCTCCATTTTGGCGTCGATGAAATCATCGGCATCCGGATGTTTGACGGAAAGAGTAAGCATCAGTGCACCTCGGCGGCCATCCTGCGCTACCTCTCTGGTCGAATTGGAATACCGCTCCATAAACGGAACAATGCCCGTGGACGATAAGGCGCTGTTCATGACCGGGCTGCCTTTAGGGCGGATATGGGAAAGGTCGTGCCCCACACCTCCGCGTCTCTTCATCAACTGCACCTGCTCTTCATCCGTACGAATGATACCGCCGTAGGAGTCGGCTCCATCACCAATAACGAAACAGTTGGATAGGGAAGACACCTGGTATCTATTGCCGATGCCTGCCATGGGACTACCCTGAGGGACAATGTACTTAAAATCTTTCAACAGATCGTATACCTCTTTTTCAGTTAGAGGGTTTGGATATTTCTCTTCCACCCGGGCGATTTCTTTAGCGATGCGGCGGTGCATGTCATCCGGGGTGCGTTCGTATATATTGCCGAAGGAGTCCTTCAGCGCGTATTTATTTACCCATACGCTGGCAGCCAGTTCATCACCATTGAAATACTTTACTGCCGCTTTGAGGGCCTCCTCGTAGGCGAAGGTTTTTGCTTTTTTTAAGGTTACTTTGTTGGTCATTGTCCTTACATTAAGAAGTTTACTTATTTATTTGAGCATAATATAGACCTGGTAATGAGAGAGGCGTTTCTCATCCCTTTATTAACTTACTGATGGAACTGTGCTTTAAGTGATTGCAGGCCTTACGTCACCATATACATACAGACCCGAGATTTACTTACTCGCCGAGATAGTAGCGTTGCTGATTGGTCCGGCCTAATGGCTTCTGAAAAAATATTGACAGAAACGTTCGTACAAGATAAGACCTCACAACGTATGATGCCAAAATATTTTTTCCACAAATGTTAGTTATTTGTGAAACAATGTATTATAGATTAGAGTTTTGGCCAAGTATTATTTACTTTCGCTTCTGAGTTAGAAAATAGAGGGGTATCAGCGATGAAGTTAAGGAAAAATTGAATGTTGTAAGAAGCATAAGCTGTTTTTGCTGAAAATTTTTCCAAATATATGCCGGTTTTTGTATGAAAAAATGAAAGGATGTTCATATATTAGACCTATCTACTAATCGAATATTCTAAATCAGACACCGATGAAATACGGATTTATTATAGACAACCGTAAATGTATTGGCTGTCACGCATGCACTACCGCTTGTAAATCAGAACATAATGTACCGGTAGGGGTTAACAGAACCTGGGTAAAACAGGTTGAAAAAGGAGTGTTTCCCAATACTCGCCGCCTGTTTTCGGTGATGCGCTGCAATCATTGCACCGATGCGCCATGCGTGGAAATATGCCCGGTAGAAGCCTTATTCATTCGTGATGACGGCATTGTGGATTTCGACAAGGACCGCTGTATAGGGTGTAAGTCCTGCATGCAGGCTTGTCCTTACGATGCCTTGTACATCGATCCTAACAACCACACAGCGGCCAAGTGTAATTATTGCGCCCACCGCATTGATATTGGCCTGGAACCGGCCTGCGTCAATGTTTGTCCGGAACATGCGATCATTTCCGGGGACATGGACGATCCTGATTCAGAGATCGCCACCTTGCTTGCCCGCGAGCAGGTCAGCGTACGCAAGGCTGCAAAAGGGACCGTGCCTAACCTTTTCTATATTGATGGGGATGAAGCTTCGCTTAATCCTATGGCTACTGAAACTTCGGACAGTTACTTCTGGAGTGCTCAGGCTCGTGGGGTCGGGCACTTTGCCAAGGCTGCCGAAAAAATGGCCTTCTCCAACGGAGATGTGCTGGACGCCTTAATGGAAGCCAATCAGCAGGCTATCGAAGCAGGAGAAGTAGCCAAAAACGGCGCTTCCAAATCCATTGACCTTTTATTAGGTAAAAGCCGCAGAATTTATGATGCTCCCAACAAGGGCGTGCTTTGGGGCTGGGAGGTTTCCGGCTACGTCTTGACCAAAGCCGTCTCTGCAGGCGCTTTCCTGTTGATGTTCCTGGCCTGGATAACCGGCTGGGCCGAGCTGAATACCGCTACCCAATGGTGGGGCATTGGCATCGGCATCGTGTTTTTGGCGGCTACCGGGATTTTGCTCATCAAAGACCTGGATCGCCCCGACCGCTTTTTAAATGTGCTGCTGCGCCCTCAGTGGAACTCCTGGCTGGTTAAAGGAGGATATACCATAAGCATTTACGGCGCCCTTCTGACGGTATCCGGCGTATTGCTGTTCTTAGGTATTAGCGCCGGTCAGGTGATAATATGGGGGGTAACTGCGCTTTTCGCAATGATCACCGCCATTTATACGGCCTTCTTGTTTGCACAAGCCAAAGGCCGTGATTTTTGGCAATCGCCTTCCCTGGCTATGCATATGCTGGTCCACGCTTTTATGGCCGGCGCCGCGATCTTTACCCTGGTGGCTTTATTCGTTCCGGCCGCCGCCGGATGGCCAGCCTTGCTCAAGAATGTTATGATCGTGGCGATCGTCTTTAATTTGCTTACTGTTTTATTTGAGCTGACTACTACCCACCCTACCGTAGAAGCTAAACGGGTGGTCACGATGATCACTAAAGGACAATACCGTAACCGCTTCTTTTTCGGCGCCATTCTGCTGGGTAATCTCGTTCCTCTGGCGCTGGCTATGGCAATGGGAAGCAATCCTTTAGTGCTGGCAGTTGCAGGTGCTTTGGTCTTGATCGGCATTTACATCACCGAGCAAATTTGGGTGGAAGCACCTCAGAAAATTCAATTGAGCTGATGTCAAAAACGAAAAAACAATGAATCAAAAAAAGAGATCCCTTATAGAACGGATGGCCGAAAAATTAAGGCTCATCCCTGACTTAAGCAAAAATGGTGTCGAACCGGAACCTCGTTTGATGGAGGAAGGGAAGTTAACCAAATTCCCCCCACCGGAAAAATGGGACGACTGGGTGGAATACGAAGCCCAGGATTGGCCCAGAATGAAGAAAAAACACTATCAGATCGTGCCCACCACTTGTTTCAACTGTGAATCAGCCTGTGGTTTGACGGCTTATATCGATAAAGAAACCAATACCATCCGGAAATTTGAGGGGAATCCCTACCATCCTGGAAGCCGTGGGCGCAACTGCGCTAAGGGGCCGGCCACGATCAATCAGATCACCGATCCCGATCGCATTCTTTATCCTCTGAAAAGAGCCGGAAAAAGGGGAGAAGGTAAATGGGAACGCGTCAGTTGGGAAGAGGTGCTGGACGATATTGCCGGTCGCATCCGCAAGGCAATCCAGGAGGGGAGAAATAATGAAGTAGCTTACCATGTGGGCCGGCCCGGCCATGAAGGTTATATGGACCGCATCCTGCAGGCCTGGGGTGTAGACGGCCACAACAGCCATACCAATATTTGTTCTTCCGGCGCCCGCTTCGGCTACAACATCTGGTACGGCTATGACCGTCCCTCGCCGGATCACGCCAATGCAAAGTTCATTCTATTGATCAGTGCCCACCTGGAAAGTGGCCACTATTTCAATCCGCATGCTCAGCGCATCATCGAAGGAAAAATGAAAGGCGCCAAGCTGGCAACCATGGATCCGCGTTTGTCCAATACCGCTAGTATGTCCGACTATTGGTTGCCTACCTATCCGGGTTCGGAAGCTGCAGTGATGCTGGCTATGGCCAAAGTGATCCTGGATGAGGGCTTATATAATCGTCCTTTCCTGGAAAACTGGGTCAACTGGCATGAGTACCTGGAGAAAATGCACCCCGGCACACCGCTTACTTTTGAGAATTATATCGAGAAGATGCGCGAAGAATACGCCGAGTACACTCCTGAATTCGCCGCCGAGGAAAGCGGCGCCACTACCGAAATGATCGTGGAAGTCGCTCGCCTGATCGGAGAAGCGGGGGAACGTTTTGCCACACACAACTGGCGCAGCGCCGCCTCAGGTAACCTGGGGGGATGGTGCGTCTCCCGTTGTCTGCATTTTCTGAATGTACTAACAGGCAGCGTCGGAACCAAAGGCGGCACTTCTCCTAACAGCTGGAACAAGTTCAAACCTACTTTCTTCGACGTACCTCCTTCTCAGAAGTTTTGGAATGAACTCCACTTTCCAAATGAATATCCGCTGGCTTTCTTCGAGATGAGCTTCCTCTTGCCGCATTTCCTCAAAGAAGGCAGAGGACGAATGGACGTTTACTTTACCAGAGTCTTTAACCCCGTCTGGACCTATCCGGACGGATTCTCCTGGATCGAAGCCCTAAGCGACGAAAATATGGTCGGAATGCATATCGCCTTAACCCCGACCTGGAATGAAACGGCCTATTATGCCGATTACGTACTTCCAATGGGCCATTCCGCAGAACGGCACGACATTAACAGTTACGCCACCCATTCCGGCATGTGGATAGCCTTCCGGCAACCGGTGCTCAGAGAAGCAGCCCGCAAAAGAGGAGATGAATTCGAATTTACCTACGAGGTTAATCCCGGAGAAGTTTGGGAAGAAGACGAATTCTGGATCGAATTGTCCTGGCGCATCGATCCCGACGGCAGCATGGGTATCCGCAAGCACTTCTTGTCTCCTTACCGGAAGGGAGAAAAGATCAATATCGATGAATACTATCAGTATATTTTCGAACATACACCTGGTTTGCCGGATGCAGCGAAAAAAGAAGGGCTCACAGAACTGGAGTATATGCGTAAGTACGGTGCTTTTGAAGTAGAAAGGCATACCTATAAAAAACACGAAAATCAGCTGACCCGATCCGAAATGGAGGGAGCTTCCGTTGACGAAACAACAGGCATCATCTCTAAGGAGGGCAAAAATATCGGCGTAATGGTCAATGGCGTGCCCATGACCGGCTTCCCAACACCTTCCCGGAAAAATGAGTTTTTCTCTCAGACGATGATCGACTGGAAATGGCCCGAATATGTTATTCCGACTTATATTAAAAGTCATATCCATCCGGAAAAACTAGACAAGGAAAAAGGGGAATATTGCCTCGTGCCCACTTTCCGCCTGCCAACACTGATCCACTCGCGCTCCGGTAACGCTAAGTGGCTGAACGAGATCTCTAATCGCAATCCGATCTGGATGCATACCTCCGACGCCAAGCGCTTCGGATTGCAAACAGGTGATTTAGTCAAATTGCATACCGATATCGGATACTTCGTGGATAAAGTGTGGGTAACTGAAGGGATGAAGCCAGGTGTGGTGGCTTGTTCACACCACCTCGGCCGCTGGCGTCGCCCACAGGATAAAGTCGGTAACCGCTGGGCCACCAATACAGTCAAAATAGAAAACGACGGTAATGGAGGTTGGAAAATGCAGACCATCGCCGGCGTTCGTCCTTTCGAAAGCTCCGACGCCGATTCTAAACGGATATTCTGGAGCGATGGCGGGGTGCATCAAAACATCACCCACGCCGTCCACCCCGATCCGATCAGCGGTATGCACTGCTGGCATCAGCGGGTAAAAATCGAAAAAGCAGGCCCGAATGATAAATACGGCGATATTTTCGTGGATACTAAAAAATCCTTCGAAAATTACAAAGAATGGCTGGCTATGACGCGCCCCGCCCCGGGACCGGATGGACTGAGACGGCCGCTTTGGTTTAAACGGCCACTGAAGCCAACTATCGATACCTTCTATTTGAAGGAGGAAGATAAAGAATAATTAAACTTTGTTGGCCGCCGGAGAACCCTCCTGCCTTGCCTTAATAGTACGACAGGCAGGGATGGAGTTGATCTTCGCTGTCAGTTTGACGCAGAAGGATGCAGATTTAACAGATAAGCACAGTTTTTTCGTTTTTATTGACTGCGATAATCTGCTTAAACTGCATCCCTACGCGTCAAAAAAAATAACGACAACCAGCAATAGTCATTGTCAAAAAATTATAGCTTCATCTCCTTGATCATTGGCCGGGTGTTGATGGTATCGTAAATAATCGTCAGACGCTCGATTTTTCCTTCCTCGTTCAATTCAAAAACATCTACGCCTTCAAAAACCACTCTTTTCCCATTTTCCAGACCCCAGTCGTACCGGAACCAAATGGCCAGGTCTCCTTTTTCTTCATCCACAAAAATGCGTTTCAGGTCAATGGCAGAGTCGCCTGAGTCTTCCATTAATTCGGTGTAAAAATCCCGGTGGTGTTTGATACCGTAAAGGGGCGAATGGACCATGCCGTTTTCAGAGAATAGCTCGCATATGGCTTCTACATCTCCTGCCTGGAGGGAGCGAAAGTATTGTTTACCTATGTGCTGATGTTCTGTCATTGGACACTGATTTTCACAGATTTTATTATTTTTTGATCACTGATTCCAAAGATAGCGCAGATAATTTGAGGTAGTGATTTTTTGAAGCTAATGGATTGGTTTTCTCTTCAGGAAGAATCAATATCTAATTACAAAAAATACATTTTCATCCCCTCATGTGTAGCTTTAAAGCCTAAGGTTTCATAGAATTTCAGTGCATCCGGCCTTTTTTTATCAGTCGTCAGTTGTAGTACGTGGGCGCCTTTTTCTTTGGCTCTGTTGATGGCCCACTCGAACATCATTTTTCCAATTCCTTGTCCTCGGTAGTCTTTTCTAATGCGGACTCCTTCGATCTGTGCTCTCGTACCGCCCTGATAGGTCATATAGGTAATAAAGGTTAGTTGAAATACCCCAATAACAGCTTCCTGGTCCTTTACGACCATCAATTCCTGATGAGGGTCCCGGATAATAATATCAAAAGCACGGAAGTAATTTTCAGGCAGAGGGTCTTCGAATTTTTCTCTTTTCTGGCCCAGTTCGTCATCGGCTAGCATCTGGACGATGACGAATACATCCTCTTTTTGAGCAGGTTGAATGTTCATTTTTTATGTTTTGATGTATTTTGGAGCGACATAGTCGGTAAGCCACACCTTGTTTTTAGAGCAAAAAAACGCCATTTGGTCCAGGTACATCTGTCCGGCCTGGATCTTTAAAATTACAGGTTTTACATTACGTTGGCCAACCTTAAAGGCCGTTTTTTCATCACCGGAAAGGTGAACATACTGCCTGTTGCCTTTAAGGATTCCTTTTTCTAAAATGGAGTGGATACTGACAACCAGCAGATTTTTATTTTCCGGGAAAATGGAACCATCGACCTGGTTTAAAACTTTGATCAGGTTTTAACCGGAGAAGAAATCCTTAAGCAATTCCGATTCGATCTTTCTCAATTGCAACTCCCCTAAGACTGCTTACATCAAAACCACTTCTCCTTTCGGCGTTTCCAGCCGGGCGATTAGTTTTCTTTCATTACTAGCATATACTTTTAGTGGCAGGTCGAATACACTCAATTTTTTCATCATAGCTTCCGCTTCGGGATGGACCGCTTCAAACGCGAGGAGCCGGCAACCTTCCGGCAGGCTCTGCGAAGGATGAGGACTGTTTCCCCAATGGATGAAAAAAGGAATGATTCCGTCCGCAGGATTATCCTTGATGTCGGTGAGGGTCCAGGAAAGTACTGTGCCGTCGGCTTTTTCACGGCTGCCGGGCAATGCTTTTCCAATATCGATCCCATGCTTTTGGGCTAATTCAACGACTGTTTTTAAATCCTGTACTTTGGTGCACCAGCGCACGAGCTGTGGGGATTCGATATGCGAAATGGTGTCCCTCCAGCTAGGGTAAGGAGGGGGCGTTTGATCGGGATCAGGCGCCAGCAATTCGAAGTAACAGCCGGGGCCAAGTTGCATCAATGCATTCCAGGTGCCTTCCGTCTGATGGCGTCCGCCGATGACAGGCCTGACTCCCGTGAGCCGCTCTATTTGAGCGATGCCCTCATGCAAGTCAGGCACAGCATAAACAAGATGGTCGATTCGGGTCAAAAGCTGTTTCATGGTTGTGGTTTTAATGAAAGGCTTTAAATAGTAGGGATTCGGGTGGAATATTTCACCTCTGTCATAACGAACGAACTGATCACGTTCCCGATATTTTCCAGGCCGGCCAGTTTGTTGACGATAAAATCCTGATAAGAGGTCATGTCTTTGGCAATGACTTTTAACAAATAATCGAATGAACCTGCGATATGGTGGCACTCGATGACCTCGTTGAGGGAAAGAATTTCCTTTTCAAAGATCTTGATGTATTCACTGGAATGCTCTTTCAGGGAAACATTGCAGAAAGCCATCAGGCCGTATCCCAGCTTTGATTTGTCTACCAAAGCGACATAGCGGTCAATGTAACTGGATTCCTCCAGTTTTTTGATCCTTTCGTACACAGGAGTCGTGGTCATGCCGAGCTGAGCGGCGATTTCCTTGTTGGTGATCTTGGCATCCCGCTGCAAAAAATCCAGTATGCGAAGATCGATGGGATCTAACGGCTTCATTATACAAGCTTTTAATTTTCAGCATAATAAGTAACCGGAAACACTTAAGTTAATTTTGTCCAGGCACTCAATACACCTCTTGCATGAGGGTAGAATTTTTTTCTTTTTTTGATAAAAAAAACGGTAGTATTTGGTTTAATTTTTGGGGAAAAATAGTTTTAGCAGGTTTAAATTCCCGCATGATCAAAATCATTGGATGTATTTTCTAAAGGTAATAACTTTATAAAGAAAAAAGTAGCGTCATGAAAAAGATACATCCGGAAAGTTTAATGATGACCCATGGATACCATCCGGGGGAATATGGAGGGGCGGTGAAATGCCCTGTGTTTCATACTTCTACCTTTGCATTTTCTTCCGCCGAAGCAGGCAAACGACAGTTTGAACTGGCTTACGGCCTCGACAAGGCCAGGCCGGGGGAAGCACTCCGCAATATCTACAGCCGCATCAGCAATCCCAACCTTGAGGTAGTCGAAAAGCGCCTGGCTTTATGGGATGAGGCGGAGGAAGGGGCACTTTTCTCGAGCGGTATGGCTGCCATTTCCAATACCTTTTTTACTTTTTTAAGACCTGGCGACTTGTTACTGCATAGTCACACCCTTTATGGTGGAACTTCACATTTTATTGCGGAAGTACTGCCTCAGATGGGTATTCAAACCCTTTCCTTTGCTCCATCAGATGAAAAACAGGATATTTTGGATCAACTCCGCAAAAGTGGCCGGATCGACCGCTTGCGGATGATCTACGCAGAAACCCCTTCCAACCCTACCAATCAACTGGTCGATATTGCCATGTTGCGAGAGTTGACTGACGAGCTTAGTAAGGAAGGTGAGGTCATTTTAGCCGTAGACAATACCTACATGGGGCCTGTTTGGCAACAGCCGATAAAACATGGAGCCGATCTGGTGCTGTATTCCGCCACTAAGTATATAGCCGGTCACAGCGATCTGATCGCCGGCGCTTGTTTAGGGAAAAAACAGTTTATGGAGCCCATTCGAAACATGCGCACCTTTTTGGGCAATATGGCGGACCCCCAGACAGCCTGGCTGATCAGCAGAAGCCTGGAAACCCTGAAGGTCAGGATGGACCGTCAAGCTGTCAATGCTCGTAAAGTAGCCGATTTTCTTGCCGGACATCCCCTGGTGGAAAACGTATACTATCCCGGACAATTAGAGAGAGAGGACGGCCGGCAGTTCGAGATTTTCCAAAAACAATGCAGTACCGGGGGCGCTATGATCGCTTTTGACATCAAAGGAGGTGAATCGGAAGCCTTTGCCTTTCTGAATGGACTGAAACTGGTTAAACTGGCCGTTAGTCTGGGGAGCACAGAATCACTGGCGGAGCACCCTGCTAGCATGACCCATGCAGGAGTGCCGGCTGAAGAGCGCATAGCCCACGGTATTACCGATCAGCTCGTTCGCTTATCCGTCGGGCTGGAGCACTATGAAGACCTGATCGATGATCTGAGTATGGCTTTCGGGAATGTCCATCGAATGAAAAATGCAAATGTTGAGTCGGTTTTGGAGGAACTGTGATGCGGATTACAATATTTTAAAAGAAAAGATCATTCCTTTGTTGTAAAGAAATGGTCAGAAAAAGTAGTGTTGGCTTTCGATTTTGAAAGCCAATTTTTATTTTTAGAAGCTAAACAGGGCATCCATCACATGAAAAAAGACAATTGCAAGATCAGTCGCTGGCAGATTCTCAAACAAAAGCTTAACAATCTGGATCCGGAGGACTTTATGGAGTCCTTCCAACGCCATCCGGAAGCCGTTTTAATCGATGTGCGCACTGCGAAGGAATTCGAATCCGGACACCTGGATGGTGCATTAAATATGGATTACCTGGCTGAAGATTTTTGGGATAAGATGGAGCACTTGGATCCTGAATGTGCTTATTTCGTTTACTGTCGTTCTGAAAGAAGAAGCCTCAGAGCTTGCACCCTGATGCAAAACGGCGGTTTTAAGCAGGTATACAATCTGAGTGGCGGCTTAAAAGCCATGAAGTTGGTCATTTGATGCCATTTTCCTTCAATTATTTCCAGGAAAAAAACTCATATTTTAGCTTAAGTTGGTCCAAAAGCAATTGTATGGAAGAGAAAGCATTGTTGTCATTAAAATGCTTTTGGAGCCATTCCAGCAATGCCGCATCTTCAGCTCTTCCGGCCAATTGCTCACCTAAGTGCTCTTTTAGGTGATCTTTTTGGGCGCTTTTTACGGTCAGGTAATATTCGTAGTCCCACTCGCCTCTCAGCTCCCGGACCAGTTTGCCGGAATCAAAGCCTTCAATGAGTAAGTCCCCCTTTTCGTTTATGGAAGCTGAAACCCTAATATTGATCTCAGGTCTTTTTTCTTCGAATAAGTTGATCGTAAGAGTTTTCATTTTAATACAGGTGCTTGATTATAAGTACTTAAGCGATAGGACAAAATTAACTTAAATATTTCCTGGCACTTAAGTGCTTACACAAAAATATTTAAAGATAACGGGAGTTCGGAGATTTCCCTTTTGATAATCAGTCAACTATCCCCGTTAGGGGCTGAATGTTGGTATAAAAAAAGATTGACAACAAAAAACCGTGCCGTAGGTACGGAATAAATGACGTACCTACGGCACGCTATTCTCCGTTGTCATCGTGATATTCATCACTGAGCACGCATCTTGAAATCTCTACCTTTGTAGCCGTAACAGAAAAATAAGCATTGAAAATCTAAAATCGAATGAATCTCAAGAAATTTATACCACTATTTGATTGGCTGTCTCAATATAGAGGAGACCAATTAAAAGGTGACTTATCCGCAGGCTTAACGGTCGGAGTGATGTTGATACCGCAAGGAATGGCTTATGCGATGATTGCCGGTCTTCCTCCCATTTACGGATTATATGCCTCTACGATACCATTGATTATTTATGCCGTTTTCGGCACCAGCCGCCAGTTGGCGGTAGGCCCGGTAGCGATGGTTTCGCTGCTGACAGCTGCCGGCATCGGAGCTATGGCCGGAGGGGGATCTGAGACCTACATTGCGCTGGCCATTGCACTAGCACTCTTTGTGGGTATTATTCAGTTTTCTCTTGGTGTTTTCCGGCTGGGATTTTTAGTAAACTTTCTTTCTCACCCTGTGATCAGCGGATTTACTTCGGCGGCGGCTTTGATCATCGGGCTTTCTCAGTTAAAACATTTGCTGGGAGTTGATCTGGCGCGGAGTCATCACGTTCACGAGATCGTCATTCAGGCGGTGGAGCGTTTTGGTGAGGTCAACTGGATTACGCTTGCCGTCGGTTTAGCCGGTATCGGACTGATCGTTTTTGTCAAGCGTGTCAATAAAGCCATACCGGGGCCTTTGCTGGCCGTGGTTTTTGGGATTTTAGCCGTTTGGGGATTAGGGCTGACCGAACAGGGCGTCAAGATCGTAGGAGAAGTTCCTAAAGGATTGCCTTCCTTTGGCGTACCTACCTTTAGCTGGGATCAGGCTCAGGCGCTCATACCCATTGCCCTGACGATCTCCCTCGTGTCTTTCATGGAGAGTATTGCTGTGGCTAAGGCCATTCAAGCCAAGCATAAGAACTATAAAGTCATTCCTAATCAGGAATTGGTGTCCTTAGGTCTGGCCAATATAGGCGGCGCCTTTTTCCAGTCTTATCCCACAACGGGAGGTTTCTCCCGTACTGCCGTTAATGATCAGGCAGGCGCCAAAACAGGTATGGCTTCGATAATCAGCGCCGTGCTGATCATTTTAACCTTGTTGTTCTTAACTCCTCTGTTTTACTACCTGCCCAAGGCTATCCTGGCTTCGGTTATCATGGTCGCGGTATTCGGCCTGATCGATTTCAAGGAAGTCAAATATCTGTGGAAAACCAACAGGGTGGATTTTGCCATGCTGATCGTTACCTTCGTCGCAACCCTCAGCCTGGGCATCGAGCAGGGTATCGGCGTTGGGGTGATCCTATCGCTGGTAATGGTGATCTATCGCACCACCAGACCACACTATGCTATCTTGGGGAAAGTCCCCGGCACCACCTTCTACCGGAACGTAGAACGATTTGAAGGGCTGGAGACCCGTGACGACCTGCTGATCCTTCGATTTGACGCTCAGCTGTATTTTGCAAATACCAACTTTTTCAGAGATGTACTTCTGGATGAGATCGTTAAGCGTAAAAAAACGTTAAAGGCTGTCCTGATCGTGGCCGAAAGCATCAACTATGTAGACAGCAGCGCTATGCACGCCTTAAAAGAAATTGTAGAAGATTGCAAGAACAATGGGATTAAAGTTCTTTTCTCAGGCGTAAAAGGCCCTGTAAGAGACGCCATGGCCAAATCCAACCTGGTCAGCGCTGTCGGTGAAGATCATTTCTTTATGAGTATACAAGAGGCCGTCGATGCTTTTGTAGCCGAAGCCGATAAAGCCGGTATGCAGTCCTACGTACTTCAGACAAACGTCTAGAAAGGCGAGGCTACGGCCTTTGTAAAAAGACGTATTTAGATACTTAGAGGTCATCTGCCGCCCAAAGGACGGCAGATGACCTCTAAGTATTTTTGTTTAAACCTTACCCTAGAGTGCTTAATGACTTGTAGCCTGCCGCAAGCAGGAACGTTCATGGATTATGGTCATTTTCAATTCAGGCGGTGACAAAAGTCACTGGTTTTCACTGACAAAAGTCAGTTTTAAAAGTGATACTCATCACTAAACCCGTTATTCAGCCGTCTTAAATTTGTAATCGTATTCAGAAACGAAACAAAAAGGGGTAAACGTCTTAAAAAAAGGAAAATAGTTTTCTACTTCGGAAAGAAAATATTTACCTCTGCAATTCGGGCGAGAATTTTTTTTGTTTTTTTATATGAATACATGTTCATAAGTTCATTTTAAAACTAAAATTCATAAACTATGGAGGTAGAACAAATCTATACCGGTTGCTTAGCAGAAGCGGCCTATTATATTGAGAGCGATGGTGAAGCAGTCATTATAGACCCACTTCGCGAAACAGCCCCATACATTGAGCGTGCGGAAACTGACGGAGCAAAGATCAAGTATGTACTGGAGACGCACTTTCACGCGGATTTTGTATCCGGTCACCTGGATTTATCTAATAAGACCGGTGCGACCATCGTATTTGGCCCTACTGCCAGGCCTAATTTTGAGGCACATGTTGCAGAAGATGGAGAGATCCTGAAAGTTGGAAAAGCGACAATCAAGGTATTACACACTCCAGGACATACAATGGAGTCCACGACATATTTGCTGAGAGACGAAGAAGGCAAGGACTATGCGATCTTTACCGGCGACACTTTATTCCTGGGAGACGTAGGTCGTCCTGACCTGGCCGTAAAAACGGACTTGTCCCGTGAAGACCTGGCCGGCTATCTGTTTGAGAGCCTGCGCAATAAGATCATGCCTCTGGCTGATGACGTAATCGTTTATCCTGGGCATGGCGCCGGTTCGGCCTGCGGTAAAAAAATGAGTAAAGAAACTTGGGGTTACCTGGGTGAACAAAAGAAGACCAACTATGCACTTAGGGCGGATATGTCTAAGAAAGAGTTTGTTAAGGAAGTGACCGAAGGCCTTGTTGATCCTCCGCAGTACTTCCCTAAAAATGCCGTGATGAACAAGATGGGCTATGAAAGCATTGACGATGTGTTGGCTAAAGGCCTTAATCCGCTTAGCGTCAGAGCCTTCAAAGCTGCGTGGGAAGGAGAGGAAGCATTGGTTATTGACACTCGTCATCAAGACGATTTCGTTAAAGGATTCATTCCTGGTTCTATCTTTATTGGTATTGATGACAATTTCGCTACCTGGGTCGGTACTTTGATCCCTGACCTGCAGCAGCCCATTCTTTTCGTAGCCGATCCCGGCCGTGAAGAAGAAGTGGTGACCAGAATGGCCCGGGTCGGTTATGATAATCCGATCGGGTATCTGGAAGGCAGCTTCGGCGCCTGGAAGGCGGCGGGAGAAGAAGTCGACACTCTTGATGAGGTAACTGCGGAAGAATTTGCCAAGCGCTTTAAAGAAGGCGTCAATACACTGGATGTCCGTCGCTCCAGCGAATATGATGCACAGCACGTTCAGGGGGCTCAGAACTTCCCGCTGGATTTCATCAATAAGAACATGAGCCAGGTGAAAAAAGACAAGGAGTACTACCTGCACTGTGCAGGCGGTTATCGCTCCGTGATCGCAGCTTCTATTCTCAGATCACGCGGCTTCGAGGACCTGGTGAATATTAAAGGAGGATTCAAAGCATTAGTAGAAGCAGACAAGCTTCCGCTAACTGAATTCCAGGAACAAATTACTGAGCTTTAATCAACAATAAAGAAACGGTATAAATTGTTCGATTTTCATTGGTAGGGTTGATTTTTTAATCAACCCTTTCTTTTATTTATGATTTTTGTCAAAGTCACAGACTGACATCTCTCATTGTTATTCCTTCTATAGAATCGCATCTTAGTGCATGAGTAATAAAGCATACTATGATGGGTGTGTGAAAAGCCATTTTACTTGCCTGGCTTTGACAGATCAGGGGGCTTTTCACACAACTCAGAAGTTCGAAGGCATCTTGATGAACGTCCGACAATGTGAAGCGGACTTTATTTAGGTTTTCGATAAGCCAATTACCAAACAGCCATCATATGGGTGGGTAAAAATCGAATTATGGAAAAGACATTTCAAATACCAGTTTCAGAAATCATGACCCGGGAACTGATCATAGTATCTCCGGAGGATAAGCTGACGAAAGTGGATGAAATCTTTCAGGCCAATAACATTCACCACATTCCTGTAGTAAGTGAAGAAGGCAATTTATGCGGCATCATGAGCAAGGAAGATTTTAGAAAGGTTAACCATATGCTCAGCCTTTTTGACGCACAAAAATACAACGAGTACAATAAAAGGCTTTATAAAGCCATATCCGTCAAAGAGGTAATGACCTGTAAAGTGGCTACGCTGCACCCCAAAGACACCCTTACCGTGGCCGCAGGAATTTTGCAGGAAAACCTGTTTCACGCCCTTCCTGTTGTGGATAACGGCGTTCTGGTAGGTCTGGTCACCACCTATGACCTGTTGAACTACTGCTTAAAAGATCAGGTATACCTGCAAAGCAGATCATAGCCCTTATTCATCCTATTAACATAGAGGGGTTCCGGAAAGGATCTTGCTTTTTTGGAACCCCCTCAAAAAAAGAGATTATGGATCCACGATTTCAAGTACCGTTATCCGACTTAATGACCGGCGATCTGATCTGCCTCCAGCCGGAGGACGGCCTCGAAAAGGTTGATGATATTTTTGACAATTATACCATTCATCACATTCCCGTAGTCGATGAGGAGCAAAAATTAGTGGGCATCCTTAGCCGGATAGATTTCCTGAAAGCCAATCACCTTTTCAGCCTCTTCAATGAAAGCCTGTATCACGAACTTACAGTAGCAGATATTATGACGGAAGGAGTAACAACCGCCGGACCGGGTGACACCATCGCACTCGCTTTGGGCATTTTTCAGCAGAATCTGATCCGGGCCCTTCCCATCGTTGAAGATGAAAAATTAGTCGGCCTCGTTACTACGTATGACATCCTGGATTACTTTATTAACGAAAATGCTTATGCCAAAGCATAGTGGTAAGAGGACCGGATGCTCAAAAGGCGCCCGGTCTTCTTCTTATGCACCGAAATTCAATTGATTCATTTTATAAAAATATTAGTGCTATGGATATATTAGCCAATGTATACGGTGCTTTCCAAACGCTTCACCTCGATCACCAGCTCTGGAATAACGAGCTCAGCTTCTACAAAGATGAGGTGAATATTTTCGAAAGCTACCTGGAGGAATTTGTCAAAAAAGCAGAAGATCATAAAGACCTGATGGCCGACCTTGAACACTTCCAAAACCAATTTATCCGCCAAAAAGAAGTAATCGACCAACTCAAGCACGATATCGGTCTGAGCGAGCAAAAGCTAAGTAAAGAAATTCAACAAGGCGTCCGCATGACGGACGAAGATAAAATCAGGCATGAACAAACCCGCGAAAGAATAGAGACTTTCCGCAAGATCTACCGGGAGCTCAAAATCGAATTCTACGGGTACATGACCAAATGGAATTGATCTATAAACTAAGTCCAGGTGGTGTTTAATCGTCCACACTATAAAGTCTGGAAAGTCAAAAGAGACTGGACTGCTTAAGTACCGGTTTTGAATCTTTCTACAGTCTTTTCCAAGGGGGATGATCCATGTAAGTGGGTTATCCTTCTTTTGTTTGTTCTGGCAGGCGCCAAATTTTTAGCGGTAAAATATGAATGTATTATCATATTTACGTATTTTGAGTTTCAGGTACCAAATTAAAAAAAGCCATTATGAAAGTCGAACAGATCTATACCGGCTGCCTGGCCGCTGCAGCCTATTATATTGAAAGCGAAGGCGAGGCCGTCATTATCGACCCGCTTCGCGAAAGCCAGCCTTACCTGGAGAAACTCAAAAGGGAGGGCGCCCGCTTAAAGTACATTTTCGAAACCCACTTTCATGCCGATTTTGTTTCCGGTCACCTGGATCTAGCCAAAAAAACCGGCGCTACCATTGTATTCGGCCCTACTGCCAAGACTGCATTTGAAAAGCATGAGGCCAGGGATGGTGAAGAAATAACGCTGGGGAAAGTCAGCTTCACCGTATTGCATACGCCTGGCCATACGCCGGAGAGCACCACCTATTTACTGCGAGACGAAAACGGAAAGGACCACGCTATTTTTACCGGTGATACTTTATTCATCGGGGACGTCGGCCGTCCTGATCTGGCTCAGAAATCTGGCAGCATTACTAAGGAAGACCTAGCGGGCTGGCTTTACGACAGCCTGCGCAACAAGATCATGCCCCTCGCTGATGACGTGATCGTTTATCCAGCCCACGGCGCCGGCTCTGCCTGTGGAAAAAATATGAGCAGTGATACCTGGGATACGCTCGGTAATCAAAAGAAGACCAACTATGCTTTGCGAGCAGATATGACGAGGGAGGAGTTCATTCAGGAAGTAACCGAGGGCCTTATGCCGCCGCCGCAGTACTTCGCCAAAAATGCCAAACTGAACAAAACTGGATACGGCAGCATCGATGAGGTGCTGGAAAAAGGAGCGCTTCCCCTGTCTCCTGAACAGTTTGAGCAGATCGTGGAAAATGAGGGCGCTTTGATTTTAGACACAAGGGATAAGGAGGTATTCAAAGACGGATTTATTCCCAACTCGATCTTCATCGGATTGGACGGCGCCTTTGCACCCTGGGTAGGCGCCCTGATCGTGGATTTACAACAGCCCATCGTTGTGCTAACAGATGCAGGCCGCGAAGAGGAAGTGGTCACCCGCCTGGCCCGGGTGGGATACGATAATACCCTGGGTTATTTAGATGGCGGTATTGAGGTCTGGAAAGCGGCAGGCAAGGAAATAGATACCATCAAATCCATTTCTGCAGAAACTTTGGCGGAAGAATTACAAAAGGGATCAAACAGCCGCCTGCTGGATGTGCGCAAGCCTACCGAGTTTTTGTCGCACCATCTGCAAAATGCCGAAAACTTTCCCCTGGATTACGTGAACAATAACATGCATAAGCTGGATCGTAAGAAAGGTTTTTATCTTTATTGCCGGAGTGGCTACCGTTCTATGATCATGGCCTCTATTCTTAAAGCAAGAGGATACAACAATATTATCGACATAGCTGAAGGCTGGGGAGACCTCGAAAAGAGCAGCATCCCAAAATCGGAATACCTATGCCCGACTACTTTACAGCAGGAGGATCTTGATGCAGCGCTCAAGGCCGTAGCATAAACTATAAAAAACGGAGGTTGTGAAAGTAGCTGTTTTGCTGCCGACTAGCCGGCAGCAAAATGACTACCCTCCTTTTGGAAGGTTCCAACTATTAATTTCTATGAAATACATCACTTTATTCTTTCTTATTTTCATTTTAGGTTGTGGCAACGACACTTCCCGGCAAGAAGAAGCCCCTGATGGCGGTCTTTCACAGGAAGAAACCCAACAATACCTGGACCGAGGAGCAGAGGTCGTCGGACTTGTCGGCAGCACCTTGATCGGAAAGTTAAAGGGAGTGCTGGAGAGCGGCGTTCCCATAGATTCGGCCGTTCGGTACTGCAATACCATTGCCTATCCGTTGGTAGATACCTTGGCCGGCGACAAAGCCGTCAAGGTAAAAAGAGTAAGTGAGAAATACCGCAACCCTCTCGACCGCCCTTCCCCGCAGGAGAGCGCAATTTTGGCTGATTTTAATAAGTATACAGAAACAGAACAGTCCATTCCTGACCCGATCCTGAAACCGGTTGACGCCAATACCATCGGTTATTATCAGCCGATCATGACGATGAAGCTTTGCCTGAACTGCCATGGGGTCGTCGGGGAGGATGTGAAAACAGAACATTACGAGGTCATCAAAGAATTGTATCCGCAAGACAAAGCGGTCGGATATCAGGAAGGCAATCTGAGAGGAATGTGGGTGGTTTATCTGAAAAAAATATGAATCGACTAGCCAAAGAAGGGAGCCCTTATTTGCAACAACATGCCGATAATCCGGTTTACTGGTATCCATGGAATGAGGAGGCATTGAGGCAGGCTGTCAAAGAAGATAAACCGATACTGCTCAGCATCGGCTATTCCACCTGCCACTGGTGCCACGTAATGGAGCGGGAGAGTTTTAAAGATAACGATGTCGCTGCTTACATGAATGCGCATTTCATCAACATCAAGGTAGACAGGGAGGAGCGTCCTGACCTTGACCAGTTTTACATGGAGGCTTGTCAGGTGCTCACCGGCCAGGCCGGCTGGCCGCTTAATCTCTTTCTTACTCCGGACAAACGCCCTTATTACGGTGGTACTTACTTTCCTCCCGAACCTATGGGGCGCAACCTTTCCTGGTTCCAGGCTCTTCAATACGCGGCTTATAACTACTATGAGAACAGGCCGGCCGTGGAAAAGCAGGCCGATAAGATCATCCGAAAGATGCAATCGCGCAGTGAAGGAGCATTGCCTCTGACCGGGCAGGCTTCCGGCAGTGAGGATGCTGTCATGAAACGGATGCTGGAGCAGGTCCGTCAGAAGGAAGATGCCGATGCCGGGGGCTTTGGCCTGGGGGCCAAATATCCGAATACTACGGCGCTTCAGTTCTTACTCATTTATGCCCGAAGAAATAAAGATGAAAATGCAGCGGACCATGTTTACCAAACGCTCGATCATATGCTGAAAGGGGGTATGTATGACTTGATCGGCGGTGGATGGAGCCGGTATGCAACGGATCGCTACTGGAAAATTCCGCATTTTGAAAAGATGTTGTACGACAATGCGCTAATGGTCAGCCTGATGTCGGAAGCCTATCAATATCGCCCGAAAGAAAGCTATAAGGCAGCCATACAGGCCACGCTCACATTTGTAGCCTCGGAACTCCAGTCGCCGGAAGGAGGCTTTTATAGCGCCCTGGATGCCGATACGGATGGAGAGGAAGGGTCTTTCTATACCTGGGAAAAAGCTGAGATCGAAGAGCTGTTGCAAGACGATGCCGGGCTGTTTAATGCTTTTTATGATATACGGGCAGAGGGGAACTGGGAGGAAGGAAAGAATATTTTGCATGCACCCTTAGACAAAGAGGCTTTTGTATCCCATCAGGAGGGGCTTGTGCTGCCCTTCTTCGAAGATTTTCTGGGAGGTGTACACCAAAAACTCGCTTCCGCCAGAGCCGAACGCCGACGCCCTCATCGTGATGAGAAAATGATCCTGTCCTGGAACGCCCTCCAGGCTATTGCCTATATGGATGCTTATTTTGCCCTGGGCCTTATAGAGTATAAAGCCAAAGCCAAAGAGACGATGAGGTGCTTACAAAGAAATTTCGAGCAGCAAGACCATCTGCTGCACGCAGTCTTGAGCGGGGCCCCCGCCGGGGTCAATACTTTTCTGAACGATTATGGTTTTTACATTCAGGCTCTGATCAAGGCGTATACTTTGGATTGGGAGCTCGACTTTCTGAGGCGAGCAAAAAAATGGCTTGACATCGCCATGGAGAAGTTTTTCGACCCAACTGTCCCCGCTTTCTTTTTTACCGAAAAAAACAACACGGAGCTTCTATTTCAGCAGGAAGAATGGGAAGATTCCGAAATGCCTTCCGCTACCGCCATAATGGTGGAAAACCTGAAAAAGCTGGGCTTATTGTTCGCCGACAGCAACCTGGATCAACGCGCAGATCAGCTGCTCGAGCGGATGAAAGTACAGGGCATTAACGATCCGTTTCCAATGACTTACTGGGCCAGCCTCATGGTGAACCACCTCAAAGGTTGGAAAGAAATAGCCGTTACGGGACCCAATGCTTTTAGGGAAGCCGAAAAATTACGATCGCATTTCCTTCCGGGAGTGGTGATCATGGCCAGCCAGAAAGCAGAGCAGAACTGGCCCCTCCTGGCGTTTCGTTTTGATGAAAAAAAGGACCGCTTCTTTGTTTGTGAAAATCACACCTGCAAAGCACCTGTGTTTACTGTTGAAGCAGTATTAAAGGCTTTATAAATCAGCCGCTCCCGATTTAAAACAACTTTTCAAAAATGGAAGTCCTTTTCGTTTTTGCAGGATATCTGTTATTTTTTAACGGATATCTTCATATTGGCAGAAATTCCAAGAACATAATACCAGTCGTTAATATTAGGATTGCGATTGATCGAAATACCATCCAGATTGTCTGTAGTGGGAAAACGAACGCCTCCTTCCAGATCGAATGACCACCGCTTGTTGTATTGGAAGTTGAGGCCAATGCCCAATGGAATGCTCATATAGGTTCCATTGTTTAATCCCCTGACGAGCTCTGGCGCTTTATCAGGCAATCCCCGGACGGCTACGTCGGCAAAGACCACTCCAATGCCGAAATAGAGGTAAGGAGATAAATGATCTAAGAGCGGACTTCCCTGTGGGATGACTTCCGGGCGCATGATCGGATGCCATTCTACAGTTGTAACCAGTTCGATCAATATGGTGGTGACATCCAGTTGACGGTAGGCCTGGCGGTCTTCAAAGTCGCGGTCATCGCCGGTGATCTTTCCGGCAATACTTTGCAAATTGAGCACCCAGTGACCGTCGAGGTCTTGTTTTATTTTCAGGCCTACAGCCCCGTTAAGCCCTCTTATGGAAAGGGCCTGCTTGGGGCTGAGGTCGCCTTTGTAATTCATTCCACCTCCGAAGAACCCGATAGCCGTGCCTTGTCCTTTTACAAATAAAAAACTTGACAGAAGTAAACATAGTGAAAGTAGTTTCCTCATCACACTTTATTTATTGGTGACTGGAAGAGGAGGGGTAACCTGGCATTGATCTATCCAAATTGAGCTATATTCCTTCAATTGAGGATGATCCATTGGTTGGTTGTTACTTGGAACCAGGTCGAAGAAAGCCGCTCCTTATCCAAAAATCGGTTTTTATGGTTTTATTTCCTTGGGACAGCCTCAAAAACAGGATAATTTAGGTTGTTTGAAAACGAGGAATGAGCTTTCACACAACCACCCCCTTGGCCCCGCAAAAGGCATTCGCCCGGACGCTCTAATTACTGATATACGAGGAGTTAAGACAGAAGTTACAGCGTTTTTTTTGGAGAAAATAAAAATAATAGAGTGGTCAGCCTTCAGGGAAATAATAAAATGATTAAAATTGCAACAGAATCTTTCTATCTAAAAAATATCCAAATGAAACAATATTACTACAGCGACGGCCAGGAACGCTTCGGCCCTTTTACCCTTGAAGAACTCCATGCGAAATCCCTCTCAAAGGATACCCTAATTTGGTATGAAGAACTTGACGACTGGAAAAAGGCCGGCGACTTACCTGAGCTGGCGCCTCTTTTCGAAATGCCTGCTGCATCGCCTCCCTTCAGCCAGTCTGAATCGCCTTCCGTAACACCAAGCAGCCCCAGTGTTTTAGATAGCTCAACAGAGACCAAACCGAAAACCTGGTTGGTGGAATCCATCCTGGTGACCATCTTGTGCTGCTTGCCGTTTGGTATTGCCGGTATTATAAACGCTGCAAAGGTTGATTCCCGATATGCCGCCGGTGACTACGTAGGCGCGAAAAAATCATCTGACGAAGCTAAAAAGTGGACGATCATCGGGCTGATCGCCGGGGTCGTCGTCATGCTGCTCTATTTTGCATGGTTCGGCCTTACCATGATGGGAGTGATGAATGAAATGGATTCAATGGATTATTGATTTTAGTTGAGGGTTGATAGGAGTCCTATTAGCGCTCAACTAACTTTTCAACAGGAGGCAGCATGAAAAGAAGGATGTTCAAATTGGGATTCGTATTTCTACTGGCAGGTCTGGCCTGGCTATACCAGTCTTATGACCCTGCCGAGGAGGGGTCGATTTTTCCACCCTGTCCGCTGTATGCGGGCAGCGGCATTCAATGCCCGGGCTGCGGCTCTCAGCGGGCGGTACACGCCTTACTCAATGGTGATGTAGGGCGGGCCTGGAAAAACAATCCACTGCTGCTCTTTTTTCTTCCCTACCTGATCGTAGCCGGCCTGGCGGAATACGCTAACTTTCATCTATTTGGAAAAAAGGGTTCTGATTTTCTGACCAGTAGCCCGGTAATATGGACTTTTTTCGCGATCATTGTGCTGTTTTGGATCTTTCGCAATGTCTGGTAGTTAAAGTAATCCTCTCTTATGAACATTCTTTTGTATGCACCGGAGTATAGACCCAACCTGTCCAATATGATCCGTACAGCTGAGTTTTTTGGGTTTGAAAAAATCTTCGTCTACGATAAGAACGAGCTGCTGGAACCCCCTAAAAATAAAGCTACAAGGGCGGATATGAATCACATGGCCAGAGTCTGGACAGCCGGGGCCATCGAATACATCAAAGTAGAAAAAGTGATTGATCTGAGGTCCTTTCTGGAGCTCTATCCGGGCAGAAAAATAGCAACCTGTATCCAGCCCGAGGCTCAATTGCTTGGATCATTTCTGTTTGAAAAGAAGGATCTTCTGATCATGGGTAGTGAAAAAGAAGGCTTGCCTGATGAGGTTGTTCTGCTATGCGATCATATCCTTCACCTTCCGTCAAAAGGGCACACGGACTGCCTGAACGTCTCAGTCAGCCTGGGTATATTCCTTTATGCCGCGCAGCAACAGGAATGACCTAGAAATGACTTTCATTATTTTAGTATTCGTTTGTGGGAATGTACTTTATTACTTTTTAGTTATATCTTTATATTTTCAGAAAATAAATTTCAAAACCCAAAAATTATCCAAAACATGAGTCTTAGATTAGGAGACATTGCACCCGATTTTACCGCTGAAACCACGGAGGGAACCATCCATTTCCACGAGTGGCTCGGCGATAGCTGGGGCATGTTGTTTAGCCATCCTGCCGATTTTACACCAGTGTGTACTACCGAATTAGGACGTACCGCCGCCCTGAAAGGCGAATTCCAAAAGCGTGGCGTGAAGGTAATGGCAGTTAGCGTCGATCCGGTGGATTCCCACCGAGAGTGGATCAAAGACATCGAAGAAACGCAGAACGTCAAAATGAACTTTCCCATCATCGCGGATGAGAATCGCACAGTAGCTACCCTGTATGATATGATCCACCCGAATGCAGACGACAAAAATACTGTAAGGACCGTTTTCATCATCGGACCTGATAAAAAGATCAAACTGACCCTGACTTATCCTCCTTCAACCGGACGTAATTTCCTGGAGCTGCTTCGCGTGATCGATAGCCTCCAGCTAACGGCGAACTACAGCGTAGCTACTCCTGCCGACTGGAAAGAGGGTGAGGATGTGGTCATCTCTCCTTCCATCTCCAGCGAAGATGCCAGGGCCAAATTCCCAAAAGGCTTCGAAGAAGTAAAGCCTTACCTGAGAATGACGCCGCAGCCGGATAAGGAATAAAAAACATGGGCCATCCGCTAAATCGGATAAAATAGTTGAAGTTTTTATTTCCCATAAACGGATGCTGTCCTATCTGCCCTTTAGTTTTGTAATTAACCAAAAGAGGTTAATATAAATGAAAAAGAGATGCTATTTCCGCCGCCATAGGCGGACTCAGGATGCTGACGATTTATCTTGCAAAAATGAAAAAAAGATTCCAATTCTAGATCAAGGGATCGTCAGTATCTTTATCTTTCATCCGCCCCGGGCGTATGAAAAAGTATCTTTTCCAGCCATGGACAAGCTAGCATCTTATAAATGAAATTGAGTTGGCATCCGCTTATAGGACCTTTTAGCTAGAATAGGGATGATTCCTGTTTTTCATGATCTGCTAATCCGAAAGTAATGATCGATTGATTCAATTCCCTGCTCGCCCATTTGGCGTATACATTAGACTTTTCGATGAGAAAATAGCTCATTAACAACCCTAAGATGATCATTCCGCTCCACTCTATGGCAAAATTTCCTCCGAACTGAATTAATTTGACTATGGCAGTGATCATCAGCGCTACTGACCCCAAAGCAAGATTGGCGGACATGCCGGAGATCAAGAACCAGGTTTGTATATACCGGTAGTTTTCCGGAGTGTTTTCTCTCACCAGGATCAGGCGTTCCGTCTGAGGTATATCCAGGTAGCTGTATCTGTCCCTATCCTTCCAGAATCTTTTTTCAAAAAGCCTGCGCAAACTCACGCCCAGGCGGTAAAAGGTGAATCCGATAATGTATCCGAAGATCAACAGCAAAATGGCCTGGTTCAAATTGAACCGACTCACCGCCTCTGTAATGTCGCTGAGCCGCTCAATTTTTTCATTGAATAGAACGAAACAGACCAGGATGAGGAAAATACCCGGCAGGGCGTACCCGAAGAGGTCGAAGGCACTGTATTTAGCTTTTTCCATGAATAATTATTTGATGAACCTCACACGTAAGCAGGCTTTATCAAAAGATATTTCGCAGGCTTACTGGCGGCGAAGGAGTAAATCAGCTTTTTAAGCAAACCCTTGCGACACTATTCCTATGATCATATTGATTGAGAACATCAACTGGCCCGCCATAAAAATCAGCACAAACAAGATCAAACCGGACTTAATACCCTCCACTTTTTGATAATACCGTTCTTCCGATCGCTGTCTCAGCATTTCCAGGGTATGAGGCGTACCGGCAACAGTGAAAAAATAAACGATTCCGCTCGTGCCACACAGGGTAGCCAGAGTGTGAAAAATGATAAGAGAGGGGAGGAGCCTGGCGCCTGAAAGGAGCAGCGCCTGATAGCTTAGGCCCATAACCAAAAGTCCGAAGATCAATACCATGCCCAGGAAAAAATAGTTGATCA
Organism: uncultured Saprospiraceae bacterium; assembly: GCA_964548175.1. Classification (GTDB taxonomy): domain Bacteria; phylum Bacteroidota; class Bacteroidia; order Chitinophagales; family Saprospiraceae; genus JANQPA01. The sequence goes on from CAZJQS010000005.1 coordinate 123,110, forward strand.
CATAGCTGGAGGATTTGAACTTCAGATCAAAGGAGTTTTTGCGGTAGAGGAGACTCAGGACAAGAACAACAGGAACGAAGCTCCAGAGTACGAAGTGGGGATACTGGCTTAGTATTTCTATGATGTTGTTAATCATTGCATTTTAAGCTGGTTTGACAACTTAAAATAAGCATTTTACAGGAAAGAAGCTACAAAAAACCAGAGCGTGTTTGGGAATTGCCCTTAGGCCTGCACCCAATCAATGATCTTATCTATTGCTTCCAGTAAATCGCTGCAACATTCGTTTAAAAACTTTTGATCCAGAGCCTTATCCCGGTATGTGGTTTTGGCCAGTTCCAGGGCTTTGGCGCCGTCGAAGTCGACATAGGACAACCGGGCGGTTAATTCTTCGGAAGGGCGGCCGAAATCGAAACTAGGCAATAGAGCTACGCCCGTTTCTTCCAGGAGTCGATCACAGAGTTTGCTGCTGTCGATCAGCCCGCGGGCCATTAGCTTTTCCTTGTACCAGGAAAAGTGAGGAAAGAGATAAAAGCCCCCTTGTGGTTTGGGGCAAAAGATCTTGTTATCATCAAGTTTGGTAAAGACGGTTCTGCCGATGAGTCGCAGTATGCGTTGGGCGTCCCTGAGGTATTGGTCGATCTCGGGGTTTTCTTCGAAAGCGGCGACAGCGGCGTATTGGATTGGGGCGGAAGTAGAGGTAAAGGTTTCACTGGCTACTATGGCCATAGCATCTAGGAGCCAGTTAAGTCCTTCCGGAAAAATGAAGAAGCCGAGACGCCAGCCACCTGCGCCGCACCATTTGGATAGGCCGCTGCTGATGATGGTCCCTTCCGGATAGAAACGAGCGATGGAAACATGCTGACCGGAGTGATTCAGTTCTCCATAGATCTCATCCGAGAGCAGGATGACCTTATACTTGCGCGCCACTTCGGCGATCTTTTTCAGCTTTTCTACGGTGTAGGTTGCTCCGGTCGGATTAGCCGGATAGTTGAGGATTACGATTCGGGGTCTTTCCGGGTCGTGCTCGCAAATGGACTCCAGTTCCTCGGCTGTCAGTCGCCAGTCATTTTCCTGATGGGTGCGCACCCAGTTTACCCGTCGGCCTACTATAAGGGCCTGGGGGGAGTAGGATACCCATGAAGGCGTAGGAATAACCAGATCGCCGTAATAAACCAGTTGCAACAAAAACAGCAGTTCTTTCGAGCCTGGGCCCACAAGGATCTGATCAGCTGTACAGGCAACGCCCTGCTTTCTCTGGTAATAGCCGGCTATGGATTCCCTTAAAGGGAGCAGTCCTTTGACGGCCAGGTAGTCTTTTTCCTGTGCGTGTGCTTTAAGGCTTTCCACTACGGGCGCCGGTACCGGGAAGGGAGATTGCCCAAAGCCAAGTTTGTGTACCTTTTGGCCCTGGGCAACCAGCTCTTTAGATTTCTCGTTAATGGCCAGGGTGGCCGATTTCTTCAATCCTCGAATGTTCAGATTGAGGTCTACACGGATATTTTGCTTTTTAGCCATTTTAGCCCTCTTGAGAACTTCTGATCTTCTCCTTGTACACCGCTTTCAGAATTTCATTGCGGCGTTTAACAGAAGGTTTAGTGAATTCTTTGCGCTTGCGCAATTCTTTGATGATCCCGGTATTCTGGAATTTCCTCTTGTACCGCTTCAGCGCCTTATCTATGTTTTCACCATCTTTTACATCAATAATAATCATCGAGTTAAAAATTGATTGAACAATGAATAGATTATAAGCAAAAGGAATGCAAATATAGGGAAAAAAATATTGTTGTCAAATACTTAAGTGCTTACACAAAAACTATAGTTAAAGATAATTTGCCGCCCCTGGGGGCAGCAAATTATCTTTAACTATAGTTTTTGTTGTCAGTTAAGTAACTGACTTTACGCAGGGCAGGGTCATGCTTTTGCATAAGGTAAATTATTTCAACAACAAGCACCCCGACAGGGGGTCCAAATAATCAACGGGCGATCATGTGGAATCCCTGTCGGGATCTATAGATATGATCCCCAACCAGGGAAGATGCCAATTACAGGCTTACCTCTTCCATGACATCGCCATTCAAATGAGCGACGGTCTTTCTGTGCAGAGGATATTCCTTTTCAAAGAAAAACTGCTTTTCTCCGAATGCAGGATACAGGTCATCCAGCCAGATGGCTTCCGGGTCGTAGCCGGCAAAGAAAGGACGGCAGACCCAGTCGGGATTTCTGCCTTGCAGGAATTGAAGGGCAAAAACCTTTTCGCCCTTGATTTCGGAAACGCCGAGGATCTGCACTTTTCCCGGGCCGGCGGACATACTCGGGCCCCTTACCGTTCGAGCGATGCCGCTAACCTGCTGATAAGCGCCGCGGAAGATCCGCCATGCCCGTTCCAGCGGCACTGCGAAGTAATCCTGAGCACCTGTGTCTCTGGCAACGAACATGTAGTAAGGTACACAACCTATTGCGGCCTGTTCTTTCCACATGGTCGCCCAGCAATCGGCGCTGTCGTTGATGTTTCGCATCACCGGCGATTGGGTGCGGATCACTGCTCCGGTGTTGAGGATACGGTCGGTGGCAGTCTTCACCTCATCAGTGCGAAGTTCTGCATAATGATTAAAGTGCGCCATATAGGCAATGTGAATGCCTGCTTTCTGAGCTTTCTCAAATACGCGTAGTAAGTCATCGGCATCGGCATCTGTAGTGAAGCGCTGGGGCCAATATCCCAAAGCTTTTGAGCCAAAACGGATGGTTTTCAGGTTAGGAAGCTTGGCGTCGATAAGCGCTTCCACATAGTTGCGGATGATCTTGGTCTTCATGATCAGTGGATCACCGCCGGTAAACAGGATATCGGTCACCCTTGGATGGGCTCTCAGGTATTTGACGATCAGCTCGGTATCCCGCATAGCGAATTTTAGCTCGTTCATACCCACAAACTGGGGCCAGCGGAAGCAGAACGTGCAGTAAGCATGGCAGGTTTGGCCCTGAGAAGGAAAGAACAGCATGGTCTCGCGATACTTATGCTGCACCCCGGTCAGCTTGACCCCCTCGATCTGAGGAACATTTTGTTGCATCTGTCCGGCCGGATGAGGATTGAGTTCCAGCCGTATTTTATTGGCGATCAGTTTGAGCTCTGCTTTTTTGGCGCCTCCCCGAATAGCCTTTGCCATTTCTGCATAGTGCTCCGGCTGCAGCATGTCTTTTTGAGGAAAGGTCAATACATAGATGGGATCACGCCGGTAGTCGTCCCAGTTGATAAGCTGTTCGGTGACGTAGTTGTTGGCTTTAAAGGGTAATACATTACCTACGACTTCAATGTCAAATTTCTCTTCTTCTGATAAATGTTGTTCGATTTGCGGTATCTGTCGAAAGTTGCGCAAGGTAAAAGACTGATATTTTTCCATATAGAAAATATTTAAAGTGTAAATAGGATGTTATTGATGGATAGAACACGGGCTTTATTTATCGCATTCCTCTGGGATTTTCATTTTGGCTTCCAGGGCAGGATAAAAGATTTCTGCTGAAAGTAATAACTGTGAAAAACAGTGGCTATGCAGGTATCTTTTGATTAGCATCCATAGGTTGAGACCTGTTGAATATTCCGGCAGATAACACGCCCCGGCCAGGTTCAGGCAATGGCTTAAAAGCAGTCGCAGACGAATATTTGTTTACGATAAAGGTTCCCTTTCTTGATAAATAATGAGATTGGGGTCTGAAACCAGATGATAATCGAAGGATTCAGACTTCTGAAAGAGAACTAAAAATCAGGAATAGTTTCTGTCCAAAATATTCAACAGCTAAAATAAAAAAAAGGTTCAATGGAAGGGAAATGAGCCGGTTTAAATTTAGGTAAACAAAAAGCCGCCCTAAGAGTACTCAGACTCTTAGGGCGGCTTTTTGTTTTTTTTGCTTAACTAAATTGCCGAGGATCAACCTTTGTCCTCCTCTTCATAATCGTCTTCTTCGGACATGCTTTCTTCGTCTGGAATATCCTCTTCATCTGGCAGCTCTTCAAAATCATCCATTGAATTTCTGATCAGTTCATCATCATCATCGTCGAGAAAAGAAACATCATCGTTGAAATCGTCCTCCTCTTCATCGTCGATTACGGGAACCGGTTTTTTAGGAGCGGAGCCGGATTTTTTGATGACGCGGGTGATGATTTTCTTGGTCGGCTGTTTATCTTTCTTTTTGGCCTTGGATTTTTCCTCGTCTTCATCCTCTTCTTCTTCTCGAGGGACGGGAGGGGCGGGCTGGACTTGCCCCAGCTTGGCTTCCAACCGCTTGGTGGTGGTAGGCACAGCCATTAGCCTTCTTTTGTCGATCAATTCGCCGGTGGCGGAACAGATGCCGTAGGTTTTATTGCGAATGCGGAGCAGCGCATTCTCGAGATCGCGGATGTATTGTCGTTGGCGGATGGCCATTCGGTTAAGCATCTCAATATCACTGGAAGTGCTGCTGTCGTCCACCCAGTCGCCTCCATGTTCGTCACTGGTGTTTTCAGTGATTTCCAGGATTTGCTCCTGGAGGCTTTCCAGTTGTTCCTTTGCACGTTCCAGTTTCTTATCGATTAGGGCTTTGAATTCTTGTAAGTCTTCGTCAGAATAACGAACCACTGATTTGGTCATCTTTAGTTGGTTTAGATTAAATACAAGTTTTATGTCTGAAAATCAGGACAATAGTTCATGGAAATTATCGGTTGGCAAATTAAAGTTTAAATACTTTTTTCACAACCCTTTGCAAAAAATATCTTTCAACTTTTTTGTCTACTGCCTCTTTGCTTTTTTCTATTGTGGAACTCTCCTGCTTCTGTTCTTGTTCGGAAGACTCTTGATAAAGATTGGCAATAAAAGGGAGCATGTCCTCTCCGCTAAAAGGTTCTTCCTCTGCCTCGTTGTAATAACGCCGCTTAAATGGACTGATTATTGGCATTTCTTTTTTTGGGGCAATTAAAATTCGAATTCTGAAGAAATACTGAATATTTGCTAAGCGGCAGGAAAATCCAAACGAACGATATGCTGATCATTTTCAACCCAATAGTTGATCCTGATCTGGTAGCGATCGCAAATACTCTGGACGATATTGAGCCCGAGTCCCAACCCTTCGACGGCTTCTGATCGACGTTCGAAGCGGTTAAAGAGTTGTGAAGGGGGCACATCCAGAGGCATGCCTGTATTGCTTATCCGCCAGTATTCAGGGGCGATGCTGATCTGAATGTTTCCCCTTTCGACATTGTGCCGGATGGCGTTTTGGATAAGGTTAGCCAGCAGTATTTCAGCTATGCTTTGGCTCATAAAAAAGAGAAGCCGGCCATTTTTCTGAATGCTGACCTTGAGTTCCTGCATCTCCATCAGGTCCTTAAAGTTGTACAATATCTCTTCAGTCAGCTTGTTCAGGTTGACTTCCCTTTCGTCAGGGAAGGGGCGGTTTTCAATCTTCGATAACAGCACCAGCGCACCGGTAAGTTTGGACAACTTATTGGTGTTTTGAAGGATGACGCCCAGGTGTTCAATGTCTTTTTCTCCCAGCCTGGGCGATTGCAGCAGCATGTCAATATTCCCTTTAATGACTGCAAGCGGCGTTTGAAGCTCGTGAGAAGCGTTTTGTGTGAACTGCTCACTGGCGGAATATTGTTTTTTTAGCTGCCTGGTCAGGGTGCTCAAATAATCCTGTAATGCCCGGATCTTAGGATCCCTAGATGGAGAGAAGGACAAAGCAGCCTGGTGTTTGATATCGAACCTGGCTATTTGATCCAGCATGGATTTGACTTCTTTTTTCGAAGCCTCGGGAAAGAAATAGGAAAGTGATAAAACCAGGCCCGAGAGCAGCATCAGCACCGTCAAAAAGATGGTAACCGTCCATTCCCAGCTTTCCTGATCCCATAGACCGGGCATTCCCCATCGCGCCAGCAGGGCAAGAAGAGAAAAAAGAAAGAGCAGCCACAGAAAGAGTCTGGTCAGTTGTTTCATCAAGCTATAAATTTATATCCAATTCCGTAAATGGTTTTCAAATAGTCACCGCATTCTGCTTCCTGCAGCTTTCGCCTCAGGTTCTTAACATGAGCATAGATGAAATCAAAGGAAGCCGCGTCCTCCATGTAGTCACCCCATAAATATTCCGCTATGCTGTCTTTGGTGACGACCCTGTTTTTATTGCGCGCCAGGTAGACGAGAATGTCGAATTCCTTTTTAGTTAGTTTGACGAGAACGCCATTTGCGTAAACATTGCGTTCATCCAGGCGAATCACCAGATTCCCGAAATTCAGCTCCTGACTGTACTGGTTGGTTTTGCGTCGCATCACTGCTTTAATACGAGCGTTGAGCTCCGGGAGATGGAAAGGCTTGGTCAGATAGTCATCCGCTCCGTCCTCCAGGCCCGAGATCCGGTCTCCTATACTATTCCTGGCGGAAATGATCACGATCCCTGTCTGATTGTCCTCCCTGCGAACAGAGCGAACCAACTCCAGGCCGTCCCCTCCGGGCAAATTTAAATCAACGATGATGCAATCGTATTCATGGCTGATCAGCTTTTTCATCCCTTCTTTGAAAGAAGCCGCCACCTCGCACTGATAACCTTCCCGCTTGAGATACTTCAGCATCAGCTTCGTCAGATCCGGTTCATCTTCGATGATCAGTAGTTTCATTTTCAGTGCTTTTTTTTGCCTGATAATTGGGAAGCCAAATTGGAAAAATATTCAAAATTTATTCAGAATTGGCTGTTTTTTTTGTCGTTAAAACTATTTTTTGAACAGGCTTTAACAAAAATTGATTGATCGCCATCATGAAAAAAAAGCAAGGTAAAAAAGGAAAAAAGGAATTCCAATCTGATGATGCTTTTGAATTGAAAAAGCCCAAACGCCGGGAAAAAATGAAAAGACAGCATCCCCGGAACTGGCTGGAAGAGACCATCGACTGGCAGGAGGAGGACTACAAAAAACAATCACAATGATCAAGAACCAACAGTTCTCTGTCCTAAACTGGGAACTCATTGCAGGGCAGCTGGCCGATCAGTCCTACGCAGCCGTAGACGACTTCATGTCAAAGGAACAAATTGCCGTTTTTTATCAGCTGGCTAAAGACTATTACGAAGCCGGCATGTTCAGGAGGGCGGGAGTAGGAAGAGGGGACAATTACCAGAAAAAGGAAAACTTGCGCGGAGACCAAATCTATTGGCTTTCCTCGGAAACGAACGAACCACTCATTCAAAATTTCTGGGCGGACATTGACCGCCTGATCCAATACCTTAACCATACCTGCTTCCTGGGCCTGAAGTCCAGCGAATTTCATTTCGCCATTTATCCTCCGGGTAAAGAATACAAGCGGCATTTAGATGTTTTTAAAGATTCCGATGCCCGGAAAATATCCGTCATCACTTACCTGAATCCGGTTTGGGAGCCCGAATGGGGAGGCGAACTTCGCCTCTTTTTACCTGAAGGGGAAAAGGACATTCTTCCGAAGGGTGGCCGCATGGTCTGTATGCGGTCCGAATTGCTGGAGCATGCCGTACTACCGGTGAAAAAAGAGCGGTTCAGCCTTACCGGCTGGCTGAAAACCTCTGATGTACTTATTTTTTAATGCTCTTTTATTTAACAGAACCATATGATCCATCCGCAGACTTGCATAAAACACATCAACGATACCATGGGGTTCGGTGTTTTTGCAACGGCATTTATTCCCAAAGGGACCATTGTTTACGCTAAAGATATGTTTGAGGCTGAAGTGACGCCTGAACAATATCGCGCCTTACATCCTACCATACAGGAAGTCATCGAAAAGTATTCTTACATAGATGCTAAGGGAGTAAGAATTGTAAGTTGGGACACTTCCAAGTACGTCAACCACTGCTGCTTCAGTAATACCATCAGTACCGGCTATGGTTTTGAAATTGCGAGAAGAGACATATACCCGGGGGAGGAGATTACTGATGATTACGGCCTTTTTAACCTCGAATACGACATGCCGCTCAATTGCAGCGATCCCAAGTGTCGGGGAATGGTCACGGCTGCTGACCTCGACCATTACTATCGGAAATGGGATACAGAGATCAAAAAATTATTACCGCTTATATCAACGGTTGAACAGCCGCTCTGGCCCATCCTGGAAACGGAAGTGCTTGAAGAGTTGCAGCAGTTTCTGGACGGCGCTCACCAAAGCTATCGTTCTGTGATCAGCCTGAAACACGCCAGGGATAAAATTGAAGGTGTCAGAGCCTCCAGAGTCTGACACCTTTCCGGTTAAAAGAATTACTGCAAAACCAGTTTGACTGGATTTTCTGACGGTCAACTCCATAAAAGTTGACTGTCTTTTTTTATTTGGCCGGATGTAAAAAGTCTTCGTACTCTTTTGCGAAGCTAATAAAATTCTTTTTTGAGTGTTTTGCCGAGGAAAATCTTTGATTTTCCTCGGCAAAACACTCAAAAAATAGAATCATTTAAGCCGAGCGAACCTGCCGGTCGTCAGGCGGGAGGCGGAGCTTACTTTTTACACCCCGGCCAAATAAATTTAATTATAAAATATCATTAGGCTGTAACATACAGAGAATAACTTTTGTTACACTGCATCTGCCCTTGCAAAGGAAATAAATTTTTAATAATTTGATAAGAGGACGGATTATTCAGATTTAATTCAGATTCCCCTTATTTCTTAGCCGCGAAAAAAATAATGTAATAATGCTAACAACAGCAGTTAAACCGGTAAACACAGTAAAAACCATCGTACCTGGCTCTTTTGAGCCTCATCAGCATTGGTATCCCCGAGCACTGAACGCTACCATTCATCCCATGGTGAATTTTTTCTTCAACATGGGGCAGGAGCGGATCATCAGCAGGTATTGCCATTTGCATCCCAAGGTAAAGGCGGATCACCTGAGGGCCGTTCTTCAACACCCCTGTAAAAACTTCATGTGGTGTGGAGCCGATCTTCTGAACGTGACTTCCGCTAACGGCAAACGTCAGATGGTCGTTATTGAGAACAACTCTTGCCCCTCAGGGCAAAAGTCCATGCCTTTGCTGGATGACAACCTCGAGCAGGGCAGTTACAAGTGGCTGATCGAAAGAAGCTTTCTGCCCTTCGTCAAAAAAAGGGGCGGCATTAAAGGCCGCCTGGCCGTTATTTACGACAAAAACCCCATGGAGTCTTCCGGCTATGCTGCAGCCATCGCCGATGTATTCAAAGAAGAGGTGTTGCTGGTAGAATGGTATGACAACAAGAAGACGGAAAACCTTCGTATCGTGGACGGCATCATTGAAGTGAAAAATCCCCGTTCCGGCGCCTGGGAACCCGTGAGAGCCGCTTTTCGCTACCTCACTCAAAAGCCCTGGAACCGACTGCCGGTCAATACCAAAACGCGAATATTCAACCCCGTGGTAGCTTGTCTGGCCGGCGGACGCAACAAAATGATGGCGGCCAAAGCTTACCATCTGTTCAACGAAGTGGAGGAACAGCATGGCCTGAAGATAAACATTCCCGAAACCATCCGCGATGTCAAAAAAAGTGAAATTCCCATGTGGGTGGAAAAACTCGGCGGGCAGGCCGTCGTTAAAGTGCCTTACAGCAACGCCGGACAAGGAGTGTTCACTATTATTTCTGAGGAAGAACTGGATGATTTTATGCAGTTAGATTTTGCCTACGATCGCTTTATCGTTCAGAGCCTGATAGGTAACATCAACTGGAGCTCGACCAGCTCCCAGGGTAAACTTTACCACGTGGGGACCATACCCAACACCAAGGGTAAGACCTATGTGGCCGATATCCGGATGATGGTCAGCCATACAGCAAATGGGATTCAACCATTGTGTATTTACGCACGTAGAGCTAAAGCTCCGCTGGAAGATTATATCCAGCAGGGCGCCGATTCCTGGCAAATGCTGGGCACCAACCTGTCCATTAAACTTGGCGAAGGGCAATGGGACAGCGACACCAACCGGCTGCTGCTCATGGATCGCAGAGATTTTAACAAACTGGGCGTCGGCCTCGATGACCTGATCGAAGCATATATCCAGACCGTTTTGTCTATGGTAGCTATCGATCAATTGTCGACCCATCTGATCGGAAAGAAGGGTAATTTCAAGCTCCGGACCTTTTCGAGATTGAACGACGATCCTGTTCTAGTGGATGAAATCGTCGCTTAGCGACACTTCTGAGGAGGCTGTCTCCAATGACCTCGGTTCAACGACAGAGGTTTCGATTGCGCTCTTCGCCAAAGTTTCCGGCGTTGGTGAGTAAGCAGGGTGCTTTAGAGACAGCCGCTTCATTAAAAACCTTATGAAAGGATTAAAGCTATTGGTGCTTACCAATCACAAAACGCATACTTCCAGAAATTCGATCTATGCGTTGCTTACCGCTCTTGCCAGGCATGATGCGAGTAGCCAAATTGATGTGGCCAGCGCTGGCCTGTCAGCGAATAAACTTTTTTTTGATTTTCATCTGGAAAGCCGGCTTATGGCTGCTCCTGTCCTTCCTTCCTTCGAGTTTTCCATCGAAGGGGAATACTACCTGCAGCAGTCGCGCTGGGTGGAAATTATGGAGTACGACCTGATCCTGCTCCGTATGCCACCGCCCGCGGATCAGTTGTTTTTCGATTTCCTGACGACCGTCTTTCCCGCAGAACGGATCATCAACAATCCCCACGGCATCCTGGAAACGGGAAGTAAGCAGTACCTGCTTCAGCATCAGGAACTCTGCCCGCCCATGAAATATTGCCAAACGGTAGCGGAAGTAGAGCAGTTCGCAGCTCATTTCCCGATCGTCCTGAAACCGCTGAACAACTACGGCGGAAAAGGCATCATCAAACTGAATGGAAAAAAAATATGGAAAGGCAATGAGCTGATTACCTTCGATGAGTTCGCTCAGGAATTTGAACAGGCCGGCCGGCCGGTATTGGCAATGAAGTACCTGAAAAAGGTCAACCGGGGAGACAAACGCATCATTGTTTGCAATGATACTGTTATCGGCGCCTCATTGCGCAAACCCGCCAAAGGCAACTGGCTTTGTAACGGCGCTCAGGGAGGGCAATCCGGCAGAACGCGAATTACCCGGGAAGAAAGACTGATCGCAGATCAGCTTAGTAAGGCACTCCTGAAAAAAGGTGTGTTCATGTTCGGATTCGATACTCTGGTCGATGATAACGGAAAGCGGATTTTATCCGAAATTAACACCAACAGCATCGGAGGTCTGAAGCAGATCAGCGAGCAATCAGGGCCCCACATAATGCCAAAAGTCGCCAAATTGTTTTGGGCGCATGCAAAAAAAATTATAAATGCAACAGCCATGGTTAGTAGGCACTGAACACAATATTGTAGAACAACTCAAACCGGATTATCTGCCTGAGGCAGAGATCAATAAATATTGGCTACACCTGGTCAATGACGGACTCGGCGCCCCAGTGTATGTTCCGGTGATCGTGGCTAAGGGTAAGGAAGCGGGCCCTGTTGTAGGGCTCACCGCCGCCGTCCATGGAAATGAACTCAACGGCATTCCCGTGATCCAGCGCCTCTTTTCCGAAATCGATCCCCGAAAGTTGAAGGGAACTATCATCGGCGTTCCGGTCGTCAACGTGCCTTCCTTTTTTCGAAGAAAAAGAAGGTTCATCGACGGAGTTGACCTGAATCACATCATGCCGGGCAAAGATAACGGCAACGTCAGCCAGGTATATGCTTTTCGCATCGTCAACCGCCTGGTGTGCCATTTTGATTACCTGCTTGACCTCCATACCGCCAGTTTCGGCCGGATCAACTCCTACTACATTCGCGCCGATATGAACAACGAGCAGTCCAAAAAAATGGCGTTGCTGCAGAACGGACAAATCATCGTCGATAACCCGCCTTCCGACGGCACTCTGCGGGGAGCGGCGGCCGAATTGGGCATCCATGCCATTACCCTTGAAGTGGGTAATCCTAATCTCTTTCAAAAAGGAATGATCCGCTCCAGCCTGACAGGTATCCACAATCTGCTGGCTTATCTGGGCATGACAGATGAAGAGATCGAAGAACCCGCAACCCCACCCGTCATTTGCTCGGATTCCTACTGGCTCTATACCTCCTCTGGAGGCTTGCTGACCGTATTACCGGGCATTACAGATAAGGTCAAAAAGGGACAAATGATCGGTATCCTCCGAAATGTATTTGGCGATATCACCGAAGAATATTATTCACCCGAAGACGGTATCGTGATCGGAAAGAGCGTTAGTCCGGTGAATCAGACAGGCGGTAGGATATTGCACCTGGGCAAGATCATGAGCTAAATAGACACCATCTGCAACATCAAGGCCAATTTGCATTTAACAAATTTACTTTGGATTGTTATATTTAAGACTCAAAAAATGAACGCCATGATCGACATACAGTTACTGGACACCCCGCTCTCTCCCCAAACCTGCATCGATTTTGTCAGCAACGATAATGCCGGCGGTATTTCCATTTTCATCGGCACGGTTCGCAATCAAACTAAAGGTAAGGAAGTCGTCCGCCTGGACTTTGAAGCCTATGCTCCCATGGCCATCTCCGAGATGCGCAGGATAGCCGAGCAGGCCGCCAAAAAATGGCCGGTGGAGAAAATGGCCATCCATCACCGGGTGGGGACCTTGCAGATCGGTGAGATCGCTGTGGTCATTGCCGTGGCGACCCCTCACCGGAAGGCGGCCTTTGAAGCTTGTCAGTATGGAATCGACACCCTGAAAGAAACGGTGCCCATTTGGAAAAAGGAGATATTTGAGGATGGTGAAGTGTGGGTGGCGGCACATCCGTGAGATGAGCTATTATATTTTCTTCTGAAAGGTTCTTTATATTAATAATAAGGTTGCCAATAGCGTATTTTGTCTGCAGTTTCTATTTAAATTGGTTTAATGGCCATTAGATTTCAATATTTTTTATATTATGTAAAACTTAACAGTCATTTTCCTGAAATCTCCCATTTATTTGGATAAGTATGAAAAAATTTTGGTATCTGTATTTAGTGGTATTTATAGCTGGTTCTTCGGTATTAGCTGTAGAAATATTGGGAACTCGCATTCTGGGACCGTTCTATGGGGTTAATTTATTTCTTTGGTCTGCTCTTATTTCGGTTACTTTAATTGCTTTAAGTATTGGTTATCTCATTGGTGGGCGCTGGGCAGATAAAGGACCCAAGATAGAGCGCTTGTGTTATTTGTTGATAGGTGCAGGCCTGTGGTTGTTATTTTTGCCTATCCTTAAGAGGCCATTATTAAATCTTGCAGAGCCATTAGGCTTAAGATTGGCTGTGCTGACAGCCGCTTTTATACTCTTTACGCCTCCCCTGACGCTATTGGGTATGGTTAGCCCTTATGCTATCAAACTAAGGGCTTCCAATATGGGGGAAGTAGGGCGCACGGCAGGGGATCTATATGCTTTATCCACCATTGCAAGTGTAATTGCGGCTATTGTAACCGGTTTTGT
>CAZJQS010000006.1:0-135705 GCA_964548175.1 uncultured Saprospiraceae bacterium
CACTCTGGAGTCTGGTGACTTCACTGCTACTAAGAAAATGATCAAGATCAACTAAGATCTAGGTCAACATAGAGAGTAGTCCCCATGTGGGGGCTACTCTCTTTTTTTTAAAGTTAGCGTAGTTAGATTTATACGCAATAAAAAAAAATTATACCTTCGGGTCGTCAAAATATTTTACCGGTTATTCCGGAACTTGAACATATACACTTGAGCGTATAATCCCATGATATGAAAGAGAAATTAGGAATACTATTCCTATTGTTGACTTTATTGTATACTGTCCATCCACTTCCTTGTGTGATAGGTTTTTTGTTTTTTATCTCCTCATTGTACGCTCCCCATATTGTCAGGCATTCCAATTTACTTTTCGATAGCAGTTTTCTTAGTAGCCATATTTTTTATCGGTTGAGTACGTTAAGATCGGTCGACGCTTACTCTGAAGAAAGGCTTTGGCGGCGCTATTTTCCGCCGTTGCATGGTCAGGGAAAAAGTCTATAATTTTTTGCTAATGTGCTTTAAAATTGTATCTGATTAGGAATTAACCCGTATAAAGGAAAAAGAAATAAGATTGATCACTATAAAAAGTTATTGGATAGTCATTTTTTTTACTTAACATCCCAAATTCCGACATACGATGAATAAACTGATATTAAGCTTTGTCATGAGCTTTTTCACCATTTTATTGGGAGCTCATGATAAAGAATTAAAAGGGGTTGAAGCGGAAATGGAAGGCTTGCAGTTAATGATTGAAAGCAAGGCCGTTCAACCAGGAGAAGAATTTTGTGTGTCCGTCAGTGTTCAGGGTTTTATGAATCTGATCGGCATGCAGTTTAGTATAAATTACGATCCCAACGCCCTGGAGTTTTCCTCAGTGGGTAATTTTAATTTGTCCGGACTATCGGCGGGCATTTTTGGAACTCCGGCTAACGGCACCAATCCGGGGGTCATCACTCTAGCCTGGGTGGAACCAAGCCTTATTAGCCCGGTAACGCTCAACGATGGAGAGGTGATATTCGACCTTTGCTTTACTGCTAAAGCGGCGAGCACTTCAAGCATAAGCTTTTCCAACACACCTACCGCTATTGAAATAACCAATTCTTCAGAACAAAGCGTAATGTTTACGCCGGGCAACAGCGAGATAATCGTCGGAGATGGCGGCGGCGGAGATGGCGGCGGTGACGGTGGTGGTGACGGCGGCGGAACCACTGATTTTACACTGACGCTGACGGACCAGAATGTTGCGGCAAATGGAGATTTTTGCATTCCAGTGACCGTTCAAAATTTCGATAACATCATTGGCATGCAGTTTAGTATTAGCTATGATCCCAATATTTTGGACTTCACTTCTGTGGGTAATTTCAATTTATCCGGACTGACGGCAGGGGCTTTCGGAACACCGGGGCCTGATGGAACGAGCCCGGGCGTCATTACCCTGGCTTGGGTAGAGCCTGCCATTAATCCGGTAACATTGGGAGACGGCACGGTTATCTTCGAACTTTGTTTCTCTGCAAAAGTCAATAGTGAAACGACTGACGTTACATTTTCCAATACGCCTACAGCCATTGAGGTGGCTAACGGGAATGAGGAGAATGTACCTTTTTCAGGAGAGAGCTCAACCGTGGTCATTGGAGACGGAGAGGGTTCTGGCTTCAGGCTTTCTCTGGCGGATGTGAGCGTTAGAAGCGGCAATGACTTTTGTATACCTGTAACCGTAAGAGATTTTAGTAATATTATCGGTATGCAGTTCAGTATCAGTTATGATCCAAATGAACTGCAGTTTCAGTCTGTCGGCAATTTCAACTTATCCGGACTTACCGAAGGAGCATTTGGTGTGCCCGGTCCTAACGGCACAGATCCCGGGATCATCACCCTGGCCTGGTTAGAACCCGCCATTAATCCGGTTACGCTTGATAACGGCACGGCTATCTTTGAACTCTGTTTTACTGCCACAGGAGATAACGGGACAATAACCGAAGTAGCTTTCACCAATACTCCAACCAGTATAGAGGTAACGAATGGAAATGAACAAAATGTTCCATTTTCCAGCAGAAAAGGAGTGGTTACCATTGACGATAATGTGATCAGTGAAGACGCTCTTATCCTGAGTATTTCAGATGCGATGGCAGCAACCGGAACTAACTTCTGCGTGGATGTGACCAGTGAGAACTTTACGGATCTGGTAGGGGTGCAGCTTACCATCGACTATGATCCGGCGCAACTGACCTTTAACGAAGTTACCAATTTTGGGGTTACAGGATTGAATGAGGGGCAATTTGCCACACCTTCCGCTGGAAAGATCACGCTGGCCTGGGTTGATCCTGCAGTAACAGGAGTAACCATCGAAGACGGACAGGTTTTATTTAGTCTTTGTTTTACAGCCCTGGGAAATGCGGATTCCACTAAGGTCACCTTTACGGATACGCCAACCTCTATCGAGGTAACCAAAAGTGTAGGGGGCTCCGAACAGATGGTTGATTTTGTGGGAAATGAAGGCACCATCACTTTTTCTGCTGTTCCTCCTCCCGTGATCGATTCTCCTGCAAATATTACCGACGCCACCTGTGGACCCAATAACAATCCTGGAGGAGCGATCGATATAGAAGTCAGCGGAGGAAGCGGTAATTATGCTTATTCCTGGAATTTTGAAAATGCTACTACTCAAGACCTTTCCAATATTCCGGCAGGAACTTATTCTGTGACGGTGACAGATAACGAATCCGGATTGACAGCAACACAGTCGTTTAACGTTGGAGGGCCTACCAGCGCCATAGTCATTGACAACCTCAACCAGACCGACGTAGCCTGCTTCGGAGAGGCTACAGGGGCGATTACCGTCAGCGCCAGCGGCGGTTCGGGTACATTGGCTTATACCTGGAACCAGGGGTTGCCTGACGGTCCAAGCCAGACAGGGCTGACAGCCGGAAGCGGTTATACTGTAACCATTACGGATGCAAGTGGCTGTAGCCTGGTCTCCGAGGTCATCATTCTGGAAGAACCCTCGGAACTGACTGTGAGTTCCAGTGTCACTAACGTCCAATGTGAAGGCGATACGGATGGAAGCATCACATTAAATATCTCTGGAGGCACGCCGGATTACAGCATTGACTGGCCTGGTGATCTCACCGATGATCAGCTTCAGCAAACCGGTCTGACTAACGGAAACTATATGATCACTGTAACCGATGAAAATAACTGTCAGACCCTGACCAACATATCCGTAGGGGCGCTTAGTCCGCTCAGCCTGAGCGATGTTCAACTGAGGGATATCAGTGCTCAAAATGCGGGAAGAATCGATGTAACCGTTACAGGTGCTTCAAACAACACTACTTTTTCCTGGACAGGGCCCAACGGCTTCACCTCTACCGCTGAGGATGTCGTCGGCATCACTACTCCAGGAGAATATTGCTTATTGGTAAATGATATTGAGGCAGGATGTAGTATAGAACGGTGCTTCAATATTTATAACGTACTGTCCATTAATTCTTCTGAGATTACCAATACCTGCGCCGGTGACGCCACCGGCAGCATTGTGCTCTCATTAAGAGGTGGCGAACAGCCTTATGCCTTTGAATGGAGTAACGGAGCTGCAACCAGAGACGTCAGCGGATTGGCCGCAGGGTCGTATACCGTTACAGTAATAGACAACAGGGGTATCTCCATAGAAGAAACCTTTGAAGTAGGGACCTTTAGCGCAATCGTGGTTAATCGAAATATTATCCCGGTTACTGGAAATCCGGATAATACGAATGGAACCATCAATTTGATCATCACCGGTGGTGAGCCAGGCTATACCGTCAGCTGGAATAATGGAAGGTCCGGCCAGGTATTGAATAACATTGGTGTTGGGGAATATTGCGCCACGATAACTGATGAAAATGGTTGTCAGGTGGAACAGTGTTTTGAAATGGTGTATCAGCCAACCCCTCTTAGCTTAACGCCTTTATTTGATAACATCAGCTGCCATGGTGAGCAGGATGGCTCCCTTACGCTGGCCATATCAGGAGGTTTGTCTCCATACATGATTTCTTTTTCAGACGGTGAAATGACAACCAATACCAACGGCCTGGTTATCAGAAGTAATCTGGGCGCCGGACAGTTAGGCTACGTAGTGGAAGATTCTAACGGAGAGCGTATTGAAGGAAGAGTGACCGTTGTAGAACCTGATCCGCTTCAGATCTCCAATATAGACATCACGCATGATACTGAAGCAGTGGGTTGTACTGGTAGCATTACAATCGGGCTGGAAGGGGGAACACCGGGTTATACCGTGCAGTGGGATCCGGTCAACAGCGGCCAGAGCATCGCTAATTTATGCGCAGGAGAATACACCCCTACCGTTATCGATGCGAATGGATGTACGGTGACCACTGAGGCGCCCATAACCATCAATATGTTCTCAGTGGAAGCTATTGTTACTAATGCAGACTGCCAGGATAGTTCCAACGGGCAAATTAACCTAGAAGTAGATGGAGGGGAAGGGCCGTATAGCTTTGTCTGGAAAAATGCCAGCGGGCAGACCATTTCCCAGAATGAAGATCCGGCAAATCTCTCCCCAGGCATGTATTCCGTTACGGTTACGGAAAGATCAGGCAATCAATTGGTGGAGCAAATAGAAGTATTCGCCAGCTCTACATTAGATGTGGAGATCAATATTCTAAGTGATTTTAACGGTTTTGCAGTCAGTTGCCCCGATGCACGGGATGGAAGAGTGGCCGCGAGCGCTGTCAGTGGTTCTGGTAATTATGAATATGAGTGGGTAAGAAATAATGAAATGATCAGCATGTCTCCTGCTTTAAATAACGTCGGCCCTGGCATTTACGAGCTGACCGCCATCGATGAAAACGGATGTTCCATTACCAGAGAGGTTACCCTTACCGCTCCACCGCGTGTCAACCTCAATGCATCCACCAGAGACGTCAGCTGTAACGGAGCAAGGGATGGTGAGGTGGTCATTATCGCATCCGGCGGCGGAGGTACATTTAGCTATAACTGGAGCAACGGCGCCACCGGAGCACGTGTCAGCTTCCTCGCCAAAGGGGAGTACAGTGTTACGGTGACCGACGAGAACAACTGCCCAGTGACGGGTTCCTATTCCATTAATGAGCCTGAGGCCCTGGTGGTCAACGTAGAAACCAAACCTGCCGATGAAGGCTGTAACGGAGAAGCAACCGCTATCGTTACCGGCGGCACCGGGCCTTATACTTACCAGTGGAACGCCGGACTGGGTTCCATGCAGACTCAAACAGGGCTCTGTCCTGGCGATTACATGGTTATCGTCACCGACGCTAACGGTTGCTCAAACCAAAATACGCCGGCTATGCTGTCCGTTAAGGATCGCCGCTTCCCTTGTATTGAATCCAGTGTGGTCATTACTCCTGATGGAGACGGGCTGAACGAGAACTTCGTGATCAATTGTATTGAAGACTTTGCCAATAACAACGTTAAAATCTTCAATCGTTGGGGGCAGATGGTTTTTGAAGCGGATAATTATGACAATACCTGGGATGGCCGGACAAATAACGGCGAAGAATTACCGGAAGGGCCTTACTATTATATCATTGAGTACGAAAGCAACAGAGGCCTTCAGCAGATAAAAGGATCGATTAGTGTATTACGTGAATAAGTAGAAGCAATTCATAAGGTAGGCACAGTCGCAAATGTGCCTGCCCCTATTTTTTAACCAGTTCCATGAACCCTTATAACCGATTTATTTATGAAAAAGATAATTTTACCTCTATTTTTTGTTGCCATTGTAAGTGTGATCTATTCGCAGGATGAAGCTATCTTTTCTCACTACAATATTACTCCTATTTTAATTAACCCGGCCGTTGCTGGTTTTCAGGATTCCTATCAAATCCAATTCAATGCCAGAGCGCAATGGACGGGCTTTCCCGATGCACCTACTACCCTGGGCGTTATTTTTAACGGTCCGGTTGGCAATACCTTGGGTGTGGGATTGGGATTGAGGACGGAAACGGCTGCTCAGCTCACTCGCCTGCGTGGTCAGCTGAATTTTGCCTTTCGATTCGCCTTTAGTGAAGAATTCCGTTTTGCCGCGGGGCTTTCGACGGAGTTTCAGCAGATCCAACTGGATAATGCCTTTATGAACTCTAATTTCTTCCAACAAGGCGACCAGATCGTGGAAGAAGCCGTCAATGGCCAAAGAGAATTTGATGCGGCTCTGGGCTTCTGGGGAGAATGGAACAGAAGAACCTACTTCGGTCTGGCGTTTACTAACCTGGTAGGAGCACGATTGGATGATATCGTTACCAATACGGCCAGTGAGTCGCCGTTCCAGTATTATATCCTGAATTTCGGACACCGCCTCGATGTAAACGATTATTTCCGGCTAGAGCCTTCCATCCTGATCCGCCAGGTGCGTCATTCCCCTTTCCAGATCGATGTCAATCTTAAAGCAGGTTTCCTGGATGACGACCAGCTGGTCGCCGGGATCTCTTACAGAAGCCTGGGCGCCTTCGGCGTATTACTGGGCACCAAAATCAAACAGTCACTCCAACTCTTCTATACCTACGACGTTTCCTTCCAGCAGTTCCAGCAATTTAATGCAGGTTCTCACGAAGTAACGATCGCCTATACCTTCGCCAGGACGCCCAGACCGGGCTACCCAAGCGCTAATTGAGGTAGTCAGATTAGGCGAACACCTGATGCCGCCCGCCGGGCAGCATCAGGTGTTCGCTTACATAAGTCCTTTCCCTTGATTGAATTCATCACAACCTGAGAATAAAAAAAGAAAATACTTTTTTCCTTTTTATTAGAAAATTGGTACGGTCTTTGCCAATAGTATAGTGTATTCAGTTAAAGAGAAAACACTAACAGAGAAAACATTAAAAGCTAATAGGGAAAAGACAACATACTATGAGGAGTCCGCTCAGGAGAGCACAACTGTCTTCCTTTGTTGTCGTCCTCAGCTTCCTGCTGAAAGGGAGCTTTGCGTCGAGGGACTTCTTTCAAATTTTTCCCTTCAAACAATGACTTCGGTATCCGGCTCAGCCGATATTTTACACTGCTAAGAAACAGATTAGAGAGGGCGATCTTCTTGGCGAACCGGAGCAGGCATCAGTTTGTATTTCATGCAAATAAACAAGCTTTACAAACAAACACTAGTTCGCTATTTATACAGCTGAAATGCTTTCAATCTGACCAAACTTACACTACGCGAGATAGGGTTTCAGGCTGTCTCCCGGCAGAATAACAATATGTTATCGAGTATAGGAGACAGCCCTTTGGTCAGATTTTGAATAACTGATGTCAGAAAAATTTGAAATTTTGGTGTGGTATTTTCTGCCTGCGCCCGAAGCATTTTTACTTCGGATCCCTTCCTCCTGTGAGGGAGGAAGGGAGTGGGTTTTGAATCGACCACATGGATCACTTTTTTATAACAAAGACCTGTATCAGTAGCAACAGCTATTGTTACAGGTTTTTTTTTGGAACGCTGGCGGCTCCCAAACTGGGGTTACCTGCTTAACTGAACTATCGTTTTTGACCGCCTCTTAAAATACCATATTGAGGGTATGGGAAATACATTAAATAAACGTATATTTGTACCAGTTGCATTAAGGTCTATATTATTATGTTCCGCATAACTCTCCACCCCTCAGCCGGCGGAACTTCTGGCTTTCGCAATTAAAGAGCTTTATGATATCTACTCAATTACAGCGCCTTTGATAATCCGGTACTGTATCGTACACTATCTACATACCAGCTTAATAGTTTTGTATACTATGGGTTATTATAAATAAGGCGATTGGATTGTATGTGATTCACAAGAACCGTTTTCAAGTAAAAAATACTTAAATCGGTTTTTGGGATGGCCTCTCTCCTGAATAAGGAGGGGGGCTTTTTTTTTGCTCCAAATTGGCACGATTTTTTCTTTACCCGAATGGAACCACTGTTGGGATTTAAAGATAATTGGCCGCCCTCCTGGGCGGCCAATTATCTTTAAATATAGTTTTTCATTAAAAAAATGATAAATAGAAAATTGAAAAACAGAAAAGTTGGCACGATTTTTTCTTATATAAAGACAAACAGACATACGAAAAACATACATACTAAACATCATAAAAAAGGCCCAACCATAAAGGCTTTTTTACAATACTTACCAAAACTTCACACACAAAGGCGGGGAAGCACGGATCATTCGTAGGCTTTCAGATGCCGCGAACTGTTCTGCGTAGCATCGTCGACATCCAGGGAGGGTATAATCGGATGGATACAACTATGAGAAAATAAGTTTTCCTTCCATTTCAAGCTTACCTTCCTGATCCTCAAGTAAGAATACTATACAAGTAAAAGTATACTGCTCCGGCGGCAGGCTTTCGGTGATCGGACATGATCACTGCAGGGGGAGCTAGGCCTAGAGCAAACATAAATTAAAATTATTCATACTTAAATCACACCAAAAAATGAGAAACGTAACAACAAACGTACAGAAGAGAAAACTTAAGGAGTTTTCAATCAACAACTTTCAGGGATGGCGCAACTTCAAAACGTTCACCCTTATTCTGGCATGCTTTTTCACTTCTTTTTTCACTCATTCGGTACTTGCACAAGGATGCTTATCGTGTGAAACTTCCAGCGAAGAAGATCCTGTTCTAATTGAAGTGTCTAACATTTGTGAGGTTTTCCTGGATGTAGCAGACCTCGAAAGCGACACTTCAACCTGTACACAGGAAAGATTACTGACGGTAGCCAACCTGCAAGGGGAGGTGTTGTACGAGGGCATTAACAACGTTCAAATCGACTCAGCAGGCCTGATCAATGAAGTACTGATCGGAACCATAAGAAGTGCTGACGATGCCTCCGTATGTGAGACCTATTTCAAGCTGGTTGACGTAGGAGCTCCCGATATCGTTTGTGAAAACCTTCGATTGTTCTGCGGAGCGGATACCTGTGTCACAGCTACCGGTTATCCTATCATTACCGATAACTGCGGCGAGGTGGACATCGAGAACATCTCTTATCAGGACGTGATCGTCGGGGAAGGATGTATCGGCAATTTTAGCCTGGTCTTCAACCGGGAATGGGTAGTCAAAGATAAAAGTGGGAATATTGCTTCCTGTACCCAGGTGATCCGCGTGGAAAGACCTGACGTGAAAGATGTGGATTTCCCGCAAGATCTCAAACTCGATTGTGCGGCGGGCGACGCTTCGCCGGAAAATACAGGCTATCCCTTATTGATGGATCAGCGCATCGACCAGGGCATTTTCTGCAACATCACCGTAGGTTATATCGATGACACTACCGCTGTCTGCGCCCCCATAGGGTACCACATTAAGCGGAATTGGGTGATCAAGGATCAATGCACCAATTTAACCATCAGCCATGTTCAGAACATCAAGATCGTCGATGACGTTAAGCCGGTGATCAATTCTCCTAAAGACATAGTTCTTCCAACCGATCGCAGCCGTTGCTTCGCTACAGTGAACATTCCGGTGCCGGAGGTTTTCGACAATTGTGACAACAATCCGGTGATCATTGTAGAGACCTCGTATGGTCAGAACGGATTTGGTCCACATTCCTTCGTTCCCAAAGGACTGCACATGATCCATTATACTGCAATTGACCGCTGTGGGAACCAGGCTAAATTCTCTGCACGACTCGAGATCGTTGACCGGGAGGAGCCCACTGCCATAGCCGATGAATATACTACCGTAGCTATACCAAGCAGCGGATTCGCCAAGGTGCCGGCGAACACTTTCGATAGCGGAAGCTATGATAATTGCAGAAGTGAAATTTACTTTAAGGCCAGAAAAATGGATACGGGGTCTTGTGAAGGCGCTAATGGTGATGATGACCCATTTGATCCTCGCTATCAGGAATGGTTTGACGATGAGCTTTTCTTCTGCTGTGAAGAAGTAGGACAGGAAATTCGCATACTGATGCGCGTTTATGATGTCGACCCTGGTGCGGGTCCTGTAGATCCTGACCGCGAAGGCCCTGGTGGCGATCTGGAAGGCCATTTCACAGATGCGATGATCATCGTAGAAGTACAAGACAATGTTCCGCCCAGAATGACCAGACTGAAAGATTACACCGTGGATTGTGAATATGATTACTCTGACCTGTCCCAGTTCGGCTCCCCGCTGGTAAGCGATTATTGTGGATATACATTGGATTCGACGGTCGTCTATGATCTTAACGATTGCGGACTGGGAAAGATCGAGCGCATCTTCATTGCAACCGACCGTTACGACAATCGCGTGGAAATGGTTCAAACCATTTATGTAGAAAATCAGACCCCTTTTACCGAAGCACAGATCAACTGGCCTCCCAATCACAAGACTGAAAACTGTTTGGGCAATATTAGTCCTGAAAACCTTCCTGCGCCTTTCAATCAGCCAACCTTCGAAGAGGTAGGATGCGCAGACCTGAGCGTAACTTATGAAGATCAGATCTATGAGTCGAAAGGAGAAGAGTGCTACAAAGTGATTCGCAAGTGGACGGTTAGGGACCTTTGTGTGCACGATCCCAAAGATCCTAACTCGGGAGGCATTTTCCAGCACCTTCAGGTCATCAGAGTAGTAGATGAAACAGCCCCTGAGCTGATCGTTCCAAACGATACCATAGTAGCACTGACTGAGGACTGCGAATCTGTTGAGGTGATTTTGCCCCCGGCTACTGTCAATGATTGTTATAGTCAAACGACCATTACCGCCAATTCGCCTTATGCTTACGGCCCCGGTCCCAACATCAGCGGTGTTTATCCCCTGGGTACTACGGAAGTAGAATTCACGGCCATTGATAAGTGCGGTAATGTTACTAAACAATCCATGACCATTACGGTCGTAGATCAGACGGCGCCGCAGATCAGGTGCCGGGTAGGCGTGGAGGTTGCGCTGGATAATTCCGGGGGAAGCCAGGGTGGCAACTTAACGGCGGAAGAACTGGATTTCAACAGCTTTGACAACTGTTCTGCTCCTGACCAGCTGAGTTACTTCATCAGAAGAGCTACCGGTACGCCTTCCGGAACACCTCCTTCAACAACCGAATTGACTTTTTCCTGTGATGATCTGGGACGTCAGGCTGTGGAATTATGGGTTTCCGATCAAAACAACAACAGCGGTTTCTGCGTAACTTTCATACAAGTCACCGATCCCGGCAACAACTGCCCGAACAATACCTCCGGTAGTTCATCAGGTAGCGACAGCCAGCCTGGAGCAGGAATGATCGCAGGTACGGTGCTTACGGAAGAAGGCAATATGGTGGAAAATGTTATGATCAAAGTGAAAAGCGAGCTTCCCATGGAGGTCATGACAGGGTCTGACGGTGTTTTCACCTTCGATGGTATTCCTTTTGGGAAAAACTACGTGGTCATTCCTGAGAAGAATGAAGAAATCATGAACGGCGTTTCGACTCTTGATCTGGTATTTATGGCCAAGCACATAACCGGCACCCAAAAGCTGAATTCCCCTTACAAGTGGGTGGCGGCAGACATCGACGGAAGCGGCAGCGTATCCACGCTGGACCTGATCAAACTACGCAAGCTCATCCTTCACCTGGATGAAGAACTCCCTGGCGGACAAACTTCCTGGAGATTCATCGATGCCAACTTTGAATTTTCTGAAAAGGAGTCACCGCTGAATCAGCAATATCCGACTAAATTCGACATCTATAACTTCGACAAGGAAATTGTACACGCTGATTTTATTGCGGTTAAAGTGGGAGACGTCAATGTATCGGCTCAGGCAAACAGCCTGATGATGTTAGAACCCCGGTCCAGCGCTAATGACCTCAAGCTCCACATCGACAACCAGAAGGTTAATGCGGGCGAGATTGTAGAGGTGACTTTTAACGCTTCTTCCCAGACAGACCTTATGGGCTATCAGTTCACCCTGGATTTTGAGCCTGAAAAGATGGAGCTGTTGGAAGTATTGGGAGGTGACCTTCCGCAGATGACTATTGAGAACTTCGGCCTGAAATATGTGGAGGACGGGCTGATCACAACCAGCTGGAATACGCTGGACGGAATACAATTGGAAGAAAATGCCGAATTGTTTACGCTGCAATTCAGAGCCAAAGAGGAACTCGAGCTGAAGGCAGTACTCGGTCTGACTTCCAGATTGACCGCTGCAGAGGCTTACAACCGGAGCGGGGAAGTGTACAACGTTAGCATAAACTTTACCACAAATGGAGAGGTGAACGATCCGGCTGCCGGCTTCCAGCTCTACCAAAACCAGCCAAACCCGTTTGCTGATCAGACGACCATAGGCTTTGAGTTACCTGGCGATGATGAAGCGATCCTGACCGTTTACGATGCTTCCGGAAAAGAGCTCTATCGCTACGGTGCATTCTTCCAGGCCGGTTATCATGAGCTGGAGCTCAACCGGGCTGATCTGCCTGCAAGCGGATTGCTTTACTATACCCTTCACACAAAGGCATTTACAGCTACTAAGAAAATGGTACTCTTGAAATAACAGCTCAACGAATTGTCGGCGCCGCCGGCAATTCGTTGTTTTTTTTTATTTTTAGAAGGCAGGTGTTTGGAAAACACCTGCCTTCTAAATTTTATGTTACAATGGCAGAATCACATGAATTGGGTAAGCGTGGAGAAAGAATCGCCAGGAACTACCTCGAAGATCTTGGATGGACGATCCTGGAAGTCAACTGGCGCTTTTCCAGAGCAGAGATCGATCTCATCGCCAGGGAGGGGGATGTTTTGGTTTTCATCGAAGTAAAAACCCGTTCTAATATTGCCTTTGGCGAACCTGAAGACTTTGTTATACCCAAAAAAGAAGAACTCATAGCTAAGGCTGCGTCCGTTTATTTAGAGCAGATCGGCCATGAATGGGAGTTTCGCTTCGATATCATAGGGATTACCATGGACAGCCATCAACATTATCAACTTAAGCATCTCAAGGATGCTTTTTTTCCTGGGGAATGGTAAGTAAAAAGGGCAGGTCGGCAGGGGAATTCAAAAAAGCAATTTATTAGCTGCGCCGGCCGGCTGCCTGCCCATACGCTCCATTACCCATTAATAAAGCAGCAGTTCCCACTCCTGATAAACGCTGTTTTTATCTCCTTTCGGAAGCATTCCAGCCAGTTGTTCCATGTAAGTGGTTTTTTGTCGCGTGTAGCGTTCTTCTTCCTCCTTCCACCATCGGCCTGCCTCGTTATTGCCACCGCTCAGGCCCAGTTTTTTTAGCATAAGATCAGCATAATTGAGTGCGTCGCTCCAGTTTTTCATACAAACCAGCTGTGACATAAGGAGGTAGGTTTGTACCGGATGGTTCGGATTAATTTCTTTTCGCGCCTTTTCAATGATCTGAACAGCCTTTTCGATACGGGCCTCCCCGAGAGGGTCATGAATATTTTGGCGATAGGAACGCTGGAATTCATCGAACAGGGGAGCAGCCTGAGTGCTTAAAGCACTGCCGCTTTCGATCCGGTCGTCGATCTTTTTCTGTAAAGCGCCCATTTCATTAAAGGCAAGGTCATTTTCAATGAATCCTTCCAGGGCGATCATAACGGCCTGGTCTCTCGGAGAAGGTATCGCCCCCTGCCGGAAGGCATTCCTGGCAGCCTCCGCCGAAAGCCGGGCCTGACCGTACCTTTTTAGTTTCCACTCACACAGCGCCTTCAACGCCAGGGCATTGCCCAGCAGGTTATCTTCCTGAAGGGCTTTTTCTTTTTCCAGAGCCTTTTGAATAGCTGCATAGGATTGAGCATAGTAAAAGGTCGGACTTAAATTAGTCATTTCCTGTTCTATGGCTTTGCTGATATCCAGATTGGCTCTGCCCTCGGAAGTGGTGACCGGGAACAGCTGCCGGTTCTCAAGTTCCGCACCCTGATTAAAAGCTTCCTGTGCCTGATTCAGGTGATTGAGTTGTGCACAGCTGCTGAACAACAATAACACAGCTGCACTGATCATTTTGATCTTCGAATAGGGATAATGCATTGTTTTCATCTTAACAGTTTTGAAAAAGGGAAAAATGGCTTTTATCTGCTTTTATACCAGATTATCTCTGACCATATCAATGAAGGCTTCCGCATCCTGTATATTACCTTTGTCCAATTCTTGTACGGCCTTTCCAATCTTGCCCGCTGCTTCCCGGATGTTATGTTCCTCAATCGGATGGAAACTGGTGCGGTACAGGTAATAGTCTAGTAGGGCATCCATCACTGATGGTTGATGCACTATACTTTGGGTGTTGTTGAAATGGATGTTGGAATAAATTGCCTCATATAAATACACCAAGATGACTTTTAATATCACTTCCTCTTCTTCGTTGATCCTGATCCCGTCGAGGTAGCCCGGATGATTCCTCACCGCCTCGAATATTTTGATTATGGTCAGTTTGATTAGAGAAAAAGAAAGAGACCGGCCTCGTGGAATGGTTTCAAAAGCTTCAAAGATAGCGGTAAGGGTTTTATAAATGCGTTGATCATTGGTCACCCATTCCGTGTTTTCCGCCACTTCTTCCAGCAGGAATAGCACCAGTTCGATGATCTGATCGCCGCTAAAATGAGGATTCCACCGACCTGGGCCGGAAGCGGCCGAGAGCGCTTCTAAAATCTGCCGAAGCGCTTCCAGGAGAATACCTTTCAGGTCATCTTCCTCTGCGTCATAAAGGAGATCAATATGCCGGCCGGTTTCGAGCAGCACCAACTGGAGTACTCTGGGTAACAGCCCAGGATGATCAATGCCGGAGGATTCCAGCGATTCCGCTACTCCGGCAATGATCTTCTGGATATTCGGATCGGGCGAAATGATGTCGGGATGCTTAGTGATGATATCCAGAAGTGTGTGGACATAGGCATCCAGTAAAGCTTCATTGGGGCCTTCCGATAGATTTAGCCTCTCCTCTTGTTCGAGCAAAAAGACGATCATGCTGAGCCCCAGATGATTCGGGTACTTATGAAGAATGCTTTTCAGGAAATATTCCAGCAGATCCAATGCAATGCGGGTGCGGTGAAGACTGTTGTTGGTTCTTTCAAAAATGAACCCGAAAACAAGATCGATAGCTTTTTTTAAGATGACCTCTTCTTCCTCATCCGTACTCCACTTGATTTTTTCCAGCACCTGAACATTTTCGGCAACGGCATTGAGGTTGATCTCTAGGAGAGTCCTCAACGTATCAAAAGAAATGCGCTCGCCGGCCGGCAATTGTTGTAACGCAGCGAAAGAGAGCTCGATCAGGCCGGTCAGCAGGATACGGTCGCTGACTTTCCTGGTGATCCATTCCGGTCGTTGCAAAACTTCCTCCAGCAGCAGATGGAAAAGCTGTAATAATTGCCCCTCGCTAAAATCTGGTCGCCATGCCGCTTCTTCCTCTTCTTTGGTCACTTCTTCTAAAATAAACCGGGTGGCCACCACTAAAAGGTATTGAGGGCGATCTTCTTCGATGATCAGGAGTTGGTCGATCTGTTCTTCTGCGCGATCCAGGATGAGCGTGAGCACATCTTCAAACAGATCGGGCTGTTGAAAACCATAAGTCCTTAACAACAGAATGACCTCCTTTATAATGGTTCTCAGAGCAGGGCTTTTGGAGAAAAGGGATAGGTGATACTCCATGAAATCGAGTAAAAGATCACCAACTATTTTGAGCAGTTCTTCGTCAAAACTAAGGTCCGGACCTTCATCAGGATCCAGTAGCAGCCGAACCAGTAGCAAGCCTGTCTCGTCAGGATATCTGGAAAGAATGAAATCGAAGATGTAATTCAGTAGTGCTATAAAGCGTGTTCTCTTTTCTGCAGAACTGTAAACTTCCGTTTCTTTCCGGAAAATGCAACTGATGGCAAGATCAAGGACTTTGTTGATCAGTGAAGTTTCTTCTTCCGAACCTTCCCATCCGATCTTCTGCAACACCCTGGGATGCGTGGCGATCAGCCGGACGTAGAGCTCGAACAGGATGGAGAGCGTCTCAAATTGTAAACGTTCCTCCTCAGGAAGTTTGGCCAGCGCTTCAAAAGAGGCACGGACCAGATGGTGGAGCAGCGGCTTATCTTCAATTTTTTGAGTGATCCAGCTAGGATCAAGAATGACCTCTTCAAATAAATAGTCTAAAATATCCAACAATTGCCGGTTGGTCAGTCTGAACTCTTCGTTTTCCGGATCGGAAAGCACCTCTAAGATCTCCCGGAGGGCAAGCACGAGCAAATGCCCGGGATCGTCCTCATCAACTTCCCAGATAAGGTGCAGGTGAAGGGCTGTTTTTTCCATGATCAGCCGGAGTATCTCCGGGAAGATGCCGACGATAGGAATGCCGGATTCCGCCAGTGTCAAGCTCACGTCTTTGATCAAGAGCCGGAGCCGGTCATTTTTAGCCAGCAACTCAGGGTATTCGGAAATTACAGCCAACGCATTTTTTAAAACAGCATCCAGGGTCTCCTGGTGTAAAATGCCTTTGAGGTCGATCTTCAGCTCGTCTTCAGCATACAACAAATCGAGCAGCATCAGGCCTGTGCTATTTATGAGTTGTTCCTGCCCCTTGTTGAGGTCAAGCAGATTAGCGGGGTTGGAAAAAGCGTAATAGCCTGCATTTCTGATCAGGCTACTCAGTACGAGCTGTCCCCATTGAATGGCTTCATCGGATTCCTCTATTGTCATCTCCGGGCCTATCCTCTCATGCAGATCCTCGCTGATGCCCCGGCTGACCGCTTCTACAAACCGGCGCAGTTTCTCATCCCGGATCAAATCCTGTGGCAGTTCCTGAAGCGTTTCCGTTGCTGTTATGAAAAGACGCGGGATGATCTTCTGACTGATGGCCGTTTTGAAATCAGATTCCCGGCTGAAGGGGATCGTATCCAGTGCCTGTAGCAGGCGGCCCAGGGCTTTACCCATGGTGGATTCCTGATTCAGGGCGCCGGGAAACTGGTTAAAGTAATCTATGCCGATTTCTACGATGACGCCGGCTACAAGCTGCAGGGTCGTGTTGACAAATTGTGGCTGGCGTTCCCACTGGCGGATTTTCAACAGGTTCACTACATCCTCGGTATGCAGCCCTGAGGTTTTGATTTGTTCGTTAGTAGCGCTTTCTCTGAGCATAAAGAACAATGCGCGGTAATATTCCAGATATTCTTCTTCTTCCTCTTTTTGCAACCCCTGGTTGCTGTGTTTGATATGGAGATATTTTAGCGCTTCGATCTCCTCCACAAAATGAGCGCCTTCACTATCAAAGAAACGGGAGGCGTTGAATGCTCTTGGGGTATCGTCAAATGAAGGTAAAGGAAGCGTTAGGGTTTTGGATCGCAAGCTGTTGGCGTAGGCCTTTTGTATGTTTCGGCCCAGTCTCAGGGCTGAATTCATAGCGAACAAGATGGCCTGAGCGGAGAAATTTGCCGGCATTTTCTGGTGTTTTATATTTTGAAGTAATCCTGATCGTTAAAGCCCAGCAGCATAGCGTCGGACAACTCTCCTCCTGATTTTTTCAGCTCATTTCTAATATCCCCTTCTCTGCGAAATCCACATTTTCGAGCCAGTCGCTGGGCGGCATAATTATCGGAAGCGACGATCATGTTTAGTTTTTTCAGCTTGAGCTGCTCAAAAGCAAATCCCAGTAGAGTGAGTACTACTTCCGTCATGATCCCTTGCCCCTCAAATTTCCGGTCTATGAATAAACGCCCTTCCGATTTGGGAATTGTCCAGTCAATATTGACCAATTGAATAAAACCAATGATATTGGCCGAGTCAGTATCCCAAACCGCAAAGCTGTAGGCTTGCTGGAGGTGCCAGGCCGCAAGCTGCTGATGTATAAATACAGAGGATTCTGCTACGGAATGAATGCCGGATAACTGTGGAAAGCGGTCTTCCAATCGTTCCCGGTTATTTTGTATGAGCTTAAAAAAAACTTCGCCATCCTGTTCCTTGAACCGTCGAATAACCGTTCGGGTAGTGATGAGTATGTTCTCTATATCGAATAAATGTTCCTGCATGGTTCAAACATTACCGCTCCTGATTATTGCGATCTGGTGCTTTTTTAGGAGCAAAAAGCTTTTGAAAAACAATTTTGCGCTTCCTTTACGGATCAGCAGACAATTTGAAATTGTTAATTTTGTCCATAAAGGCCCCGGCCATGTAAATTTAAGAACTTAAAACTGCAAATGATAAGCAAATCGTCAATCAGCGGTATTTCAAAAGTAAAAATCCGGCAAGTTCTGTGGATCAGCGCCATATGGACCTGTCTGGGGGCATTGGATGCGCTCAATACCCAGGCCGTTGCCTTTACTTCTTTTTTATCCATTCCGCGCACCTATATCTTCGAGCGCTTTTTTTGGGTGAATACCCTTTCCGCGCTCCTGTCCGGCCTGACCTCAGGGGCAGTCTTCATCTTCTTCCTAAGAGAAAGGCTGCGACGAAATTCCTACGGTTTTGCTATTGTAGTGAGTAGCCTGGTCGTTATTTCCATCAATTTTCTGATTACCATCATTGCATATGAATTGTTTTTAAGTAGCCAAATCGGAGAACGGATCTTCGATTCCGTATTCATGAGTCCAACAGAACTTATGATCCGGGCGCCTTTTTACCTTAAAAACATGGTCTTTTGGATGATCATAGTTTTACTCACCATTTGGACCATTAATGTTAATGAAAAATATGGCCCCGGTGTGTTGTTTAAACTGATCATGGGCCGTTATCATCGCCCGAGGGAGGAGACGCGCATCTTCATGTTCGTCGACATCAAATCGTCCACTATGATTGCTGAAAAACTGGGTCATATCCAGTTTTTTGATATGCTCAACGACTTCTTCAGAGATATCACCAACCCCATCTTGTATACTTCAGGAGAGATCTACCAATACGTGGGCGACGAAGTGGTCATTTCCTGGTCCATCGAGGAAGGCGCCCGCAATGCCAATTGTATCCGGTGTTTTTACAGCATGAGGGAGGCCATTCAAAAAGCCTCGAACCGCTATAAAGAAAGATACGGCTTCGTTCCCGAATTTAAAGCCGGCCTCCATTGCGGGATGGTTACCGTGGGCGAGATCGGTGTAATTAAAAGGGATATCGTTTACTCGGGGGATGTCCTGAATACCGCCGCACGCATACAGTCGATGTGTAATAAGTTCAGAGTGAAAATACTCCTCTCGAAATATTTACTGGATAAACTGAATCTTCCTCCTCACGAATACAGCTCCAAACGCATGGGCAATATCGAGCTGAAAGGGAAAAAACAAAAAGTGGAGCTGTATACTTTCGAAGAACCGGTGGAGGCCGATCTTCAACTGCCTGCCGTTTTTTCTACCTGATTCTGCCGGTTGTCCTATGCTTTATGATGATGGTCAGCCATCAAGTCTGCTGAAAAACTCCTCCAACGACTTCCAATGATATTCAAGTCTACTGTGATTATGTAATAACTTATTGGTAAATAGGTTTTTATGCTTGTTTTTCAGGTGGATTAGCCGTATTATTGAAAAATATTCAGACAGCCAATAGCTCAATATTGTAATTTCCTCCTCAGCCTTTCCAACCGGAGTGCATATGACGGTAAGGGCAGTTCCCATGTTTAGGTTACTGGCGCCTTTTGTGGCGGGGATATGGCTCGGCGAAGTCTGCTTTTCAGAAAGACTTTTGCCTGCCTGGCTCTTTGAGGGCCCCGTATTGCTTATCGGCTGCTTATTTCTCCTTTCCTTTAGTCATCTCCTTCTTCCGGTATTTAGAGGCGCTTTCTTGTGTTGCGCTCTGTTATTGATGGGATTGATCTTTCAGCAAACGAACCGGGCCTTGCCTTCAGATCATTGGAGTCATCATTACCTCCGATCGGATTTACTGGTGGGCAAGATCCTCGAACAGCAGCAAAAAACCAACCATACCCAGGTGATCCTTAAAGTAGAGCAAGTACTAAGCGCTGATTATTGCAGCCGCCCTGCTTCCGGCAAACTACTGCTGCTTTTTTCCCATAAAAAAGAAAAGCCGGAACTGCCGCCCGACGGAAGCCTGATCGCATTTGCGGGAGATCCCCGTCGCATCCCCGGCGCTATGAATCCGAAAGCCTTTGATGCGGCCGCGTACTGGAAAAGAAAAAAAGTATTCCACCAGATCTGGATAATGTCAGGACAGTGGTTGGAACTGCGTTCTACGGAAAATTGGCTGACCCTCCTGAGAAACCGCACCCTGCGGGAGCTAAAAAAAGTATTGCGCCGCGAAGAAGGGTTAGGTATTGCAGCGGCCCTGGTCCTGGGGGATAAATCTTTGCTGGATAAGCATGTCAAAGCTGCGTACAGTGAAAGCGGCGCCATTCACGTGCTGGCAGTCAGTGGTTTACACGTAGGCCTGGTTTATGCGTTGTTCAACTGGCTGGTGCAGGCAGGTATAGGCTTAATTCCTGCTTTACGAAAAGCAAAACTCCCTTTTCTGCTGACTTGTCTGATTGCCTATGCTTTGTTTACCGGCGCCAGTTCGTCTGTTTGTCGTTCTGTGCTGATGCTCAGCTGCTGGATCATCGGTAAAAGCCTGAACAAAACGCTTTCGGTATTTAATACCATAAGTGCGGCCGCTTTCTTATTGCTGATCATAGATACGGATATGTTATTTGATGTGGGCTTTCAGCTTTCTTTTTCGGCTGTCTTAGGGATAATAGGGCTCTACCGGATGATTTTGAAATGCTGGACGCCACGTTGGAAAATCCTGAACTATGCCTGGAAGCTATGGTGTGTTTCGGTAGCTGCGCAGTTAGGTACGTTACCGTTGAGCTTGTATTACTTTCATCAGTTTCCGCTTTACTTCGGTTTTTCCAGTTTGATGATCGTTCCGCTTATTACCGGAGTGCTTATGCTGACTTTTGCGGTCCTTGCTTTCTTTTGGCAACCCGTCGTTCAAAACCTGCTGGCCGTACTGTTGGATCATCTGATACAGCTGTGTAATCAGATTGCTACCGGGATACAGGGGCTCCCCCATGCAGTGATCAAAGATATATGGGTGGAAAAAATGGAGGTTGTACTTTACTATTTGCTGCTGGTTTCACTAGTGCAATGGATACGTAACCATACGCATTCGTGGGTATTGCTGACTGTTCTGGTATTGAGTGTATTTGTAATGTACTATTGGTATGAGGAAGGTAAACTTAAAAAAAATGCCCAAATGGTGTGGTATCATTCTCCTTCCTTTTTGATGATGGATTGGTACGAAAGCGGGCGCGTCACTACTTTGATGGGAGAGGGGGCCCCGGTCAGAACGGCCTCTTTTATCAGCCACTCGTGGCGCTCTTTCCTTAAAGCCGAAGAAGCAGATACTCTGGTGTTTCCTGCAGTTGTGGAACGATCCGATACCGCTACCGTATGGACTTTAAGTTCAGAAAAGCTGGTGGTGGTGGGGCCTCAAGCCCGGCATATGCCTACGGGGCATGCCAGGGGAGATCCCGCTGTTCTGATCGTCGACCCTCGCAATCCCTTTGCCGTTCACTGGGTCAGGGAGGAGGAAGTAAAACAACTGATTTTGCTGAACAGGCGGCCGGCAGCCTCCGGGTGGATCGAGTTAGCTGCAGCTCGAAACATCCCCTGCTGGAACATAGAAAAGCAGGGCGCTTTCCGATTGGAATTCAAAACCCTTCGCACTCCTCGGCGATAGGCGCCATACATTCCTGTGTTCGCCTGTGTTCGAACAAGTATTAAAAGCCGGCTACCAGACGGCGGCATATTCTTCAAACCCAAAAACCGACTCATTATGAAAAAGCTACTATTTAACCTTTTATATTTTTCAAAAGGCGAGAGCAGGGGTGCTGCTTTACTGATCGTATTGTGTTTTGGCGTATTGCTTTTACCTGATTGGATCAAAAAGCAATGGACACGGGCCGAAACGGAGACAGAGCCGGAATGGAAAGAGCAATTGGAGGAACATTTTGCTCAGAAAACAGCAATAGTGGAAGCTGCAGATACGCTCCGCCCTGCAGTTTTCGACCCCAATACAGTCAGTATGGATAGTTTGCTGGCGATGGGGGTGCCTGAAAAAGTAGCCCATACGCTGATCAAATACAGGGACAAAGGAGGACGTTTCCGGAGAAAGGAAGATCTGAAAAAGATCTATGGTATGGATTCTGTAATGTACGACCAGTTATCCGGCTTTATTCAACTGCAGCAACCCAAAAGCCCCCGGTTGCTGGCTTCACGGCCTTCCCAGGCGTCCCAGGCTACCTTATTGGTCGACATTAACCGGGCCGACCAGGAAGAATGGCAACAGTTGCGCGGGATCGGCCCCGTACTCTCGGGGCGCATCATTAAATTCAGGGAAGCGCTCGGTGGTTTTGTTTCCATAGAGCAAGTCGGAGAAACCTATGGAGTGGTCGACAGTATTTTTCAGAATATTCGTCCTTATCTTCAACAGAGCCCACCTTTCCGAAAGATCGATATCAATTATTGCAGCCTGGAGGAGCTGGCCGGGCATCCTTACGTATCCTGGAAGCTGGCCAGGAGGATTTTACTGTACAGGGGGCAGCATGGTTTTTTTGAAGATTGGGAGGATTTTGAAAAAATGAAAGAAGTACCCAAAGAGGTTAAGAACAATATCAAACCGTACCTCAAGTTTTAAATGTCGCTTCGCGACAATGAAGAAGTCCGGAAAATGAAAACATTGCATTTGCGGGGAGTGTTATCATTAAATGAAATCAAAGTTAAGATCATGAAAGGCTCTGGTTTGCTTGTGTTGCTTATCGTGATAGGCACATTTTATTTTGCCTCCGGGCAGAATGCAAGACTGAGGCCGACCAGGAATAGCTGGAGCCTGGGTTATGGATTGATCAATGAGGCCCTGCCGGAAGGGAATGCGTACAAGCCGAGTACGATACTTGGCAATTATCCGCTTTGGAGCATTAAGCGACTGACTATTTATGCAGAAGGCCAGTTCGTTGAGGCTTTTTCGGTTGCCCGCTGGACAACGGACTTTGAATTTGGATTGAATGTCGGCTTTTCGTATACCTTTTTACAGACCCGAAAGGTAAGCCTTCATGTTGCACTCGGTAGTGGACCCCATTACATTACCATTGAGACTGAAAAACAAGCCCGGGGCTTTATTTTTTCAGATAATCTGGAATTGGGAGCCGCCTATAGAATAGAAAGCCTGAACACCTCAGTATTATTCAAACTTCGTTATCGACATATTTCGAATGCCGGCCTGCAGGAACCCAACGGTGGTATCGATAATCTATTTATCGTTGCAGGCATTACCGGCTATATTTAGGATCAAAACTCAACTATGAAAAATCTAATCGTCCTATTCGCTGCTTTGGTCTTTTTTGCAGCATGTAATTCCAGGCCAGAAGGATCTGGACCGCAATCGCATTCATCAGAAGCCCAATCTGTAACTGTCAAAAGCGCGTTTGAGCCGTTCGACGGGCTGGGAGATATCTGGTATCAGGGTAAGGCGGAAGTCAGTCGTTATGACCTTCAGCAAAACCGATACAGGGATGTACATCCTGGAGAACAAATAATGATCTTTGTGACGGAAGACTTTCTCACGGATAAACAGGTGAAAAACGACAACTATACCAATCCGAATTCCACTCCTATCATTAAAAACAATCTGCTTCGAAAATTTACTACGGGCTTGTATGACTATTCGGTCATGACTTCAGTGTTCACTCCTACAAAGGTCGGGGAGTTCCCTTTTACGGAAAAGGTGACTACGTCTGTTCAGGACTGGTGTGGCCATGCTTTTATGCAGATCAACAAGCAGGATGCCGGGGGATATCGTATGCAGCTTTTTTCTTATTTTGAAAATGAAGGCGACCTGAACAAAAACGTTCCGGAGGCCATTTTGGAAGATGAGCTCTTTAACAGGATAAGGATGAATCCGAAGGCTCTGCCTACAGGTAAGCTCCAAATTTATCCCGGCACGGTATTTGCCCGCCTGGCGCACAAACCTTTTCTTCCTGTAGAGGCACAGGCTTCTTTACGGACTTATGAAGGCGAACTTTTTGCCGGGGATCAGCTACAGGCCTATGAATTGTATTACCCTGAGTTTGACCGCAGGGTGGAGATCGTTTTCGAGAAGGAAGCTCCTCATCGTATCGAAGGTTGGACGGAAAGCACGCACTCCCTGTTGGATGGAAAAATACGGCAAACCATCGCCAAGAGGACCAGCACCGAATGGATCGATTACTGGACGAAGAATGGATTGGCGGATCGTCGGTTCCGTGCTGAATTGGGAATTGAGGGCTTTTAATCAGCATTCCGGACCAAGGGTAAAGCGCCTGCTTATTGTTAAAAATACAATAAGATTTCTTCAGGTAAAATCTACGTGTTAATTAGTTTCGTATTGATTTTCACATTGTTATGCATTTTTTACTTGCTTATTTTAGATTTGGAGTTTTTTTGTTGAATTGCTTTTCCTAATAATATTCTCTATTTTAGCACAAATTCCATAAATAATTAAGCAGCAGAAGGAAAACTGAGGGTTGTTAAAGCAATTTTCCAAAAATAATGACAGAATTCAACAATTTTTTTAAGTCCGCCTTTACCGTAGACAATGTGATTTTTGGTTTTGACGAAGGGGACTTAAAGGTGCTTTTGATAAAACGAGGAGAGGAGCCATATGAGGGGAAGTGGGCTTTACCGGGGTATTTTGTATATCCTAATGAAGACCTGGATTCTGCGGCTGTGAGGGTGTTGAAGGAGCTGACGGGATTAACGGATGTTTATCTTGAGCAAGTTAAGACATTTGGGGAAGTAAATCGCCATCCGTTTGGTCGGGTCATTACGGTGGCCTATTTTTCTTTGGTAAAGATCAACCGGTTCACGCTGCAGCCGGCTTCCATCGCATTAAAAGCAAAGTGGCACAGTGTTTCGGGGGTCAGGTCTCTGGCTTTTGATCATAGTGAAATATTAAAAGCCTGCTTTGAGCGGCTTAAATGGCTGGTTCGAACCAGGCCGGTCGGTTTCGAGTTGCTTCCGCCCAAATTTACGTTGACTGAGTTGCAGCATTTATACGAAGCCATATTGGAAACGGATCTGGACAAGCGCAATTTCCGTAAAAAGATATTGTCCATGGATCTGCTCATTGATCTGGATGAATTACAGGAAGGGGTGGCGCACAGGCCGGCCAAGCTTTATCAGTTCGACAGAGAAAAATATGAGAAATTTCGCGCTGAGGGTTTTTCCTTTGAACTCAAAGAAAGTAAGAAAAAAGAATACAAAAAGGCCATTACTTCAGAAAACTGAGCCCATCAGTAGAGCCTGCCCTTATCATCAAGGAGGTAGATTTCCAATTGCTGGCCGTGTTCACTTCTGAACCGCTCGATCAATTCGGTTAAAGCTTCCCTCTGATCTGGAATGGAAAATATAAAGGTTTTTAAACGGGCGGATACGGGCTGTTCAGGCAATGCGACCTGGCCGTTGATGCCGATACGGAAGTGACCGTAGTATCCAGA
Organism: uncultured Saprospiraceae bacterium; assembly: GCA_964548175.1. Lineage (GTDB taxonomy): Bacteria > Bacteroidota > Bacteroidia > Chitinophagales > Saprospiraceae > JANQPA01. The sequence continues at coordinate 25,317 of CAZJQS010000006.1, forward strand.
GGGAAAGCTTTTTTCCACGCTTAATTGTCCCGTCTCTTCCACAAAAGCGGCTGCGATGGTTTCATCCTCCGGATTGGCATAGTTGACATACCCCCATACTGTATGTTCGGGGACTTTGTAAAGCACATTGTTAAGTACCTGAATGCCATCCTCGGTTTGCATGCTTAAGGCATAATGATCGGAGTTAACTTTCAGACTACCTTCGTTTTTCACAGATTTTTTAAGGTCTATTTTCAATTGATAAGTTCCTGTAGCTATCCGGCCGAGCGAGATTTCCGCAGCAGCAGGTTCCATTTTGGCGTCGCAATGATCATTAGAGGTAATGTCGTTTAAGGAAATCTGAAATCCAAAGCTGTATCGGATCAGGTCATAAGCAATAGCTGCGTCAGGACACTGATCTTCTTTGATGGTGCGAATCATAAAATCCAGAGATCGGCTCGATCCGGATAGTTTTTCCCTCCAGTCAATATAAAATTCATCCTCTACATCGGGAACAATGATCGGATCGTTCAGCTTGGCTAGTTCGCAAGAGGACAATAAGGTTAGTAGCGTTATTATGAGGAAGTGGTTTTTCATGGTGATCAGGTATCGTGCCTGCTTTTCTTTTTTTATTTAAACGGCCCTTGTCTTAAAAAGCTGCCTGAAAGTAAGATCAAATTCTCTATAAAATAACAATTTTTTTCCGACCGGTAAATAAAAGCTGCTAACTATATGTCTGGACAAAACATATGCTTTATTCCGGAGAACCCTCTCTTTTTCTTTTTGTTGTTTTGACATGAATATTTTACTGATTCACGGCAATGGCGGGGCTTCCTCCCGGTTCCAGCTTTTTTTGGACAAAATGGCCGCTGAGCAACCCGGAGGCATAGAGGTCTTTATTCCCCAGCTACCGGGCTTCGAAGGCCGGCCGCTTCCCAAGGGTAAGGTGGCCTGGGATATCTTTTTACAACCTTTACAAGAGTTGATCGAGATGAGGGCCGACCAGCCCTGGTTGTTCTACGGCCACGGCATCGGGGGGTCTTTGCTGATGGAATGGGCCGCCAGGGATTTTGTGTTGCTTTCCGGACAAGCATTCCACCCGGATTCGGTCGTCCTGCACGCTCCCATCGGGGCAAGCCTGGCGCATCGTTGGTTCCCCAAAGTAATGAAATTTAAAGGGCTTCGATCACTGATCCATTGGTTGATCTATCAAAAATGGCTGCAACAGAAATGGGAGAAAAAGCTCTTTCTCCATCCCAAGAAGATCTCTTCGGAGCTCAAAGACCGTTTTTTTTCTGATTACAAAAATTGTAGCGCTTTTCCTCATTTCTTCGACCTGATCGATGAAAAATGGTATGCAGAAGTACAGCAAAAGATCAGCCATTTCCCCTTTTATTTTCTCTGGGGCGCCAAAGAAAGAGTCGTCGCTTCCCGCTTTCTGGGCTATTGGAAAAAAGATTTTCCTGCTGCTTCTTTTGAACTGGTGGAAGAATGGGATCACTTTCCCATGCTGGAAGACTCCGGCCGCTTTTTCACCAAGATCATGGAACGCGCCGCCGCAGCCGCAAATAAGCCAAACAAATGAGTAAACTCAGCCAATTGGAAAATTTCAGGAAGTGGAACATTCCAACTCCCTCTTTTGCCGGCTACTCTCACGAAGATCACCAAAACGGCCTTCCCCCTCCAAGAAACCTGCAGTTCCCGCTGGCGGTTCGTTCCAGTTTTGAAGGTGAGGACGGCCATGGACGCAGTCATGCCGGCCAATTCCGAACCGTCTTGAACGTAAGCCGGGAAAAACTCGATGAGGCATTAACGACCGTTTTTGAGGCCTATCCCGAAAAAAGCGGGTCAGTTGTCATTTTGCAGGAGATGGTCCAGGCAGCTTTCAGTGGAGTATTGTTCGCTTTCCGAAAAGGGATCTGGATGATGGAGATCGGTGAAGGACTGGGAGAACAGGTTGTAGGCGGGCAGACCACGCCCGACCGCATAGTGGTCCCCAAATTCAATCGTTCCGATCGCTTGATGAGTCATCTATATACTTTTTGGGCGCTCCCGGCGCCATATAACAAACTATACAAGCCGCTTGTAGCGTTGTCTGCTTACGCACAGGCTTTGCTTGATCATGATCAGGAGGCAAAACACGGGCTGGATATAGAGTTTGCTATAGCAGGCGGCAGGGTCTTTCTTCTGCAAGCCCGGCCCATTACTACCCCGGAAGAAAGAGAGGAGATGCTTACTACGGCCAACCATCGGGAAATACTACCTCCCCGGCCGTCCCGCCTGATGACGGCTGTGGTCAGTTCTGCCGGTTATGCTTTGTTTGAGTATTACCGGCAGTTAGATCCGGGGCTGGGCAAACGATCTTTTATCATTGAGGCGGAGGGCATGCCCTGGATCAATCTTTCTGCTCTTTTAGACATGGTAGTGTCCTGGGGGTTGCCTACCCATCTGATCGGGAATTCCATCGGGGCTGAGGATCTTTACCGGGTGCAGCTTCGTCCTCATTTAGCCATACAGAAAGCCGGCGTTTTTCTTAAGACCCTAAGCCATCAGTGGTCTGCTCAACGGGTCATTAAAAAGTGGCTTAGGAGTTTGCCCGGCGAAGCGGATCAAAAGGAAAAGGCCAGGAAGGAGTTATGGGAAAATGACCGTCGGGCTGCTTTTGAAGAGTGGCTGAAAGATTTCCGGCAGTTGTACATTGATCTGGTCCGGCATATGCAGTTATTGACGGGGGCCATGTCAGGCCCCTTGAGCATACTTGATCGGCTTGGACTATTGCCGGGCATGGCGGCTGCTCTGCAAAGAAAAAGCCGGAGTACAGATTATTTCCATGCTTTTCGGGAATGGAGAAACGGTAAGAGGACACGTTCCGATTTTCTGGCACAATACGGCCACAGAGGCTTCTATGAGTCCGATATCGGAATGCCTCGTTTTTATGAGTACACGGATGAAGGCTGGGAACAATTGATGCGGGCGGAGCAAGAGCAAGCCATTGAGGCGCCCGCTGAGGCTCCGAAAGAAAGTTTCTGGTCTTTTCTCTGGACGCCGCTGTTTAAGGCCGTGCACCTCAGGGAAATGGTCCGGCATGAAGTCATGAAGTATTTTTGGCGTTATCGAAGAGAGCTGTTGCAACATTTTGATCCTTTGGAGCAGAAAGAGGGGGTGCCCTGGCAGTTTTTACCTTCCGATCTGCTTTCTTATCTGGGAGATCACCGCTCTTTGTCCGATCTGGTTGCCATTTCTTATCCGGAGCCCTCCGGCTGGGATATGAATACCTTTTTGTGTAATGATAACGGCCGGAGGACCCCGCCGCCTGCTTTGTACGTCTCCCGGGAGAAGCAAGACGGCATTCCGAAAGGCATCGGCATTTACCCCGGAAAGGTTCGGGGACAAGTCTGGAGGGTAGGAGAAGCGAGCCTGACTAACCTGAAGAGGCCTCCTTTCCCGACCGTGATCCTGGTGACCGACGCTCTGGATCCTGGCTGGATCCCCTATTTTTCCAAAGTGGATGGCGTGCTGGCTTATGTTGGGGGATTGCTTTCCCATGCTTCCATTATTTTGCGGGAATCCCGGCTTCCGTCTATTACACAAATTCCCGCTTATCTTGAACTCCAAACTGGCGACTGGGTGGAGATGGATGGAAAAACCGGGCTGATCGAAAAGGTCGAAGCGCGGAATGGTGAGCGTCAAAGGATAAGATAATTTGGAGGATTTCGTGTTAATTGCAAGCTTATTTAGCTACTTTTACACTTTGAACGGAATGGCAAAATTATTAGGTGCCGGTTTCAGGGTTTTGTTCTGATTTTTATTTTATAGTACTCTGACAAATGCGGCTAACAATTTAGTTACTTTGTCGTTTATTATAGTGGAAGCTTGGAAGAACATCGAATAAAGAAGGATTTAAGTAAATTTTCATGAAGCATATTAGAAACTTTTGTGTCATTGCTCATATCGATCATGGTAAGAGCACTCTTTCAGACCGCCTTTTGGAGCATACGAGCACCATCACGGAGCGGGAGATGAAAGACCAGGCCCTGGACGATATGGACCTGGAGCGGGAAAGGGGGATTACCATCAAGAGTCATGCTATCCAGATGTATTACAATCATACAGATGGAGATACCTATACATTCAATTTGATCGACACGCCCGGTCACGTAGACTTTTCTTATGAGGTATCCCGGTCTATTGCAGCCTGTGAAGGAGCGTTGCTGCTGATCGACGCCACGCAGGGGATACAGGCGCAGACGATTTCCAATTTGTATCTGGCTATTGAGCATGATTTGGAGATCATTCCGGTTTTGAACAAGATAGACATGGAAAGCGCCATGATCGATGAGGTATCTGAGCAGGTGCTTGACCTGTTGGGGTGTGAATTAGAAGACATCATTATGGCCAGTGGAAAGACCGGGCAGGGGGTGGAAAACATACTGGCGGCTATTGTCGACCGCATACCGCCGCCATCCGGAGATCCTCAGGCGCCGCTTCAAGCCTTGATCTTCGATTCTATTTTCAATGCTTATCGTGGGGTGATCGCTTATTTCAGGATCCTTAACGGAACGATCCGAAAGGGAGAGGCCATTAAATTTATGGCTACCGGAAAAGAGTATCATGCGGATGAGATCGGCGTTTTGAGATTGACACAGGAGCCCAAAGACGAGCTGGCGGCCGGCAATGTAGGGTATGTGATCACAGGGATAAAAAATTCTAAAGAAGTGAAGGTAGGTGATACCATCACCTCTGTTGAAAACCCCAGCAATGATCCCATTCGTGGATTTGAAGATGTAAAACCGATGGTATTTGCAGGCATCTTCCCGATCGATAATGACGATTTTGAAGACCTGCGCGAGAGCCTGGAAAAGTTGCAGCTCAATGACGCCTCTCTGGTTTTTGAGCCCGAAACATCCGTAGCCCTTGGCTTCGGGTTTCGCTGTGGCTTTTTGGGGATGCTTCATTTGGAGATCATTCAGGAACGCCTGTCCAGGGAATTTGACCAGGACGTCATTACTACTGTTCCTAACGTTTCTTATAAAGCTTATACTAAAAAAGGAGAGGAGATCTGGGTGCGCACTCCTTCCGATCTTCCGGATCCCACCTTGCTGGATAGGGTAGAGGAGCCTTACATTTCCGCCCAGATCATTACCAAGCCGGAATACATCGGCAGCATTATGACTTTATGCATGGAAAAGCGCGGGCATATGATCCGTCAGGACTATCTTACGACTGACCGGGTGGAACTGACTTTTGAATTGCCGCTGGCTGAGATCGTTTTCGACTTTTACGATCGCCTGAAGTCTATTTCAAAGGGATACGCTTCCTTTGATTATGCGCCAAAAGATTACCGGGCTTCCGAACTGGTCCGCATGGATATTCGTCTTAATAGCGAGCCTGTAGATGCGCTCTCTGCTTTGGTGCACAAGGAAAAGGCGGAATCTTTCGGTCGAAAGATCTGCAAACGCCTCAAGGAACTTTTGCCCAGACAACAATTCATGATCGCTATTCAGGCTTCCGTCGGGGCAAAGATCATTGCCAGGGAGACCATTTCCGCCTTGCGGAAGGATGTTACGGCAAAGTGTTACGGCGGTGATATTTCGCGTAAGCGGAAGTTGTTGGAAAAGCAGAAAAAAGGGAAAAAGAAAATGCGGCAGATCGGAAACGTAGAAGTTCCTCAGAAAACTTTCCTCGATGTATTAAAATTAGAATAATTGACTTACCCGATTTCATGTCATCTGAGGAAAACAGGAACCCGTTCTAATTTTTTGTGGGCGCCTAAATTCCGGTATGACTTCATTTTTACACCTCCGGAGGGGAGAATATCCTGATCATATCCGCGTTTCGGATTGTATGCAGTTATGGGTAGGTATGTAGATAGCTGAATGACAAGATACAACCATTCTATTCTTACCCCATCCCAGAGATGCGAGTGGCTTATCATGGATCTGGGGGGAGAAGATCCTGCCACAAGATTACGAGTTTCAAAAATGCTTACTTAAGTGGCTACCAGCGACGGTTTCCACTTTTTTCTGTTAGTAAGCTTGAGGTTGCAATAATTCCCCTTCCAATAATAAATGCACCTAAAATAATTCCCAAGACAAGCATGTTTAATTTCCTTTTAGCGTGAATAATGTATGTAATTTTCAAGAGATAAATAACCTATCTGAATGTCTTTTCAGATAATGTTCATGGGAGGGTAATGGAATGTTTAACCGGGATACTATAGATTAGATGGTTATACAGTATATGACAGAAAGGTCAAAAACTGTGCCAGAATTGGATATGTATTGAAAGGGATTGTAACGGAAAAGAGTTTGCGTATTTTTCTGAACGATTCAAATATGCAAAAAAAATTTCTATCTACCTAAAAAAAAAGAGATTAATTTTTCTAATATACCTAAAAGTATTAAATTCTACCTGCAACAATAAGGTCTTTTACGGTGGGTGCGGTGCTGCCGCCCTCCGGTTCGATGGTAATATTCAAGGATTCTGCATCGGCCAGGAAGTCAATAGCTTGAAGGTTGCCATGATCGTTGCGCAGCAAGCCAACGCTGATCATGACGTGGTCGACATCTGCCCATATCTGGTATTGCTTACCTTTTGGAGGCGCCGGCAAGGTGCCGAGGTTGACATAGGCTTTCTGTTCTTCAGGATTCCAGAAAGCAATAGCCTGGGAAAAGGAGTTGCTGGAGGTGCTGCTGAGCGTTATCTTTTGGGTCTGATGGTGTTTCAGAAACTGAAGCAACTGAAGATTGGCCATTACTTTTTCTTCCTTCTGGTCACAAGCGATTTGCAATTCAGCAAATTCTCGTTTTAACTGTTGATGCTGTGTTTGTTTTTGAGTATATAAAAACAAAAGGCCAAAAACAGCAGCAAAACTCAGTAAGGCAGCTCCGGAAAGCCACCGGTTTACTCCTCCCGAACGGAAAGGAGTGCTCTTTGTCTTTTCTATTTCCGACATAACCTTCGACTTGACGCGGGGATGAGGGGGGATCGCCTGCTCCATAGCGTAATGCTCTATGGCCTTCCTGATTTCCGCCACCTCCTTATTAAGCTCGGGAAAGGCTTCCAAATATTTCTCTACTTCTTTGGCTTCTTCTTCTGTAGTCAGTCCAAGTGCATATTGTTCCAACAAGCCGGTATTTAAAAATTGATCTTTGTTCATTGGTCATATATTACTTTATCCTATGTTCTTATTTGTTTGAGTAGTTCTTTTCTAGTATCCTTACGTTGCTTTCTTCCATTAGGTTTAGAAAATATCTTTGATAAGGTGTTATAAATACATTATGAAAATACCCAGGATCGATACCTGATTGATTTGAAAAAAAGCCCGCAATTCCCTTAATCCAATCCGAAGCCTGGATTTTACCGTGCCCAGTGGGATATTGAGGTGTTCATGAACTTCTTGCTGAGTAAACCCTTGAAAATAAACCAGGTCTATGATCTCCTGATACTTTTCATCCAACTTAGTAACAACCGATTTTACGCCTATATGTTCAGTTTTCGGAGTATAACTCCAGTCCAGGTTGTCGGTAATCTTCTGGTCAATGTTCCGTTTGGTACTTTGCCTTCTGAAATGGGCGGAACGCGTTTTGTCAATAGCTGCATTCCGGCAGATGTTCAGCATCCAGGTAAATAAAGTGCCTTTGTCAGGATTGTAGGCCGAGCCGTTTTCCCAGATTTTGATGAAGCTTTCCTGCAAAATATCTTCAGCTGTTTCTTCGTCTTTTACAATTTTCAAAATAATACCGTATAACGCAGCTGCATATTGATCGTAAAGGGAAGAAAAAGTCGCTCTGTCTGCTTCATGTAATCCTTCAATTAATTGTCTTTCCTCCATCCTCAATATGTTTTTGGGCTTTTGCCAGGCCTGTAATTTCAAATTTGATAGCACAACAAGTATTTGTTGGAAAGGTTTAAGTCAGGTTGCCTGAATAATTTGAAAAAAAATGACAAGTTCGTGATCCGGATCGCCTTTGCCCTCGTATGTATGAGCGTGTATTAGTAAACTAAAATTTAAATCATTGAAAATGAAACAATTAATTCTGATTTGTACAATGCTCTTTGCATTTGCCGCAGGCGTAAATGCCCAATCCTGGGAAGACAAGAAAATGAAAAAAGACGTGGTGGATGTCGCTATCGGCTCCGATGACCACACTACCCTCGTTGCCGCTGTGAAAGCAGCAGACCTGGTGTCTACACTGAAAGGTGAAGGCCCTTTCACCATTTTTGCACCAACAAACGCCGCTTTCGATGCATTACCGGAGGGTACGGTGGCTTCTTTACTGGAGCCTGAGAACAAAGAAAAATTGCAGGCAGTATTGACCTACCATGTCGTTGCAGGGAAATTAAAGGCTAAAGATGTCCTTGCGGCCATTAAGAAGGGAGACGGTACTGCTGCCGTAACCACTGTTCAGGGAGGTGAGTTGAAAGCTTACGTGAAGGATGGTAACGTGTATCTGAAAGATGAAAATGGAAATGAAGCAATGGTTACCGCTACGGACCTGAAAGGTTCCAACGGTATCATCCACGTCATCAATAAAGTGGTGCTTCCGAAATAAACTGTTCTGAAACAGAGGCTGTCTAAAAAGTTACGCTCCCGCCTGCCCTGCCGGCAAGGCGGAGATTGTGCAGCCTGCACCAATTTTTTTAGACAGCCTCTATTTTTTCCCTGATAACTCCATGACGGTTATTTCAGGCAATATACCTACTCTACCGGCATAACCGATAAAACCCAACCCTCTGTTGACATATAAATACTGCCCTTCCTTTTGATACAATCCTGCCCATTGTTTGTACAGGTATTTTACCGGGCTCCATTTGATCCGGCCGGGAATTTCCACGCCAAATTGAGAACCGTGTGTATGGCCGGATAAGGTGAGCTGAATGTCCTTAAAAGTCCGGGTCACTTCATCCTCCCAGTGAGAAGGGTCGTGGGAAAGCAACAGCTTGAAGCGGGCTTCTTCTGTTCCCTGGTAAGCCTGAGCCAAATTCCCATAAGTCGGAAACCGATCATAAACAGAATAATTCTCCACCCCAATTATCGCCAAAAGATCGCCGCCTACCTTTAGCAAATGATTTGAATTCAGCAGCAGTTTCCAGCCAAGCAGGCGGTGGATCTCTTTCATCCGCTCCAGGTTGGCGCCCTTCTCCTTTTCGTCGGCCCAATGGGCATAATCCCCATAATCGTGATTGCCGAATATGGAAAAAACGCCATGTCGTGACCGGATCTTGTCGAGCACATCCATGAACTGGTCCATCTCCGCAGCCGTCTCATTTACAAGATCTCCAGTGAAGACAACCAGGTCGGCTTTTTGTGCATTGATCATTTCTACAGCTCTCATCAACGGTGTTTTTAACATAAAGCTGCCGGAATGTATATCCGATATCTGGACGATCCTGAACCCCTCCAGGCTTTTCGGCAGATCAGGGAGATGGACTTTCTGGCGGAATATTTTATAGCGGAAAGCGTTCCTGATCTGTCCATAGATCAAAGTCGTAAAAGGCAGTGCAGCCAAAATTAACCCTAAACGGACAAGGAAAGCCGATCTGCCCGGTCGTTGACGCCCCGCTTCCTTTAGTTGCGAGGTCGAACCGGCGATCAGCCAGCGGAGATCATCAATAAATAATACGCAGGCCAACAGTATTTTGGATAAAAAATAGATCATGAACAAGCTCTGAATATAAATCAAAAAGGAGTTCTGAACTACGGCTTCTCCTTTCGTCCTCACATAAAGCAAAAACAGCATGAAGCCGATGCCGATCGTCCAGTACAATAGGCTTAATCCCTGCCTCCAAGCCGCTTTATAGCCGGCCATTAAAACTTTCAGGGCTTTGAAAATGTACCATTCAAAGAGCAGGAACACGATCAAAAAAATGATGAGTCGCATACGGATGATTTTTGTTTTGCGTTAACTTTGTTCTTTAAAACGATTTTTTATGCTACAAAATATACCTAAATTAAGACACCTTGAGGCCGGGAATTTTTTTGTCATAGCCGGGCCCTGCGCCATCGAAGGTCGTGATATTGCCTTTGATATTGTAGAACAAGTATCCGGTATCTGTGAACGATTGAAGTTGCCTTATATTTTTAAAGGATCTTACCGAAAGGCGAATCGTTCCAGAATAGATTCTTTTACCGGCATCGGAGATGAAAAAGCCCTTCGGATACTCGAGGAAATCGGCCGGCATTTTGACGTTCCGACAACTACGGACATACACGCAGACGAAGAGGCGGCTATGGCTGCTCAGGCTGTGGATATCCTCCAGATCCCCGCTTTTTTGTGCAGGCAGACGAGTTTGCTCGAGGCAGCCGCTAAGACGGATAAAGTAGTCAATATCAAAAAAGGCCAGTTTCTCAGTCCTGAAGCCATGAAATTCGCCAGAAACAAGGTCATCGATTCCGGTAATTCAAAAGTTATACTTACAGAGCGGGGCGTGACCTTTGGATACCAGGATCTGGTGGTAGATTTCAGGGGCATTCCGGTGATGCAGTCTTTTGGCGGGCCGGTGGTGCTGGATTGCACGCATTCCCTGCAGCAACCGAACCAGACCAGCGGCGTTACCGGTGGACGACCGGCTCTGATCGAAACCATTGCCAAAGCAGGAATTGCCGTCGGGGTTGACGGTTTGTTCATAGAAACCCATCCGCGTCCTTCCGAAGCACGCTCCGATGCTGCAAATATGTTGCCGCTGGAACGGCTTGAACCCATGCTGGAAAAACTAGTTAAAATAAGGAGGGCTATCCTGGAAGATTAGTTCATCGCGAAAAAATAAAATGGAATATGAAAAAGATCGCATTTACCGTTCTGTTGATTTTAATAACCTATACCTTGCAGGCACAGCTTTCCCGACGCATGCATCAGGTTTTTGAGATCGATTCCACAGGAACGGTGCGCATCGATCTTTGGCCTCAGATTGACGAGTATCAATGGGAGGTGGAAGCCTGGCCCAGCCGGCACATTATGGTCGAAACACAAGTGGGGTTGACAAATGCTAATGACGCCATTCTGGAGTTTCTGATGGAAGAAAAGCGCTACGAATTAAAATTGGAAAAAGATACGGACCAGGTGTTGTTAACCAATTTTCTTGAAGAGCGAACGCCCATTGGCACCAAGCGGGGCGATATTACAGAAAATATAAGGCTGATCATTTACATGCCGGAGTTTTACTCCAAACAATCGGAAATGATCTGGAAAAGAACGGCCTCATCCGTTCCAAGCGAGAAAAATCAACGTCGGTAGATGGTCAGAGAACTGGAAATAAAATTACTCCCTGCTGAGGCGCAGGACGAGGCGCTGATCCGGGCTAAGGCGGCTGAGAAGTTGAAAATCAATCCTTCCCGGCTGCAGGAGCTACGGCTGCTGCGCCGTTCGATCGACGCCAGAGGATACCGTGCCGTTGTTCGGCTAAAGGTAGTGGCGTACATAGGAGAAACCTATGAGCCGGAACCGACCGTGCTGGAAAAACTGAATACTGTAAAAGAGGAGCAGGAAGTGATCATCGTCGGCGCAGGGCCGGCCGGCTACTTCGCTGCGCTAGAATTGATCGAACAGGGGCTCAAACCCATTGTATTTGACCGGGGAAAGGATGTGCGTGCGCGTCGGCGTGATCTGCGCGCCATTCAGCAATTTGGCGAAGTCAATCCGCATTCGAATTATTGTTTTGGAGAAGGCGGAGCGGGCACCTATTCCGACGGCAAACTTTATACCCGTTCCCATAAGCGGGGTGACATTCAAAAAGTACTGCAGTTGTTGGTCGAACATGGCGCCAAAGAAGATATTCTTATTGATGCTCATCCGCATATCGGCTCAAATAAACTGCCCAACATTGTTACGGCCATTCGCGAAACCATTTTAAAATATGGGGGCGAGGTTCATTTCAACAGTCATGTTACCGATTTACTATTCGATACGGTTGGCATGAAAGGCGTCGTAGTGAACGGAAGGGAAAAACATTTTTCCGACACTGTTATCCTGGCAACGGGACATTCCGCCAGGGACGTTTATGAGTTGCTACACCGAAAGGGGATTACCATCGAAGCCAAGCCTTTTGCCCTAGGGGTCAGGATCGAGCATCCGCAACAGTTGATCGATCAGGTGCAATACAATCAATGCCCCCGCGAAGAAGCCTTGCCGGCAGCCAGTTATCGGCTGGCGACCCAGGTAGAAGGGCGAGGCGTATTCTCATTTTGCATGTGCCCCGGAGGCCTGGTCGTTCCGGCAGCCACCGGACCGGGAGAAATTGTCGTAAACGGCATGTCCATGTCCAGGCGTGATTCGCCTTTTGCTAACTCCGGAACGGTAGTGGCCCTGGAGTTAGAGGATTTGGAGGGCTATAAGGAATATGGCGTATTTGCCGGGTTAATGCTTCAAAAAGAAGTGGAACAACGCATGTTTCAGTTCGGCGACGGCAGCCAAAAAGCCCCTGCCCAGCGGTTGATCGATTTTGTAGAAGGAAAACTTTCAGTAGATATCCCGAAAACATCGTACATTCCAGGGCATATTTCAGCTCCGTTGCACGAATTGCTGCCCTCTTTTATTTATAAACGTCTCAGACAGGGAATCATTGATTTTGGGAAAAAAATGAAAGGCTACTATACGAATGAGGCGGTTGTGATCGGCACAGAAAGCCGGACCAGTTCTCCGATACGTATTCCCAGGGATCGGCAATCGTACCAACACCCTGAAGTAAAGGGGTTATTTCCTTGCGGGGAAGGAGCAGGTTATGCCGGCGGTATCATCTCAGCAGCCATGGACGGCCAGAACGTAGCCAGGGCGGTGGCTGCTTTTTTTGACGAAGCCAAAGCAGTTTAAATTGATGAACGTATGAAAGATGTCGCAGATCTTATCGGGCGGATCCTTCTGGGCGCCTTGTTCCTTTTTGAAGCTTATAATGGCGTACTTTTCCTTGATCAGACAAAAGGGCTGATGGAAAAGTACGGGATTACGTGGCACCCTGATTTTTGGATCTTCTCGGTTATTTTTCTGCTCATTTTATCCAGCACCCTGCTGATCATCGGATACAGGGTGAAGCTGGCGGTAGTTTTGCTCCTGCTGTACTGGATTCCGGCCACTTTGATCACTTATAATTTCTGGGATGTCAGCGAAGCTTTACAAATCAGGAGGATGAACCTGATCGATTTTATGAAGAACATGGGGATCGCAGGAGGGCTGTTCCTGCTCTGGGCAAACGGGAGCCGCAAGTACAGCATTAAAAGTTTATTCGCGACCTTCAGGGTCCCCGGAGCATGAGCAGAAGGAGGCGGTCTCCTAAGCACCCTGCACCTTTGCCTTTCTGCGGCAGACAGGCGCCGTCCGATCAATTGCTTTTTTTTGGCGGTCTTTTTTTGGGGTTGTGTAAAAAGTCTTCGTACTCTTTTGCGCAGCAAATAAAATTATTTTTTGAGTTTTTTGCCGAAGAAAATCACAGATTTTCTTCGGCAAAAAACTCAAAAAATAGAATCATTTAAGCCGAGCAAACCTGCCGGCCGTCAGGTGGGAGAAGTAGCTGACTTTTTACACAACCCCCCAAAAAAAGACCATTAATGTTATTGGTTGTCGAAGCCTTTGGCGTAGGATCGAGGCCTTTTGAGACCGTCTGTTACTTTTTCTAATGCCTTTCAGGATGCAGCATTTCTCCGCAATATTTGCAATACACGGCATCATTATCGTGCCCCTCTAATCCGCAAAATTTGCAGGCCTGAGTATTGGCCGTTTTGCTGCGCATGTTTTCACTGCTGATGATCTCTGCGGAAACGATGCCAGTAGGCACAGCAAGGACGGCGTAGCCAAGTATCATGACTGCTGCGGAAAGAAACTGGCCCAGATTGGTTTGAGGGGTAATGTCTCCATATCCTACCGTGGTCAACGTAACCACTGCCCAGTACATAGATCGTGGAATACTGGAAAAGGCAGGATTTTGCCCGCCTTCCACGAGATACATCAGCGCCCCAATAATGGTGATCATGAGCAATACAAAGATCATAAAGACGGTGATCTTGGCCTTGCTGGCATTTACAGCGGCCATAAGAATACGACCTTCCACCATGAAATGCCCCAGCTTGAAAATACGGAAAACCCTCAGCAGCCGTAGTCCGCGGATAATGATAAGATATTGCGTGCCGCTAATAAACAATGCAAGATAAGTCGGAAGAATGGCCAGCAGATCGACTATTCCGTAAAAACTGGTTGCATATTTCAATGGCCGATATACACAATACAGCCGCAAGAAGTATTCTATGGTGAAAATAATGGTAAAGGTCCATTCCAGCATCTGAAAAATCTCGAGATAGGCAACCCGGTAAGGTTCTATGCTTTCGAGCATGACCACAATGATACTGGCAAGGATGACTATGAGCAGCACAACATCGAAAAGCTTTCCATAGTAAGTGTCTGCCTCAAAAATGACCTCATGAATGCTTTCTTTTACACGGTTTCTTTTGGTCTTCTGTTTGGGCATTTGAATATTTATTTTGATCTTGCCAAAATAAAAAAAATCTGGTTTGCAGATGTCGTATTTTGAAAATTTAAATGTATATTCGCATTAAATAAAAACAGAAACGTGACAAAGGCAGTAATTGTTGAAGACGAAATGCGCGGACTAAATAATCTCAAAAATTTACTGGCGCAGAATTGCAGCGAAGTCGAAGTGATCGGCACCGCCGCCACCATAAAAGAGGCAGCCCAACTTTTCGACCGGCTGGATGACGCTCCGGATCTGGCTTTCCTGGATATTAGCCTGCCCGACGGCCTGGTCTTTCAACTGCTGAACATACTAGGCAACCTGGAGTTCGAGATCATCTTTGTCACCGCTTATGAAGAATACGCCATCAAGGCTTGTGAATACAGCTCCATCGGGTACATCACCAAGCCTATTGACCCGGACAAACTGGTCGAGGCCGTTAACCGGGTGAAAGTGAAGCAGAGCCGCTACATCAATAAGCGTCTGGAGATTTTTAATAACGTTTATCACAACAATCCCAACGCTTTTAGGAAGATGAGCATCTCAGCTCTTGACGGCATCTATTTCATCGATATTCAAAACATCGTCCGCTTCGAAGCGGAGGATAATTATACGCATATCTACATGGACGACGGAGAGCGCATCACCGCCTCGAAAACCATCAAGTCGTTTGAAGATTTGCTCGGCCCCTATAATTTTTACAGAGTTCATAAAAGACACGTCATCAATTTAAACTATATGCGTAAATTCGTAAAAGGCGATGGCGGCTATCTCATTATGGACGATGAGAAAAGGATCGAAGTCTCCAGAAGACGACGCCCTGCTTTCATGGAGCAGATAAGGCGCCTGCAGGAGGGACTTTAGCGCTTTCGCTAACTACATTTCTGACCGGCGCTTTTCCGCCGCCTGTTTAAACATGCCTGTAACCCCGCCCGTTTTTTTCCGTATGAAAAATTAGGGTGTCGAGGGTCAATCACGGATCATTGTTTATACCGCTGCCCTGAAAGCAGCTTGCGTATTAATAAACAATATCCTTTGTATTGCTTTCTTATTCATAGGAACAATAAAAATGTATTTGAGGTATTCCTCATGTGACCGTAAATTCGAATAATTTTGTACTTTTAAGAAAATTTTAGCTAAAGTCGTATAATCTCATATCCCGTGTTCATACATAGAAACTCAAAAATCAGATACTATGGGAAAAAATAAAAAGAACCTAAAAGATTTAGAAAAAAGTAAAGACCTAAAAACCTTGGGCAAGGTTGAAATGAAAAAAATTATCGGAGGCAAAGGAAAGAGAAACAAAAAAGGAAGTAACGGATGCGGTAATTTTACGCCTCAATAAATTTTATACCCCCTGTCTTTGATTTAAAGGTAATAAAGGATTATATTTCACGTTTGAAATATAATCCTTTATTTTATATATGGTTACACCTAAATTGTAGGTTTGTGCCGATAATTTGTCAAACAATGGAATAATGTTGTTGACAGCAGATCGGCGCCTCCTTAATTAAACCAGAAATAACATGCTTGGCCCGGTTAATCGCTTTGTACAAATTCAGGACCTTGAGACGCAGCTGAGCGCTTTTCGTGATTCAAAACAACGGCTCATCCTTATCGATCAACTGGTCAGCCATTATATTTTCACCAACGTTCAACGTTGCCAGTCCTTACTGGATGAACAGGAACGAATCCTCCATCAATACGATTATCCGGATTTTCGATTGAGCTACAACTGGAACAGGGCGCTCTTCGAAAACCAAATGTACAATTACGCCACGGCTGTTCCTCTTTTTGAAAAGGCCATCACGGCGCTGGAAGACCTGGGGCAGGTCCAGCAAATGATCGATGTATACATCGATGCCTCAGGTACTTACCTCAATATTAACAATCGCGAAAAGGCCGCCCAATTACTGGACAAAGCGAATAAATTGCTGAAAACCTTTCCCAACAACTGCCTGAACGCCCGTGCCATCTGCCGGGAAGGCTACCTTAAGCTGCACTACAAAGACTTGTCGCGAGCCGTTCAGCTTTTCCTGGAGGCGGAAAAGGTCATGACCAGCGGCGATGATCCCCTCAGTTTAAAAGATTATTATTTTCTAACCATCATTTACAGTGGTCTGGGCGCTATTTACGAACAAAACGATGACCACAAAAAGAGCGTTAAGGCGTACCTTCGGGCGGTGGAGATGTCGGAAAACTACGGCCTGCGCGGCCGCCTGTCCTGGCACTATCTCAATGTGGGCAAGGGGTTTATGGCTCTAGATGATAATGCCAGCGCAGAAGATTATTTCCGCAAAGCCATCGACATTACCGACGACATCAGCCAGTTAGCCCGCGCCAATGCTTATGCCAACCTGGGCTTTTGCTATTTCGAAAAACAAGGCTATCAGGAGGCGCTGGAACTCTTCGATCGCGCTGAAACGCTTTATGACGAGCAGCCGGAAGATAATTTCGGTAACTTCTCCAATATCGAATTCTGGCGTGGTAAGCTCTACAACAAACTCGGCGATCAGGAAAAAGCCGTCCAGCACCTGGTCGAAGCTTTCGAATATGCCCGCGATGATAAAGACTACCGGCAGCTTTCGGAAATTTCTAAATACATCGCTTCGCTTTATGCGGAAAGGAAGGATTTTGAAAGCGCCTACAATTATCAATGCCTGTACAACCAGTATTCCGAACTCCATCTCGACGAAGTGGAAAACCGCCGTCAGCGGGAACTGGAGGTGAAATATGATGCGGAAAAAAAACAGCGGGAAGCTGAAGTGCTTCGCCTGCAGGCCACACAACTGCAACTGAAGGCCCTGCGCGCCCAGATGAATCCGCACTTCATGTACAATGCCCTGAACGCTATCCAGGACTACATTACTTCCAGCGAAATGGACAACGCCTCCAAATACCTGGCCAAGTTCTCCAACCTGATGCGGCGCAGCCTGGAGTATTCCGAGCTCGAAAGCATCGTTCTGGAAAAAGAGATCGAGTTTATCGATGAATACCTCTCCATCAATGAAAAACTGCGCTTCGAAGATAAATTCTGCTACGAGATCAACATAGATGACGAGATCGAAGAAGACCTGTTCTGCGTACCCACCATGATCATCCAGCCTTATGTTGAAAATGCCATCGAGCACGGCCTGCGCAGTATTGATAATGGGTTTGTGAAAATCGACTTTTCGCTGCTGGACGAGGACACCATTCTCTGCATAGTCGAGGACAACGGCATTGGCCGGGATAAAGCCCGCGAATTGCGTCAGAAGGATATCCGCTACCAGAACCACCGCTCCCGCGGCACCATCATCACTGAAGACCGCCTCAAGCTCTTAAACGATTCCAAAGAAAACCAGGTATTCGTTCAAACCATCGATCTGAAGGATGAGTTAACGGGGGAGGCCCTGGGCACTCGTGTGGAGATCAGGATTCCGATTGTGGATGTGAGGATTAAGTGAACTTCGTTGGTCCAGGTATTCCCATTGACATTTGAAGGCCACAATAGGATAGGCATCCGATCCAAAGAGCAGTTTTATAGGCCGCTTGATTTTCTGGAAATTGAGGAGGATATATGCTTATATCCGCCATAATGGCGGATATAAGGATGTTGAACAAAAGCTAGCCGCTCAGCCTTCGCCCAAACGGCTAGCTGGCCATTAGCGGCAATTTGATATTAACAAGAGTATTCTGAAGATTGAATAAAATATTAAAGCAATGAAACATTTTATACTATTAGTATCTGTTTTTCTTTTGATGGGTTGTCTAAACCAAAACAAAAAAGATGGACAGGAAGAGCAATCTGAAAGCACAAAACCTGTTCAAGAACAAACTTTTGTCGAATTAGGTGGTGAAGAGCAATATGTGGAAATGACAGGTGCTTCAGATCACTTACCTGTATTACTCTTTTTACATGGTGGGCCAGGTTGGCCTCAGACACCACATCTGAGATATTTTAATGCCGATTTAACGGAAGAAATGATTTTAGTTTCTTGGGATCAGGCAGGTTGTGGCCTTTCTTACCAAAAAAACCCGAACCCGAAGAATCTCAGCATTGAAAGTTTGGTTAGTGACGCTCATGAATTGACGCTATTCCTCAAAAAGAGATTCAATAAAGAGAAAATTTTTCTACTCGGATTTTCTTATGGAAGCGTTATTGGCCTAAAACTAGCAGAAAAGTACCCTGAAGACTATTATGCCTATTTAGGTGTTTCTCAAATAATTGATGCAAAAGAAAATTGGGATGTATCCATGCAATGGCTAAAAGACCAAGCACAAATAAAACAAGATACGGCAGTATTAGATCAACTAAGCTTGATAGAACAAAGAGACACGTCTGTATGTAAAACAGAATTAGATTGTTTCATGAGCAAATATAAATTGCTTGTAAAATATAACGGAACTATATTCAATCCAGAAGTTGCTAAAGAAATCGAGAAAGCCGAGCAGCACGTTTATGATGATTATAAGGATTATGACTGGTACGAAGCTTATAATTATACGAGTTCCAGATTAACATCGAAAGTATTCGATACAGATCTAACGGGTATTAAATCTTTAGAAATTCCAGTTATTTTCATGGCTGGCCGTCATGATTGGAATTTGCCTGGTGTTGTTGCAGAGCGGTATCTAAAAAGTTTAAAGGCTCCGCAAAAAGAATATATATGGTTTGAGCAATCAGGGCACGAACCACCTGAAGAAGAACCTGATAAATTCAATAGAACAATCATTGAAATAGTAAAAGAAAACAGCCGCTAATATTAAAGGCTGAAATGTCTGGTGCAACCGGCATTTTCAGCCGATAGTCAAAGGACGGCCAAGACAAGAATAAACTTGCCGAAAAAAGAGAGGAAGATCTTATTGAAAACAGGTTAAGCCCAGGAGTGGAGGGGCTTTATTGGGCGTAAAGAGGCCGATAATAACCATCTGGCCTTGCCGGCAGCAGAGACATTGGTTGTCATACGCTCGGGGGCTTCATCAAATGCGGTTAGGCCGGTGGCGCACCAGGTGGCCGTTTTTTAGTAGTAGTCATAATAATTGGTCTAATAGTGAAACAAAGAACATAATATACTAACTTTAAAGGGTAGCAGCAAGGCAAAGTGGAGGTAGTTGCTCAGCAGGAGCTTTGTTCAACAACCGCTACTCCACCATCCTTCGCTAATGCTCGCAACAAGTGAGTAGCGTGATGCTTGGGCAAGGTAGAAAAACCGGATTATACCTATATTTATAAAAATGAAAAACACCAAGATGAAATTAGCATTGCAAAAATTAACCGTATTACTTTTAGTAATAGTGCATACTTGCCAATTAAGGGCACAAATATCAAGCTTGAGACCCAGCTTCGAGAAGGACGAACCAACAGTAAGCACCACCTTTTTTATATGGTATGCAGCAAATGGAGGACAATTAAGTGGCCCTTGGATTCCGTTGGAAGGACGCGAAAACTGGACTGGGACACCTGAATGGTGGAAAACCCAGATCAAACAAGTTATGATGGCTAACATTGATATTATTCTAGTCCATTTAATGCATCAGACTGATGAAAGGAGGCTTACTTTATTTCAGGCGCTTTATGAATTAAGATTGGAAGGCTATGAAGTGCCAAAAGTCGCTCCATATCTAGATCCTTTGATCACCTGGGGACAAGGAAATGAGTTAGATATGGCAAACGAAGAGGACAAAGACGAATTCGTTAACCAATATATTAGATTTTACAATCTTTATTTTGAAAAAAATCCAGATGAATATGCCGAGGATTATTTAGCCAAAATGGAAGGAAAACTAATCCTTGATACTTGGCATACCTTTGTTACTGTGAATAATATCCATCTATTAACTAGAGAGGATGTAGAGAATAGATTAGCTATTGCTTTTCCAGATCGGCCTCTATTCCAGAATGGTGTTTATATGTTAACAACGGCTTTAAATAATCCCATTATAAGTTTTGCTGATGAACGTGTTGTGAAATTTGAAGTTAATGAATACTACCGAGAGTTTGAATTCAATGGAATCGCAACCGCCACTTTAAAAGCCGGGTACTGGGATCAAAACATCCGTACTCCAGGTGATTTCCTCCCAAGAAATGGTGGTACAAATTATAAGCAAGCATGGCAAGGACTTTCTCCCGATGTGGATCGGATTTACATTGAAAGCTGGAATGAATATGACGAAGGAACTGGAATTTATGCTGCAGACACCACTGGTCCTTTTATTGCTCCGTCGAATATTTCCGGAAATACAGATAATTGGTCAGCGATAAATGACCCTTATGAATATATCCGGACTACAGCTACTTTTAGTGCTGAGTTCAATGAACTTCCTGCACTGGATGCACGAATTATTTCATCAAATCTACCAGATACAGTTAAACGTGGAGAGATATATAGCATTGAATTTTTGGTTCAAAATATTGGAAATGAAAGCTGGACTGGAACGGCAGGTTTTAAATTTGGTATTCAAAGTTCTACTGCTAACGTAGGTGATGTTTTTGATTTTGTCGATGATCAGGAAATTAATAACGAGATTGATATCTACGAAGGGATATTTAGGGGACGACCAGTACAGTTTAAATTTGACCTACAAATTCCAGAGGATTCTGATGGCCCTTTTAATGTTGTTTTCTCCATGTTCAAGGATGAAAATTCTTTTGGTACCCATTTAAATCATACTTTCCATATACAAGAGACGACAACATCCATTGCTCATTATCAATCAATCAAGAATATAGTGATATATCCTAATCCGGTAGGAACAAGCATCTTCTTAGATTTACCGACTGGAGATATGCGTTGGCAGATATTTGACAGTATGGGAAAAAATATTAAAACAGGTCACCTCTACCATTCAGAACCAATAAATGTAACATCACTGGAATCAGGTATCTATTATCTGAAACTTATTGATGGTATAAATTCTGAGTTTTTAAGGGTGTTTAGATTTGTTAAGAATTAAGTGCTTACACAAAAATATTTGAAGATAATTGAGAAACTAAAAGAAAGTTACCCGATAGAGGTACAACTGTGGAATGACCTTAAAAATGTATTACTGATTACAATTATTCCACCGCTAATTTTATTCCTCTTCCAGCCTTTTGGGATCTTCATGAATTTTGACTTTTGGGCACTAGATTTATGGTTGGCAGTTTTCGGATTTGGAGTAGTTAATGGAACTTTAACTCTTATTTTCTGGATACTTCTACCTTCTCTCTTCAGGTCTTATTTCGAAAACTTTAGTGTTTGGCGAGCAGTTTTATTTCTCCTTTTGTTTATAATATTGCTGTCTTCATCTAACTATATTTATATCAAATTATTAAAGGGTAGCTACAATTTTTTATGGAAGGACTATTTTATAATTTTGACCAGATTTATTATTGTTGGGTTATTTACCTCAATAATCGTAATTATGATCAACCAAACTCGGAGGCTTAAATCAAATTTACGATTGGCAGAAGAGATAAATTCCAGGCTTGAGAAAGAAAAAATAACGAAAGAAAAAATCATCAAAACCGAGAAGGAGAGAGAAGTTTTTAAACTTTCTGAGGAAACCTTTTTATTTGCTCAAAGTACCGACAACTATTGCATGGTTCACATGTTGCACAACGGCCAGTCCCATAAAAAACTATATCGCTTATCCTTAAAGAGTCTTGAGATGCAAACATCCGAGATAAAAAGTTTTGTTAGATGTCATCGGTCATTTGTTATAAACCTAAATATGGTTGTGCTAACTGAAGGGAACAGCAGGGGGCTTGAATTGATGGACATATCCCTCAAACCCTGCCAGGCGCAGCGCTCCATACCCGGCCACCCGTAGCGCACTAAACCCTGCCACATAGATCGTCCTCGGGGGCTAAGATTTCTATTCGCAACTTTGGGAGCAAAACTCCCTAAGTTATGGCAAACAAACGGATAGAAATGCTAGATCTCAAGCACCTCATTCGCCTCAAGTTGAAGGGGCACAGCAACCGCAGCATTGGAGCGTTGCTCGATATTGACCGAAATACCGTCAATGAATACGTTCGCTTTTTCAATGGCCTGGACCAAAGCTATGAACAACTCAACGAACTGTCAGCGGCGGAACTGGCAGGGCTTTTCGAAAGATCCAGCCAGGTGGAGGAAAAGCGCTATGCCGAATTGTCGGCCCAATTTTCCAAACTGGAAAAAGAGCTGAAGAAAGTGGGCGCGACATACAAGAACGTGTGGGAAGGCTACCGGCGCGAACATCCTCAAGGATATGGCTACACCCAATTCAAGAAGCACCTC
This sequence comes from uncultured Saprospiraceae bacterium, assembly GCA_964548175.1. Lineage (GTDB taxonomy): Bacteria > Bacteroidota > Bacteroidia > Chitinophagales > Saprospiraceae > JANQPA01. The sequence goes on from CAZJQS010000006.1 coordinate 47,996, forward strand.
AAGGCTTACTTGCGCCGGCAGAAAGTTGGGATGCGCCAGGAACACAAATATGGCGACAAGCTCTTTGTGGATTTTTGCGGCAAAAAACTACCGGTAAAAGACAAAGTCAGTGGCCAAACCAGATGGATGGAGGTTTTTGTGGCGATCATGGGGGCCAGTCAATACACGTATGTGGAGGCCGTGGAAGACCAAAGCCTGGACACTTTTTTGGAAGTCAGCGAAAATGCTTTGCACTTTTTTCAGGGGGTCACCCAGGCCATCGTGCCGGATAACCTGAAATCAGCGGTGACCAAGGCCGATAAATACGAGCCGGAAGTCAATCGTAATTACAAGGCCATGGGGCTTCATTACGGCTGTGTGATCTTACCAACCCGCAGCCGTAAACCCAAGGATAAGGCCTTGGTGGAAGGGGCCGTCAAGTTGGTCTACCAACGCATTTTCCGGGCCTTGGATGAGCTGACTTTTTACAGCCTGGAAGACCTGAATCGGGCCATCCGCGACCAGTTGGATAAATACAACAACTATCTGTTCCAAGACCGGGAATACTCCCGCCGGGAGTTGTTCTTAAGTCACGAGCTGCCCTGTCTTCAACCCTTGACGCCGGAGCGTTATGAACGCCATTTTTACCTGGAGGTCCGGGTACGAGACGACGGCTACGTTCGCTTTGCTCCCGATAACCATTACTACAGCGTGCCATATCAGTATTGTGGCAAAAGGGTTCAGATCCAGGCGACCGGCCGGCATGTTGAGGTCTATGCCTATGAAGATCACCAACGCATTGCGCTGCATGGCCGCAACCGCCAGGCAGGTGGATTTACCTATAAGGACGAGCATTTAGCGCCCAATGTGCGATATGTGAAAAATTGGAGCCAGGATCAGTTCCTCAAATACGGGCAGGAAATGGGGCCGGAAATGGTTGATTTCTTCGCGCAGCTATTCCAACACAAGCCTCATCCGGAAAAAGCCTACAAAGCCTGCATGGGCATCCTGGATTTACGTCGGATCTTTCCCGATGAACGCATCAATGCTGCCTGTCGCCGGGCTGCACACTTCGACAATTATTCTTACAAAGCCGTCTGCAACATCCTGGAAAAAGGCTTAGACCGGCTGGAATATCAGCCCCACGCCCGATCCGACGAAACGCCGTCGCCGCTGGATGCTTCGCATCCTAACATCCGGGGTAGCGATTACTATCAGTAGTTGCTGATAAAAGAAAAAATATTAAACCGCTTAAATCGCTGAATAATGAATAATCAAGCTACAATGGATAAACTCAGCCAGATGCGTCTGCAAGGAATGAAACAAGCCCTGCAGACCTATCTGGAAACGCCGGGCGTCTACTCGCCCGAGGAACTCATCGCCCATCTGGCCAATGCCGAATGGCTGGCCCGTAACAATCAAAAACAGGAGCGCCTGCGGCGAAACGCCCGATTCCGGTACCAGGCGCAGCTCTCCGATCTGGACTTCGACACGCCGCGTGGCATGGATAAAAGTATGATCCTGCACCTGGCCGGCGGAGCCTTTATCCAGAAGGGACAGGATGTGCTCATTACCGGCCCTACCGGGGTAGGGAAAAGTCATCTCGTCTCCGCGCTCGGTCATCAGGCTTGTAATCTTGGCTACAAAACCCTTTACTTCAACTTGCGAAAATTACTAGCCACGCTGCGGGCTGCCATGGCCGATGGAACTTACCTGAAACTGATCGCTAAAATCGAAAAACGCGACCTGCTTATTATCGACGACTTCGGCCTGCAGCCCCTCGATGCAAACACTCGGCAGATCCTGCTCGAACTTATCGAGGATCGCCATCAGAAAAGATCCACCATGGTGGCTTCCCAATTACCGGTCAGCAAATGGTATGATGTGATTGGCGACAGCGTCGTGGCCGACGCCATCCTGGACCGGCTGGTGCACAATGCCCATCGCATTGAACTGAAAGGAGAATCCTGGCGCAAACGTGCCGCCGGAAATCGCTAATTTTTTTATTTTTAATCCCGATTAAAATGCGGGATAAACTTTGAAATCCTAGCCCCACCCACTGGCAGGGTTTGCGCCGCTACGGGTGGCCGGGTATGGAGCGCTACGTCTGGCAGGGTTTGAGGGATATGTCCACGAACGGCAGCATCATCCCGGGTTGGATTTCACACGCTTTGGCAAACATTATTTCCTACAGTTCTGGATTTTTATTCTAAAATTTGCAATGAACAACCTAAATACAGAGGATTATATAGAAATACTTGAAACAGCCATGAGCTGGATTGTGGTCATGGCGATGTTCGTTTACGGAGGAGGGAAAATAATCCAATTTACTGGCATGCCCTATTTAGATAAACCAGTTTCTGAATTGTCGGGAATGGAATTAATGTGGGCATTCTATGGATACTCCAAACCATTTGTCCTTACAATTGGGGTATTTGAAATTTTGGGTGGTGTGCTTATTCTTTTTAAAAGGACGAGGATAATCGGCTGTTTATTCACATCTGCCATACTCTTCAACATCATCCTTCAAGACTATTTTTATGGCGTTCATGTAGGGGCACTAAAAGCTGCCATACTCTATCAGGTATTAATAATCGGCATTCTGTGGATTAACAAAAAAAGGTTATTGCAGGCTATCGGATTACTAATATTCAATGATGATTTGGGGAAATTGACAAGAAAAAGAATAACGGTTCTATTGATATCATTTTTGTTGTTTGTTCTTCTTAGAATTGGAGAATACCTCATCACAATTAAATATCAATAGACAGGAAATATAACCAATAAGGTATATTAAGCCATCCTCCCTACGGTCTCAAGCCGAATATGCGCGACATTGTAGATGATTCGAATATCCAAATAGCCTAAGACACCGGATAGGAAAAAGCTAACCAATTTAATAGAGCAACCACTAGCCAGATAGGCGTAAACACAATACCGACATTTTTGCCATTCGGCGAAACTTTCGGATGTTTACTCAAAAATGGCAGCCAATCCGCTTGATTAGCATTGATAAGCATCATTAATACGGCAACCACCCCAAAAACAAGATGTAAAGGATTACGTTCGACTAGTCCCAGTGTTAATCCGTAAATGGCTCCTGCGGCAACCGCTATGAAACCTATCGCTCCCTGGCGTTGCTCGAAAAGCAAGACGAACAGATAATCGTTTGCATTTTTTTTCTTTTCGTTCGGAGCAGCTTCAAGTGCAGCGTCCAGCATTGTGATTTGTTCTTTATATGTCAACGCACTTGCACGATCGGGTGCTTTAAGTCCAAAAAGGGTAGCACCCAATTTGCAATCCATCGGGCTTGCATTGGAAACAGGAACTCTATTCCGTGAATAGTCACAGGAACTATGGACAACATAAGTCCAAGATTAGAAATCAACACCTGGTTAGCCATTTGTTCATTTTTTGTTACTTTTGTTATGCAAGCAAAAATATAAAATAGCTTTTAATATGCAAGCTGTTTTCTAGAATAAGTTTTGGCTCGCAAGTAAACTTAAATACAGTTTAGCCTATGGCTCCCAAATTTAGATGCGATTGCCCTATTACTTCTTCCCTCGACATCCTGGGGGATAAGTGGATGTTGGTTATTATTAAACAGATGCTTATACAGGGAATCAAAACATTCAAGGAATTTACGGAGAGTGATGAAGCCATCGCTACTAATATCCTGTCTTCAAAGCTCAAATGCTTAGAACAATATGGCCTTATTGAGAGAACTGACCACCCAACCAATAAAAAGACAAAACTTTACCATTTAACAGAGAAAGGATTATCCCTTACGCCCCTAATTGTGGAATTGGCTCTTTGGAGCGATCAAAACTTGCGGAAATCCAATCCAATTATGAGACAAAGCCCTGAACTCGAATCAATGAAAAGTAACAAAGAAGGATTTATTGAGAAATTGAAGAAAAACTATAAAGAAGAACCGGCCACAGCAAAGCAAACGCAATAATACTCCCTGCCGGGCGCACTCCGCATATACAAACCGTTACCTGCCGGAATACTCAAATTAAACCTTTACCAAATTCTGTTGTCAAAAGTTCAGGTTGTAAAAATCAGCCCAGGGAATGTTATAACCCATTAATCTCTTAAATATTTCACCAATTAACAATGACATGGCAGAACAACTTCAAGACCCCAGACTGAATGTAAGAACTAAGCTCGCCTTGCTTTGGATCACTCTGCTTGGGCTGTGGATATACGCAGACTTTTTCCAACTGTTTACCCCTTTCAAACTCAAGAACATGCTGGATCTGAAAGGGCCGTTTGGGGAGATGACGCCAGAAACACTCATTTTTTATTCTCTTCTGTTAATCCTGCCTACCTTAATGATCCCAGGATCTTTTCTTTTGAAGCCAATATGGAGTAAGTGGCTCAATATCCTCATGGCGGTTTTATATGCGGGCATTTCTATACTTATTATAGTAGGTAGTTGGGCTGAGGAATGGTTAAGATTCTATATACTCTACCAGGGTGTTGAAATCTTTGTATTTGTTTTGATCATCAAAAATGCCTGGAAATGGCCTAAGCATATTCCTGGTGTATAGATAATAAAATTCTGAAACCATAATCCTATAGGAAATGGCGAATACCTTATCGCTTAGTCAACAAACCCGGCTGACTGGTTTTTTTTACCTGCTTGTAGTTTTGACAGGTATATTTAGTTTGATGTACATTCCTTCACAATTCATTGATCTGGAAGATCCTGCCCGGACAATTGCAAATATACAAGCCTATGAAAGGTTATTCAGGCTCGGTATTGTCAGTTCATGCCTGTGCTACCTTTTTTTCTTTTTTCTGGGAATGAGCGCCTTTCAATTGCTAAAGCAGGTTAGCCAGCCTGCCGCTTTAGTCATGTTAGGTCTTGTTCTTTGCAGTATTCCCATTGCTGTGTTTTCTGTTCACAGCCTGACCTCCATTCTTTCCATTTTAAATGATAGCAGGTTTAGTCCTGCTAGCGTTAATGAGATGGAAATACTGGTAATGCGATTTTTGTTATCATACATTCAGGGGGTGTCCATGAGCGATCTGTTTTGGAGTACATGGTTGTTCCCTTTAGGATATTTAGTGTATAAATCAGGATTTCTTCCAAAACTATTAGGCCTATTGTTAATGATTGGGGCTGTTTCTTATTTTCTTTATTTCATGGGGAAGATAGTATTTCCGGAAAGCAATATTATCCCAAAACTACGCACGCCCGCAAGTGTGGCTGAAATAACTACCTGTTTTTGGTTACTTATTGTTGGTGCAAAACGAAACAAATAATTGACAGGCGATCTGATAAAAATTGAGCCAGGTGAATTACAAATTTCAAAAATAACCAATAGGATGAAACCCATTTTTATTCAAATACTATTCACATTTCTCCTGGTTGGATGTTCTACACCTCAAAAAGGCGAATTGATCTTTATCCAACCTGAAGCCGGGGATGCTTTCAATTATCCATATTATCTGTTTATTCCGGATCAGGTTACAACTAATGAGTCCATTTATTTGATCATAGAGCCCAATAATTCCGGTATCACGCACGATAGCTTACAAAAACACATCGAACTGGCTAAGCTTAGAGTAAGCAAGGATTTCTATATTGGAAATTATGTGTCCCGTAGACTAAAGATTCCCCTGCTTGTCCCGGTCTTCCCCCGGCCGGAAACACAATGGCAGATTTATACCCACGACCTCGACAGGGACGTGATGCTGCAAAAAGACAATGATCTGGAGCGTATAGACAAACAACTTATCAGCATGTTCGAAGACGCTCGGGGAAAACTCACGAGTAGAAACATTATCGTAAATGCTCAATTTCTCTTAACAGGATTTTCAGCTTCAGGTTCTTTTGCAAACAGATTTACAGCTATTCACCCAGATAAAGTAGCCGCTGTAGCAGCCGGCGGAACGGGAGGTTTACTAATACTGCCGGTCGATAGCCTTAAAAATGAAATGCTCATCTTTCCAAATGGTGTAGGCGATTTTAAAGCAATAACGGGACGTGAATTTCAAAAAGATGAATTTGCCGTAACTCCTCAATTTTACTTTTTAGGTAAACTGGATGATAATGATGCCGTTCCTTATAATGATGCTTATGGTGAAAGGGAGCGCAAACAGATCTATAGATTATTTGGTGAAGCTACTTTACTTCAGCGTTGGAATCAGTGTTTAAAGACTTATGCGGATTGCAATGTAAATGTAATGGCTAAAACATATGAAAATATCGGACATGAGCATCCCGAGTCTGTAAATGAAGATGTATTTGCATTTTTCAAAGAATCCATAGAATAACTTTTGGCTTTTTCTCCGCTCTAATATTTTGAAGTAAGACCAAAATATTCAGTGTAACCGACTCAATTTTAGCCTTAGTGCTAAAAACCTCAAAAAACTTCGCGTTCCTTAAACCACTACCCAATAGTCTAAAATATATAATAAAAAATTTTATGTTTAGAGTGGGATTCCTTATCTTGGCAGCAGTTTTCTCATAGTATGTTTGTTTTTTCCCTGCACCAAGCCCTCTCGGTGCAGGCTTTTTTCCACTTTCTAAAGAATGATTACCGCTTACCGGTTTTTTGCTGCCATAGGCTAAATGAGGATGCGTAGGGCCGGATTATCTGATTATCTTTGAATCAGTTTTCTCATAGTATGTTTAATTTTCCCTACACCTGAGATTCCCTTCTGTGGTGTAGGTTTTTTTATTTGTGGACTCATCATTGCTATTGACGGCCTCCTACACATCCTCTCTGTTTAATTGTAATCTTTAAATGCCAAGTTGGATCACTTCCTGATCCGATAAACCATAAACTAATCGATAACTACCTGTTAAGACATACCGTTTCCCTCTTCCTAAATAGTGGTTTTTTTAACCGAAAAAGAAGGATACTTTAGCATTGTAGTTTTCTCATAGTATGTGTAACGCTCCTACATCCGAAAGCCTCCCCCCCTGGTGTAGGAGCCTTTTTATTTTTAATACCAGTCAAATATATACAAATAAACGTGCCGCGCAAATAGTAAGCGGTATTTTTTTATCCGTAAGCGGTGCTAAATAAAAAGAAAACGGTTTTGGCCGGATTTGTTCGCCGCTTCGATCTAGTCTTTTCTGTCTTTAATTTCAAAAAAACAGCTTACTCGCTCTCCCTGTGCATCAACCAACACCAATTCGTGCTGACCGGGTTTTGGCAGAATGGACAACTCATGGAAATGGCGCGTGCTTCCAAGGTATTCCGCATCGAGATGCCAGTAAATAACCGCGGAAGGTTGTCGGTGTGCAGCCTTGAGCACAAGCCGGGACGGCTCCCCGTTCAAATCGACAGGAATGAGGATCCGAGCCCCGGATTTGGGATAAATGAGTTGCATGTTCTCTTCTGCTGCTGATGCACTACAGCCTGCTTTCCAGGGTGGCAGCGGCCGGTAATCTGGATGGTTGTATTGAAAATAACTGGCCTCGACAGGCGGCAATACAAACCAACTCCGGCTTTTCATTTCATAAGGTAAAGTACAATCGGCATTAACCCGGTAGGTCTCACTAAGATCAAGATGGATCAACTGGTGATAGGCGCAGGTAGCACCGTTTACTCCTGTTCTGGGAACACGGAGGCTGTCAGCCGGACAAATGGGGCTCGCCCTGAACCCGGATTGTTTGCACACCTCCAGTTCAACCATATCGTCCAGAGGTTCTTCGAACCAGGGAGCAGGCGGAAGCTGATCAAACAGCTCGAATAATATAGGCGCTGCGGCTCTAAGGCCGATCAGCCCGGGCCTTCCTTCTCCATCGGCATTGCCTACCCAGACGCCAACTGCAAAGCGTGAATTCAAACCTACCGCCCAGGCGTCCCGAAAACCAAAACTGGTGCCGGTCTTCCAGGCAATGCGGCGGCTTGATCCAAAACGCTGCCATTCCCCTTCTTCACTGGGCCGTTCCAACTCCATCATAGCCTGAAAGGTGTGCCAGACGGCTCCGGCGCCCAGGCGCGGAGGCGCTTGCTGCCAGTCGGTACGGCCCGGTTTTTCTTCTGTGCAGTTCATAAGACAGACCTTACGGAAATCGTCCAGCAGGTACTCGCCGTCAGATCGATTGTAGTGATTGAGGGTGCGGGCCATGCCGGCATAAACATTGGTGATCTCCTCCAGCGTGCCTTCCGCTCCGCCAAGGATGAGGGTCAGTCCATAATGATCAGCAGGCTGCGTAAGAGTCGTTAGGCCAAGCTTCTTTAACTCAAAATGAAATTTTTCCAAACCATATTCCTGCAGCATATGCACAAATGGAATATTCAGCGAACGCTGGAGCGCTTTGTCTGCTGCAACCATACCATCGTATTCTTCATAATAGTTTTCCGGTCGGTACCCGTTGATGTAAGTGGGGATATCCCGGACCAGGCTGCCAGGCAATAATTGGCCCTCATGCAGCATCAGGCTATACAAAAAAGGCTTGAGTATACTTCCCGTGCTTCTGGGGGCAGGGACAATGTCAACCGACTCACCATGATCGGGACCCGCTCCAGAGGCATTGCCTGCATAAGCCCAGGCCTGTCCCGTCTCTATCTCGAGTATGAGCGCAGCTGCATTGTGAATGCCGTTGTGCTTGAGCACCTGTTGATGGCGGGAAAGCAGTTCATTGGCAACGGTCTGGAGGCGATAGTCCAGGGAAGTTCTTATCCTGGCATTCTTTGAATCGGCATCTTCCCGTTTGAGGCGCTCCAACAGATGGGGCGCCGCCTGAGGGAGGGGGGTAGGCGATAATGGAATAGGCTCCTCCAGGGCCAGTTCGAGCGCTATTTCGTCCAACAAGCCGCGTTCAGCCATTCTGTACAGCAGCCGATCCCTCTTCTCTTGTAATGCCCGACGGTTTCGCCCCAGGTGAATGAGCGCCGGAGCATTGGGCAGAACAGCCAGGGTAGCGGCTTCCGACCAGCTTAACATCTGAGGCGACTTGCCGAAGTACCGCCAGGAGGCAGCTTCCAGCCCGACAACGTTGCCGCCAAAAGGCGCGTGTGAAGCATATAGCTTCAAAATGCGTCCCTTGCTGAAACCGACCTCGAGCCGGGTAGCCAAAATGATCTCCATCATTTTGTTGAATACATTTCGCCGCCTGTTTTTTCGAAACAGCCGCACCACCTGCATAGTAATGGTGCTGCCGCCGCTGACCACCCGCCCATTGTGTACATTTTGCCATAAAGCCCTTCCTAAACTCAAAGGATCAACGCCTGGATGCTGAAAAAAACGCTTATCCTCAAAAGTAAGTATGGCTTGCTCAAATTTCGCAGGCACCGTATCGATCTCCGGAAAACGCCATTGGCCGTCGGAAGCAATCCTGGCTCCAAGAAGCCGGCCCTGACGGTCTTCTAAAACAACCGACCAGGGATCCTGGAAAAGTGGCCGCGGCAAGCAAAATGCATACCATAAGAGCCCGGTCAGGAAAAGAAAAACCAGCACCTTTCTATGTTTTTTGACCGTACGTTGCACTCGCTTCCACATACTGTAGGCTTATCGATGAACGACTTTTTTTAAGTTTTTCCGGTACGCCCGTGGCGTTATCCCAGTGAACAATTTGAATTGCTTGTTAAAATGTGAAATGTTATTAAAACCGCTGTCAAAGCTGATCTCCGCAATAGATTGATCTTCTTCGCCCAGTTGTTTGCAGGCATACGCAATGCGGTATTCATTAACAAAATGGACAAACGTCTTGCCGGTAAGCCGTTTAAAATACCGGCTAAAAGCAGGAGGCGTCATATTCACCTCGGTTGAGATCTCATTGAGACTGATGTGGTCTTTAAAATGTAATTCTACGTAATTATAAATTTTTTGTATGCGTGGATAATCCTGCGAGTTCACTTCAAAGGCAAAACTCGTGGCGTTCAGCAGCTGATATTCCTCCGTAGTGGCCAGCAATTGCAACAGCTCCAGCAACAGCATCAGGCGCTCAAATCCCTTAAGCCCAAACATTTTCGATAACAACTCGCCGGCCTTTTCTTTGGTGGCGCCGTAAAAACTGACGCCCTGACGGCCACGCTCAAATAAACTGGCAATCTGGTGCAACTCGGGTTTTTCCAGAAATTCAGCCCCCAGAAATTCCTTCTTCAACTGAAGGACGATCTCCAGGTGTTCTTCCATTATCTTTTCCGTAAAACCAAAATGTGGGAGATCCGGTCCAAGAAAAATCAAATCGCCGTTCTCGTAGTAGGATATGTGGTCCCCAATATGGCGCTTGCCCTTGCCGTTGGATATATACACGATCTCATATTCCGGATGAAAATGCCAAAAAGGCGTATTACAAAAATCGTCTTTCTTAAACTCCTTGAGCATGAACGAACTCCCAAATACCGGTTGTATTTTTTCAAGCTTTGCTTTCATGATTTTACTCCCCTGTTTATCTGCATTATATAAACTTTCTGTTCGCCAGGAAAGTTTTAAGGCGCTGCAGCGTATTAATATAATTCAAGTTGCGAAGCAACTTTAGTAGAAGGTATTGGAAATAAAATATACGCCGCCGGCGGTTTATGCTTTATAGGTAAGTTTGCTCACTTACTTATGAAGTTGTTTAAATGGAAGCGATAAACCATGCCTGCCGGCAGGCAGGAAAACGAAAAATGGGCGTAAAAGACGTTTTTGCAGCCCAGTGAAGAAACTTTAAACAACTTCTATATCTTAGAAAGCAAGACTTTAAAAAGATGGGCTTCAAATTCAGAGGGGTTTTCTAAGGCAACAAGCGACTTACTGTCAATGTAGAAGGTGTCACCTTGCTCCACCGGTACTTTTTCCTCGCGAAGGTGGAAGTACATTTTGCCCTTGATCATAAAGATCAATTCCATTTGATCGATCGTGTTTTGTTTTTGATGCGTTTGTGGTGGAATACTGAGCATCTGCACCTGCAGGTTGGTGTCGGCAAAGCCTGTATTGAAGAGCTGGCGACTCACCCAGCCTTTGTCATCTTGTTCCTGATAAGCGCTCCCGTTTTTTATGAGCAAATAGTCTGTAGGCTTTGGAGGCCCCACCGGCTGCACCAATTCAGAAAGGGGTACTTCCAGCGCAATGGAAATTTTATGCAAGACGGGTAAAGAGGGGAGAGTTTTGAAATTTTCAATCCTCGAAAGTAAGCCTGCAGTAATGTCGCTTCGCTCCGCCACTTCCTGAAGGTTCATTTTTCGCCTTTTGCGAATTTCGCGGATCTTTTTGCCTACTTTCCCTAGTTCAGCGCTTCTCATGTAGCTTGTTTTCCAATGGTTAAAAGGAATAGAAAGCTGTCTGGAAAATGTTGTATCATCCGCGACCACCTGCCGGCCGGCAGGCCAGCCTGCAAAATGTCTTTTGAAACAGCTTCATTATCAACCAAAAGCTAAAATAACAGGCAGAACTAAACTAGTTGTAAACCCAAAGTTAAATTTCTGAACCGAAGCTTAATCCCAAAAACGCCATTGAAAACCTACCCTGAAACCGGAAGCAATAGAATGTGGATAATAAGTATTCAGATAGAACAGCCGCTCCGGAATGAGCGACTGAGTGATATTCTCGATCTTGAAAAAGGCCTTGAATTTAGTTACTCTAAATGCCGCATATATATCCACCGAAGGATACAACTCAGCCTCTTCGCGGTTTTGAAGAATAAACTGCCCGAAAAGTGGATGGTAATAATTACCCCTGTAATCCGTTTGCCACCTCAGGTCGGCCCCCAGGCGAATGTTTAAGAACCTGAACCAAACCGACTGATAGTAGATGCTGTGCTTGGCAAATAAAGCCGGTAGTCGGATCTCGTCTTCCGAGCTGGATTGAAAGATCAGGGTATTGTCCAGATGAAACGCCCCGACTTTTATATTCTCTTCCAGGATCAGTTGCAGAACACTGATCGGAATGCCGGATTGCCGGGGAAAACCCAGGGTGTCCCGGTAGATGAAATTATTCAACAAATGATATCGCCCCGTGGCTTTCAGTCCGATCTTCGGCTGAATATAGGCGGCTTCGAGCGTCGTACTCAGCGTTTTGCTGAAGTCGTTGTTCCAGGTCTGTTGCTGGTTAATGAAAAAGCGTGTCTCCAGTAAGGTAGGAGTAGTTAGCTGATTGGTGGCGCGTAGTTCCAGCGAGCCCAGTCCTTCAAAATTAAGGAGCAACTGCCCGGTAAGCCTGTAGTCCCCTACGTGATCCAGCAAACCGAAATGGGCTTCGGCATTGAGCTGTAATCTATCTTTTAAAGCGATGTTTAGCAGTCCGTTTAAAAAAAGCGTATTGACGGTGCTGTCTGCTGCTTCCTGATCTATATTGTAAAGACTGTGGGTAAGGCTGACTTCCAGGAGGTCTTTTTGGGAGCGCACATCTTTCGCATCGCCTCCCGGAGCAAGTTTAAACGACTTCAGGAGAAAGCTATTAGCTAATTTTCCATAGCTCAGAGCATGTCGAAATCCACGGGGATCGCCAATTAAGGATTTATAAACAAAGGAGTCCAGCCGGTTAGAAACATCAAAGTACTTATAATTGTTGGACTCAAAACTGATCTGGTGCCCCACGGAATAGCTTCTTCTCTCTTTGCGCGTCGAGTCCTGCCCTCCTCCCAAAGTGAGGTAATGAGTATACATCACCTCCCGTAGAGCATGGCGCGTTTCAGCTTGTTGCAGGAAAATGGTAGCGGAGGTCGGACTTCTGAAGCCGGTAACCTCCAGAGGCGCACTCCCGATGCCGCCATTATCCTCCTGTCGGATGGTATTCGAGGCAAAAGCAAGCATGCCGAGGTATTTCTTTGAAGGCCCCTCAAACCAAAGCCCAAAAGCCAGAGCGGTATTCTGAACATCCTGCCTAAGGTATTTGGTCTGCGTGCCGAGTTGGTTGATTCTTTTATAATCTATACTGAGATTGACCCCGTCAGCAAAATTCCTGCTGAACTGGGTTTCGACATAGCCGTTAGATTGTTCCGATACCTGGCTGTAGGCAAGATTGGTGAATGGACGGGTGATGCGATAAAAAGGCAGATCGCTGGCTTTGGTCTGGTATAGATCGTATTGGTGAAAACCCAGATCAAAGCCTTTTCTGGAAAGAGGAGAAAAGACGACCGGCTGATGAGCAGACCCCAAATGCCCAAGATGCGTATAGTCCCAATCGCGGCGGCGAATCGGATCGTATTGATGGACGTAGTGCCCAAGGGTCGTATCGGAAAAAATAAATTCCCGCGAGGGTTTGCCGGCAAAAAAATAAATGATCTCGCTGGTATCCCGGGTGAAATAATCGTCTGGCTGTGAAGAGCCGCCGACACCTTGAGGAATGTCCGGTCGCTGCCCGTACAACAGGGTAGAAAAGCTGGAAAGAAGAAATACAAATAGCCAGGTAGATTTCATAGATAATTAAACCAAATTTCAATTACGAGAGGCGCTGGAGGCGGTCCTCAAAGCATTCTGTACAATCCACTGCCGGCAAACCTCATACCCGGCGGCTTTTGGAACAGTCTCTAAAGCCTCTCGTAATGACAGCTCTACTCCAACACTTTGGGATTCATTCCCATGGTAGAAAAACCACCGTCGTGATACAGGTTTTGCATAGTGACCATTCTCGTCAGATCAGAGAATAATACAACGCAATAATTAGCGCAATCGTCTGCAGTGGCGTTGCCGAGAGGTGACATTTTATCCGCATAATCGAAGAATTCCTGGAAACCTTTGATGCCGCTGCCCGCAGTTGTGATCGTCGGCGATTGTGAGATCGTGTTGACGCGCACTTTTTTTTCCTCACCGAAGTGGTACCCAAAGCTGCGGGCAAAGGATTCCAGCAAAGCTTTGGATTCCGCCATCTCGCTATAATCCGGAAAGGTGCGTTGTGCGGCGATATAAGTCAGCGCCAATACAGAGCCCCACTCGTTCATGGCATCCAGCTTCATCAGCGTTTGCATGACCTTGTGGAAGGAAATGGCCGATATGTCAAAAGTCTTCAGCATCCAATCGTAGTTGACATCGGTATAGGGCCTTTTTTTGCGTACGTTCAATGACATGCCGATGGAATGCAGGACGAAGTCGATTTTTCCACCTAAAATTTCCATAGACCTGGAAAAGAGGCCTTCAAGATCTTCCAGGCTGGTGGCGTCGGCGGGAATGATCTCCGCATTGGTCTGTTCACCGAGTTGCTGGATCTTACCGAAACGCATGGCTACCGGCGCATTGGTCAGGGTGATCATGGCGCCTTCGGCTACACATTTCTCTGCAACTTTCCATGCAATAGACTGCTCATCCAGTGCTCCGAAAATGACGCCTCTTTTTCCTTTTAATAAATTGTTAGACATATTTTTTCTGTTTTATGAGCAAATTGTCTTGTTTTACATCAGGCCTGCCGGCGCCGGCAGGCCTGATGTAAAAGACAAAACTATAAAACTCTGATCAAGTAGCCCCTCAGATGCCTTTTTATTTTTTCTTCCAGCCGGTTTGCGATTAGTGAGCAAATATTAGGGTCATTGGGTTTTGAGTAATTCTCTGGCGTTTTCCATAGCAGAAGAACTGGGAGGATCCTGGCTCAGCATAGTGGCTATGGCCCTGATGCGGTCGTCTTCTTTAAGCACCTTTACCTGTGTGATCGTCCGCTCTCCCTTTATGGCTTTGTACGCAAAATAATGCTTGTCGGCTTTGGACGCTACCTGAGGAGAATGAGTAATGGACACCACCTGATGTTCGTCGGACAACCTCCTTAGAATATTCCCCATTTTCAATGCTACATCACCGGAAATTCCCGTGTCGATCTCGTCGAAAATGAGCGTGGGTAAGGGGATGGCGCTTGCTACCAATGATTTGGTGACCAGCGCCAGCCTGGATAACTCTCCGCCGGAAGCGACCTCCTTGATCTGCTGAAGTCGACTGCCCTTGTTGGCGGCAAAAAGAAAACGGATATCATCGGCGCCGGTCGGCCCTACCGTATCCAGCGGCTTCAGGTCGACGATGAACCGGGCGTAAGGCATGGACAATTCCGCCAGCATCCCCTGGACTTTTTCTTCAAAAGAGGAAAAAACAGTTTGTCGCCGCTCCCTGAGTGCTTCCGCCTGCTTCCATAGTTCCTTTTCCATCAGTTGGATGTCCTTATCCAGCGCTTCGATCTCCACAGACAGGTTGGTGAAGGCTTTTTCTTGCTTGTTCAGCTCTTCCTGCAATTCCAGGAGTTCCGTCACTGTTTGTACGGCATGTTTATTTTGCAGGCGATAGATCAGGTCCAGCCGCTCCTGAATTACTTGTATGCGCTGAGGGTCGAATTCCACTTCTTCGGCCAGGCTTTCGAATTCGGCAGAAAGGTCCTGTAGTTCCAGTAACAGGCTGTTGAAGCGCGTATACAGCTCTTTGACCTGGGGATCGTATTTGCTGACCTGGTTCAGGGCGCTGCCGATCTCTTCGAGCTGACTGAGAATGGCCAGTTCGCTCTCGTTGAGTTGCTGATAGGCGCCGCCCACCGTGCGGGCGATATCCTCCGCATGGGTAAGGCGGGAAAGTTCTTCTTCGAGCTGATCCTGTTCTTCCGCCTTCAGTTGGGCGGCCTCAAACTCTTCAAGTTGAAAGCGGATGAATTCCAGCTCTTTAGCCGAATTGTTGTTGCGCTCGATAAGATCAGCCAGGATGCGTTTATCAGCCTGATAGGTTTTAAAGTTTTGTTGATAAGTTCTCACAAGCTGTTTGTTGCCGGCCAGTGCATCGATCATTTGCAGCTGGAAGCTGTTGTCATGAATATCGAGTGTATCGAACTGCTGGTGCAGATCGATGAGCGCAGCGCTAAGAGATTGCAGCACTTTGAGGTTGGTGGGGGTGTCATTGACAAAGGCTCTGGACTTGCCGGAGGGAGTGATCTCTCTTCGAATGATCAAGTCCTCATCGAAATCGATGTCGTTTTCCTCGAAAAAATCGTGCAGGTCGTATTTGCTGATGTCAAATTGGCTTTCTACGATGCACTTCCGGGATTCGTCATACAGCGATTTGGTGTCGGCTCGCTTTCCCATGATCAACCCCAGCGCGCCCAAAAGGATGGACTTACCCGCGCCGGTCTCTCCGGTTATGATGGTCAGACCTTTGGAAAATTTGATCTCCAGAGATTCTATCAACACAAAGTTTTCAATACGAAGACTTTTTATCATATACCTTTTTCAACATTGAAGCTAAGTTATAGAGCAATTCTTTAAATAAATTTTGCACCCTAACTTACCTTAAGATTTAATATTGACTCAAAAATAAGCCTTTTACCACAAAAGACTTATTTTTGCTACCTTAGAAATATTTATTTGTAAGCGATAAAAAAGGAATCAATATGAGAAATATTTGCATGGTTTTAGGGCTTGCGTTTTTCCTGTTTCAATGCCAGGGAGATCAGCAGGACGAATGGAAAAGCGTGGATCTCCTGGAACATGGTATTCCACTTAGCGTCCAGGCGCCCGATAGTATTGAAGTGGAGAAAATGAACCTGGGGGGAATTCTACAGGACGTTACGCTTCGCAGGGGGGATGATTATTTTATTCAGATCTATGCTTCCGATGCTTCCACCAATGATATCTCCAAACTAAAAGCAGATCAATTGGCTGAAGTGAAGACTAATCGCTTTTTTTCCAAAATAGTAGAAGAAGACGAACAGGGGTTCATCTATGAAACCCAGATCGACTCGCTGATCAATTTCGGCTTTCGTTATATTCATTTGCAGGCTGATCGGGAATATATTTTCCAAACAGGACTTACAGGAACCTATACCCTTGATGAAGTAAAACGAATGTACCAGGCGGTTCAGCAAAATCCTAAATAAAAAAGGAGGTTGCCGTTACGCAACCTCCTTTTTTATTCTCTTATCGTTATTATTTCACTTCGCTGATAACTTCCAGCCTGAATAATACCAATACAAACAAAAATAAAGTTAGGATGATCATGGGACATCAATTTTAAGGATTGTTAAATAAGAAGTATTTGGATTGTTCAGAACAAAATTAAGTTAAAAAAGGAAAAAAAGCAATAAAAAAAAGAGGCTCCATAAAAAGACTTTTTATTAGCCGTATACCCTAACGAAAAGTCTTTTAATGGAGCCTCTTTTTTATTTTTTCTTTTAGAAGCTGGAAGCGCCGGGATTGGCATTATTATAGCGCTTCGTTACTTCATGCCAGTTGATGACGTTGAAGAAGGCTTCAATATAGTCAGGGCGACGGTTCTGGTAGTTCAGGTAGTAAGCATGCTCCCAAACATCGAGGCCTAGAATTGGCGTACCCTGCTTTTCGACCACGTCCATCAGAGGATTATCCTGATTAGGGGTAGAGGTAACGAACAATTTGTCGTTTTTATCCACACAAAGCCAGGCCCAGCCGGAGCCGAATTGAGTGGCGGCTGCGTTTGAAAATTCTTCTTTGAATTTTTCGTAAGAGCCGAAGTCCCGCTCGATCGCTTTGTGAATGTTCATCTGAGGGGAGGGCGCTCCTCCTTCAGGAGACATGACCTCCCAGAACAAGGAATGGTTGTAAAAGCCTCCGCCGTTATTTCTTACAGCAGCAGAATACTTAGAAACATTAGCCAATATATCTTGGATCTTCTTTCCTTCCAGCTCAGTACCTTCAATGGCGGCATTCAATTTACTCGTGTATCCTGCATGGTGCTTTCCATGGTGGATTTCCATTGTACGAGCGTCGATATGGGGCTCTAGAGCGTCATAAGCGTAGGGTAGATCAGGAAGTTTAAATGCCATAATATTGTCTTATTTTGATTAGAAAAAAGGTTTTTTGTCGTGCTGTGTACAACCATTTTAGGCTTCATAAATTTAACGCCGCCAAATCTAATAAGTTTAGTAAGGTGGAAAATTTTATTTGGATAAAAAAATTACGGAACGGCCCCTGCATTTCCGATTTTTGTTGTAAAATGCCCTTTTAATTACCGCCCAAGATCCGCTTGAAAATCATAAAAACCAACGATATGAACTACAGACAAGAAAAAGACAGCATCGGCCCGGTATCGGTACCGGCCGATAAGTACTGGGGAGCTCAGACCCAGCGCTCATCCGAGAATTTTAAGATCGGAGGTCACCAGATGCCTATTGAAGTGATCCGTGCCTTTGCCATACTCAAAAAAGCGGCGGCCTACACTAATCTGGATGCAGGGGTGTTGTCTCAGGAAAAAGCAGATCTGATCGCTCAGGTTTGTGATGAGATGCTGGAAGGAAAATTGGACGACCAGTTTCCACTAGTCGTTTGGCAAACCGGCTCCGGCACACAATCCAATATGAATGTCAATGAAGTCATCGCTAACCGGGCGCATGTGCTTAAGAGCGGAAAACTGACCGATGAGGACAAGGTGCTGCATCCTAATGATGACGTCAATAAATCCCAGTCTTCCAACGATACCTTTCCCACCGCTATGCATATCGCAGCCTATCAGAAGCTGGTGGAGGTTACTATTCCGGGGATCGAAAAGCTGCGTAATACCCTCAAAGAGAAATCAGAGACATTTATGGACGTGGTCAAGATCGGCCGGACTCACTTTATGGATGCTACTCCGGTAACGGTAGGGCAGGAGCTTTCCGGCTATGTTTCTCAGCTGGATCACGGCCTCAGAGCGATCAAGTATACCCTTCCTCATTTATCAGAGCTGGCCCTGGGAGGCACCGCCGTCGGGACAGGACTGAATACCCCTCCCAATTATTCGGAAAATGTTGCGGCTAAGATCGCAGAGATCAGCGGCCTCCCATTCATCACCGCAGAGAATAAATTCGAAGCGCTGGCAGCACACGATGCCATCGTAGAGGCGCATGGCGCCTTAAAGACCGTCGCCTGCTCATTGATGAAAATCGGCAATGACATCCGGATGCTGGCCTCCGGACCCCGTTCAGGCATAGGTGAATTGAATATTCCCGCCAATGAACCGGGCTCTTCCATCATGCCGGGCAAAGTGAATCCCACTCAGTCCGAAGCACTCACAATGGCCATGGCTCAGGTAATCGGCAATGACGTAGCCATCAACGTTGGAGGCATGACCGGCCACTTTGAGCTGAACGTCTTCAAGCCTATGATGATCTTTAATTTCCTCACTTCCGCACAACTGATAGGAGATGCTTGTGTCAGCTTTAATGACCATTGCGCAGTGGGTATCGAGCCGAATTACAACCGCATCAAAGAACATTTGAATAATTCTCTCATGCTGGTCACCGCGTTGAATACCAAGATCGGATACGACAATGCCGCCAAAATTGCCAAAAAAGCTTACAATGAAGACAAAACCTTAAAAGAAGCTGCAGTCGAACTCGGACTACTCACGGCCGAGCAGTTCGACGAGTGGGTGAGACCGGAGGATATGATCAGCGGATTTTAAGATCATAGTCTTTAGACTGCTTGGATTGGTGTGTAAAAGTCAACTGCTCCGGCCGCCTATCGGCCGGAGCAGTTGACTTTTACACACCACCCCAGTATAATCTTTGATTGAATAAACATTCAGTTTACACCCTTACGGATTCACTCACCATTTGTTTCATTTTCCTTTACAATTTTTTAATCGTCCGGGTAAAGACATTTAAAAGCAAACTTGAGAACTTTATCCATTGAAAAGGGCCAGGCGTTTTTGCACAAACTCCTGACCCCGAATTACTTAATTAATTAATATAAAGTTCTCAAAATTATGAAACTTAACCTGAATGTCCAAGGGATTCGTATGTCCCGGCCGACGGTTATTACACTCGCATGGTATTTTATGTTTACTGTGCTGAGTTTTCCGCTACTGTCGCAGACTACTGTAAAAGGGATCATTACCGATGCCAGTACTGAGGAACCTCTGATCGGGGTAAACGTCCTGGTAAAGGACACCGACAAAGGCACCATCACCGATTTGGATGGTAACTATTCTATTCAACTTGCTGAAGGGGAAAATGTTCTCATTTTTTCTTTTATTGGCTACGCTACTCAGGAAATAGAGTTGAACGGGCAAACTGAGATCAACATCCGAATGACGGAAGGCGTTGGTTTGGATGAAGTTACCGTTACGGCGCTTGGCATCGAGAGAGAAAAGAAAGCACTGGGTTATGCGGTGCAGGAAGTATCTGGTGATGAGGTGGCCGCTGCTAACGGCGCCAACTTCGTCAGCACACTGGCCGGCCGTTCTGCAGGGGTGCAGGTCGTTACGAACGGAACCGGCGCCGGCCAGTCCGCCAGCGTAGTGATCCGTGGATATTCTTCTTTGGGTGGCGACAACCAGCCGCTTTTCGTAGTGGATGGTATTCCGATCAATAACACGACGGACACGCGCACCAATACCAGCGGCATTTCCAGTAACATGAACGTCGACTATGGCAACGGCGCCGGCGAGATCAACCCGGATGACATTGCGTCCATCTCTGTATTGAAGGGAGCAAACGCTACGGCCCTCTATGGCTCTCGCGCCGCTAATGGCGCGATCATCATCACCACTAAGTCCGGTAGAGGTAAAAAGGGGATTGGTGTGAGCGTTAATTCTAAAACCACTTTCGAGAGCATGCTGGCAGGGCCTGAATTCCAGCGTGTGTACGGACAGGGAAAGAACTTTGATTTCGCCTTCGTTGACGGTTACGGCAACGGAACTTTTGACGGGGTGGACGAGAGTTGGGGCCCCCGCATGAGAGGCCAGCTGATCCCTCAGCATGACTCACCCACCGCAAACGGCCTGCGCGGCGGCGACGTTCACGGCCTGGATTTCGTTCTGGGCGCGAGCGGTGTTAACCTGGCTCGTCGTGGGTCGATTACTCCGACTCCTTTCGTAGATCCGGGTGATCCGGTGGAGAACTTCCTCGAAACCGGTCGTACTTTGATCAATAATATTTCCTTCTTCGGAAGCAATGACAACGGTAACTTCCGCGTCTCTTACACCAACCTCGACAATGAAGGCATCCTGCCCAACACCGACCTTCGCAGAAACACCGTCGCGTTCTCTGGTGACTACAACCTGTCTGACCGCCTGACGGTTTCCGCCAAGGCCAACTATATCCGCACCGATAGTGATAATCGCCACGTAAATGGTTATGGTACAGAATCCGTTATGTACCTGTTTGTCTGGTGGGGACAACAGGTAAGTACTCAGAGCTTGAGAAACTACTGGCAGGACGGGCTGGAAGGCTTCCAGCAGTTCAACTACAACTACAACTACCACGATAACCCTTATTTCACTATGTTTGAAAATACCAACGCCCTTCAAAAGGACCGCATCGTTGGTAACCTTTCCGCGAAGTATGATATTACCGATGATCTTAGCTTTATGGTAAGAGGGGGGTCTGACTTTTTCTCTGAATACCGTTTCATCAAGCGTGCTTATTCTACACAGCGCTTCCCTAACGGTCAATATCGCGAAGATAAGATCAACTTTAACGAGACCAATATCGACTTCTTGCTGAGCTATGACAAACAGGTGAATGACGACTGGTACCTGAACGCCAACGTCGGTGGTAACCGCATGGTTCAGAAAAACCACTTCAATGCACTGTCCGCCAACAAGCTGCTGATCCCTGGCGTATATTCTTTCACCAATTCCGACGGACCGCTGGTGCAGGCCATCGATCGTCCTGAACGCCAGATCAACTCCTTGTATGCTTTTGCGCAGATCGGATGGAAGAGCATGATCTACCTGGACCTGACGGCTCGTAACGACTGGTCTTCGACGCTACCTGACAACAACAACTCTTATTTCTATCCATCTGCTTCTTTGAGTGCTATCCTGACCGATTTGCTTCAAGTACCCACTAGCAGCGCGCTTTCTTTTGCCAAACTGCGTTTGGGATGGGCGCAGGTAGGTAACGATGCTGCTCCGTTCCAGCTTGCTAATCCTTACATTTTTGGAGATACACCATGGGGTAACAATGCTACGGCTTCCCCATCCAACAGCCTTCCGAACCTGGACCTGAAGCCTGAGTTGCAGACTTCTTTCGAGATCGGCGCTGACCTGCGTTTCTTTAAGAATCGCATCGGTTTGGATGTGACCTACTATAACAACGTTTCTGAAAACCAGATCCTTGCTATTGCCCTGCCGGAGACTTCCGGTAGAACTTCCCGCCTGATCAATGCCGGCAAGATCGAGAACCAGGGCGTTGAGCTTCTGTTGAACGCTAATCCTGTGAAAGCAGCCGGCGGGCTGAACTGGAATACCATGTTCAACTTCTCTTTGAACAGAAACAAAGTCCTGGAATTACCTGAAGGTGTAGATCAATACGTATACGGCGGTAACAGCATCACCCTGGTAGCCCAGGAAGGCGGCGCTTTGGGCGATATGTGGGGAACCGGCCTTAGAAGAGTAGAAGATCCTAACAGCCCCTACTTCGGCGAGGTGATCTTCAACAACGGTCTGGTACAGCAGGATAATACGCTCAGGCCCCTTGGCAACTTCAACCCTGACTTCCAGCTGGGCTGGTCCAACGAAATTTCTTATAAAGGATTCTCGCTGAGCTTTCTGTTTGATTGGAGACAAGGCGGTGAATTGTTATCCAGAACGCGTTTGATCGCAGCGACTTCCGGTAACGTGGTGGAAACATTGTGGGGACGTGAGCCGGAATTTGGCGGTCCTCATCCGGGTATTTTCGATTCCGGGTTGACCTACATCGATGAAAGCACAGGAGTGACCAAAACGGACGGAGTGATCGGCGACGGCGTCAGAGCCGTTAATGACGGGAATGGTAACATCACATACGTTCCTAACGATGTGATCGTAGCTGCCAATGCTTATCACAATAACCGCTATCGTCGTCAGAACGAAACAGAAGGTCTTTACGATGCGACCTTTATCAAGCTTCGGGAAGCGCGTCTGAGCTATTCATTGCCCAGCAAGCTGCTGCAGAATACCTTCGTGAATAAACTGACCATCTCCCTTATCGGCAATAACATCTGGTTGTGGGCTAAGGACTTCAATCACGGCGACCCTGAGTTGTTGTCCTTCGGCGGAGGAAGATTCGTTCCTGGTGTGGAGGATGCTACAGTGCCTTCTACTCGCAGCTTAGGATTTTCTTTGAATGTAGAATTTTAATACCGGATCAGCCGGTACATTTTAAAAAAAAATAATCATGAATAAGATATTTCAAAAAATCATCATCATTGCTTTAGCGGTATTTTCTTTTGCCGCCTGCGATAGTTTCGATGTGAGCAACGAGAACCCTGATGTTGCGCTGTCCATCGAAAACAATCCGGAACTACTGCTGACTAATATTGAAAGAAATGCCGTTAACAGAATGGTCGGCTCTTCCTGGAGCGAAGGGAATCTGATGGCGCAGTATGGCGCTCGCATCGTATTTACTTCTTTTGACCTGTTCGACTGGGGCGATCAGGCCGGCGCCTGGAACGGCCTTTACCTGTCTATCCGTGACGCCAGAGAACTGGAAGCCATTGCTATAGAAAAGGAAAATCCAAGTTATGAAGCCGTTTCTTTGATCCTTCAGTCCTGGATGTTCCAGATATTGACCGACATGTGGGGAGACATTCCTTATACAGAGGCTGCGCAGGCAGCTGCTGAAGAGCCGATTTACGCTCCTGCCTATGATGCTCAGGAGGACATTTACAATGGTCTGCTGGCTGAGCTGAAAAAGGCCAACGACTTGCTGGCAATGTCTAATTTGCCTAACATCAAGGGGGATATCATACTGAACGGTGATCTGGCCAGATGGAGAAAATTTGCTAACTCACTGCGTCTTCGCGTGGCGCTTCGTTTGAGCGAAAGCAACCCGTCCGTAGCTCAGGCTGCTATTGCTGAGATCTACGGAAATCCTTCTCAGTACCCGATCATGACATCTAACGAGGACAATGTCGGATTAACTTACCTGACTTCTTTTCCTAATGCTCATCCTATTTCTGAGGAGAACAGATACCGCGTGGGTTCTTATAACGAGTACCGCATCAGCGAAACAGTTGAAAACCTGCTTCGTTCTTACAATGACCCACGCCTGGAGTTCTGGGCTGACCCTACTGCAAATTCCGTTACTCAGGGTAACCCCGTCATCGCAGGTATGCAGAACGGGATTGTAGATGGTCCGGCTTATGAATATAAGGGGGGAGACGCCTTTTTGTCGAAATTCAGCATCGACTTCTTTCACTTTTCTCCTAATGCCAACGAAGGTCGTCTGATGATTTACTCCGAAGTGGCTTTCATCCTTGCCGAAGCGGCTCAGAGGGGGTGGATCAGCGCCAATGCTCAGGAGGAATATGAAAAAGGCATCCAGGCTAATTTCGAATACTGGGGCATTGACATGCCGGCCGATTATCTGACTCGTGCAAATGTCGCTTATGACGGCCAGCAGGAAACCATCAGCAATCAAAAATACCTGGCCTTGTTCTATACCGACTTCCAGGGTTTCATCGAATTCAAGCGCACCGGTTTTCCAAGCACCATCACACCTGGTCCGGACGCCTTTTATTCGACTTACCCAAGTCGTTTTGAATATCCTTCCAAGGAAGGAGCGCTGAACGCCGAGAGCCGTAATGTTGCGATCAACCGCCAGGGGCCGGATGAAATCACCACCCCTGTTTGGTGGGAAAATAAATAACCTGGCTTTTTGGATTGTTTAAAAAGCCAGCTACTCTTCCCGCCTGACAGCCGATAGGTTTGCTCGACTTAAATGATGCTATTTTTTGAGTGTTTTGCCGGAGAAAATCACAGATTTTCTTGGGCAAAACACTTAAAAAAGAATTTCATTAGCTGCGCAAACCTGCCGGCCGTCAGCGGGAAGAGTACAAAGACTTTTTACACAACCCCTACCTCACCAAAGTGACCTCTCCTTTCAGTACCTCCGTTTCTCCATTCCTGTTGACTACCTTAGCCAGCCAGACATAAACACCGGAAGGCGCATCGCGGCGGCCGAATTGCCCGTCCCAGCTGTAAGACGGATCATTCGTCACCCCCTCCCTTAGTTCAAAGACCTTCCCTCCCCAGCGATTGAAAATTTGAAAGGAGGCTATCGGGTAGTCCAGCCGCCCATAGAGCAGGAACCGGTCGTTGATCCCATCGCCGTCAGGACTGAAAGCCGTAGGCGTGTACAGCGAAAATTCTTTGACCTTGATGCGCAACAGATCGGTTGCCTTGCATCCCAGGTCGTTAGCCACCGTAATGCGATAGTCGGTGTCTTCTTGGGGACGTATGGTAGTGACCTCACAGGTTTTACAGCTCATAAAGTCGGGGCTGGAAGCTTCCCAAAAGTAAAAATTGACCGGGGCATCGGAACTTACCCTGGGAAACAGCTCGACTTGCTCCCCTCTTTCAATGGTTCGTTCTTTTCCCAGCTCGACCGATAATTTTTCCTGCCGGACAAAGACCCGGCCTTCCGCTGTATTGCAGCCGGTCGATACCGTAACGGAATAATAACCCGGCCGGTTGACAGTAATCGTTGAAGTGCTTTCGCCCGTACTCCAGGAATAGGTCTCCGCCTCAGGAATACCGGGGTCCAACTCCACCGTGTCACCAGGGCAGAGAATGACCTGATCCTGCGCAAAATCAACCTCCAATTGATTTATTCGGAAAATAGTCGGATCGTCAGCTTTATCCGTTTCGGGATCGTCGGAGCCTATTCGTTCTTTTTCCGTTAAGGAATGTAACAGGATACCGTCCAAATAGGCCCGGTTTCGAACAATTTGCCGCACGACATTTTTTTCAATATCCAGTTTAAGGGAAAATTGATGAATGCCTACCGGCAGATCAATGTTCTCAATACGTAAAATATTGGGTTGAAGCCCCGGGACTACCGTACCTTTAAATGGCAATTCCGAGAGGTGAACGATGCGCGAACCTCTGGGAAAGGTGTCGGTAAAAACAACGTCCGACTGAACTTTGTCCGTTCGGTTCACCAATGTGAACTCGAATTGCAGAACAGTACAGGGAAATGCTCTTCGGTGAGACACCTTGTTCCACAACTCTACTTTGAACGGACAGGAACAGCCATCCTGATTTCTTTCAAAATCCAGCTTCTGGATTTGCCTTACAGAGCCGTCTTCCACGTTAAAATGGTATAAATTTCGATTCGAAAAAAACTCATCTTCCGATCCTATGCCGAATAACCTGCCGAAAGCATCAAAAAAGAGCGTGGGGACGTTTCCTTTCATTACATCAGTAACCGGAAAAGTAGTGTTATCGATCCGTAGGTTGTCAATATCGATGGTGATCAGCCTTCCTTCTGAATGCTCAAAGCCAAATAGTTTGTTCGAAGTCGGATGGAAAGCAATGTCCGCACAATAAACCTTTTCGGCACCGTTGGCTTTGACGAGCGGTAAAATGGAAGTGTTGTAACCGGGCGATTCGAGGTCCACCAGGGCGATCAGATTGTTGTCTTCTTCAGGGCTGAAACCCAAAAGCACCAAAAAACGTCCGTCCGGAGAAATATCACCGGAGACAAAAAGCAGGGAACCGGGCAGCGGAAGCTCCGCCAGTCGTTCCAGGCGGTAGTCGGCATCGATGCGGCAAAGTACATAAGGTTGCTCCAGCAAAATGCCGTAGATCAGATTGTCAGACGTCCTGTAAGCAATCCCGTTTATTTTGGCCGAATTAAAAAACTGCAAATCGATGAAAGCGGCTTCTTCTGTTTGCTGATCAATAAGGATCTCTTGAAAAGTAGAGCCCCCTTGTTCCTCCAGCACCCTGAATATTCGTCCATTACAATCAAAAGGCTTTTGAGCTATCCCTGCAAAAAGGCAAAACAAACCCCATGCAGCCAACATACATTTGCGGCAGTAGTACATTTTTTTCCAGTCTTGAATATTTTTTGAATATGAAGAAAAAAAATATTGCTCAATCTTGAATAAGAGGGGTTTTCATGTTAATTTAATGTTAATTCATGAAAAAACCAACTCCAGCATTAGATTTAAAATGAGGTTGTGTAAAAAGCCCGGTTATTCAGCTGCTTAACAATTACTTGAACATTATTTAATCTGCCGGACCGGCGTTACTCTTGCACCATTTACTATTTTTAGAACAATTAATGGTCTAAAATCACCGATCCATGCAAGTAAAATTCCCTCCAATTGTCTTTTTGTTGACCTTACTTTTTTCGGTCGCTGCTTCAGGTCAGTCTGAACCAGTCGGCTCCTGGTTTTTTCATCCGGATTACCGGCTTTCGGGGCGGGCGGCTAATTATCCAGGGCCCAGGATAGCAGGGCCTGAGTCCGCCTTCGGCTCATTCGGCACACTTGGTTACCCTTTTTTATTGAAGGGCGAAGAGCCTACACAGCGGATCGTTAATTTTTTTCCTGCGGATCAAATTCCAGGCGAGGCCTTTTCGGTGGAATGGTGGATGGTAAACCATGTCAACCAGCCGGTAGGAGCACTGGCAACGGTTAAGAGCAAAAATGTCGATCAGCCGCCGTTTTGGCTTTTAGGAGTTTATGAAAGGGATCTGGTGTTTAGTTTGGCTAAACAAGATAATCCTTTTCCTTCCATGCTGGAAGTGCCGCTCGACAGAGGTTGGAAGCGGTATTGGGGACATGTAGTGGCCACTTTTGACGGGCAAACGGCAAAATTGTATTTTAACGGAGCATTACAAGCTTCCATGAGCGTGGCCTCAGCAGCTCCAATGCCTGATAACGCAGAACTAGAAGTGGCGGCCTATATGAAAAATGAACCTTATATGGAAATCGGTAACCTGATCCGCCAAATGCGCCTTTATGATCGCGCGATTACCGAGACAGACATCCAGGAAAATTATAAAATATACCGCGAACAAGTTGAGCAGGGGGTGCTTTTTCCAGGGCTATTTCACTTTTCAGCAGGCCCTTATCTGCATTATGTGACTCCTAACTCCATTAATATCACCTGGGAAACGGACCGCAGGGTGGCCAGAGCAATCGTCCAGTACGGAGAAGAATTGCCTTTTTCCGCCGAAAAAATAATCGAAAAAGTCGCTGATCCCGAAATTGAGGATTCCCTTTTTATCGAAACCATTACCTTGGACAACCTTCAACCGAATACGCCTTATTTTTATCAGGTGGTGCTAACGGATGACCGGGGAGAAACCATAGAAAGCGGAGTATTGACCTTCGCAACAGCTCCTTCTGATGATCCGCCTTTTTCTTTCGCTATTATTGGGGACACCGAGGCCCGCCCTCACGTCAATTTTCAAGTGTCTAAACTCATTTGGGATGAGCGGCCCAATTTTATCCTAAACCTCGGTGATCTAACCGATGGGGGCAAAGAACACCACAAATTCGAGTGGAACTATGAGTATTTTACCGGAATGACAGCCCTGAACAGTCGCATCCCGGTATTTCCCGTAGCGGGGAACGGGGAAGGCGACTTGTTCTGGTACAAGCGATACCACAAATTACCTGACCCGGAAGGGTATTATTCGTTCAAATATGGCAATGCCGAGTTTTTTATGCTCGACAGCAACCAGAAAGACGCTTTTGCTCCGGGAGGCGAACAGTATGCCTGGCTGGAAGAACAACTGAAAAAGTCCACGGCGAAATGGAAGTTTGTCGCGCATCATCATGCGCCTTACTCTTCAGACGAAGACGATTACGGCAACAGCTGGGAGGGGAAATCCGCATTCGGCGATTTGAAGGTCCGACAGATCGTGCCGCTGTATGAAAAGTATGGGGTGGATATTGTCTTTTTCGGCCATTTACATACCTATCAACGAACGTTGCCTATCCTGGAAAATGTGGTAGATAAGAAAAACGGCGTCATCTATTTACAAGGCGGCGGAGGCGGAGGCAACCTGGAGGATTTTGCCCCCACAAGGTCCTGGTTTTCGGCTAAAACTTACCGTGGTCATCACTATTTTACCGTGAGCATAGAAGGGGAGGAGTTGCACTTGAAAATGTATGATAGTGAAGGAGGGATGAAGGATTTTAT
The DNA here is from genome assembly GCA_964548175.1 of uncultured Saprospiraceae bacterium. GTDB lineage: Bacteria > Bacteroidota > Bacteroidia > Chitinophagales > Saprospiraceae > JANQPA01. The sequence goes on from CAZJQS010000006.1 coordinate 76,708, forward strand.
GTCTATCCAAAAATAGCCATGTGATTTCAGTATTAGGTAGAAAGAAATACAAACTTAAAAGGTGTCTATTTGTCCATTTCAGGCAGAAATCTTTCTACCATTTACCATCTACACCTAAGTTGCATCGGCAGCTTAGGTTACTTATTTGACCATTAAACTTTTGTAAAAAATGATATCTCCTGTTAAAAAATACATGACCTGTCTGTTTCAACTGCTGCCTCTGCTGCTCTTCAGCCAGGCTGCGCCACTTCCGAATGCTCATGCCCATAACGACTATGAACACGAGCGTCCATTGCTGGATGCCCTGGACCAGGGGTTTACCAGTATTGAGGTAGACGTTCATTTGATAGATGGGCAATTATTTGTTTATCATGACCATCCGGAATCGACGGCTCCGGAGCGGACTTTGGAAAACCTTTACCTTGCGCCCCTCTCTAAAAGGATCGAACAGCATAACGGTAGGGTTTATCCAGCTTACGAGGGGCAATTTTTTCTGATGATCGACTTTAAAACGGAGGCGCCGTCAACTTATACTGTATTAAAACCTCTGCTGAAGAAATATAAAAAATATCTGTCGTTCTCTAAAGGCGATCGGCTGACCCAAAAGGCTGTGACCATCTTTCTGTCGGGGAATCGCCCGGTGGAGATGGTTTTAGCGGAAAAAAAGCGCTGGGTAGGCATCGACGGCCGTCCCGCTGATTTAGGAAAAGGATATTCAGCAGCCTTCATGCCGGTAGTGAGTGATCATTACAGGAATCATTTGCAGTGGAGAGGTTATGAAGACATTACAGCCAAAGAATTGGCACACCTGCGCGAACTGGTCAGGCGCACCCATACAGAAGGTAAGAAACTGCGCCTTTGGGCCAGCCCGGAGAATGAGGAAGTATGGGAAGTTTTGCTTGAGGAAGGTGTGGATTTGATCAATACGGATCAATTGAAAGAACTGAGGTCGTTTTTAACTGAAGAGGATTAAGATCACAATTTGGCCGTATCCGCCTAATGATGCGGCTATTGATCATGAAAATGGTCATTCCAGGCCAACCCAGGCCTGCTACTATAAAAGTAGGTTGGCATCTCCTGAAAACTACTTTGTTTGGCGGCGGAAGCCTGGAAATCGACTTTTATACAGCTTCTCTTGCTTTTTTCTTAATATTCTCTTAAAATTGACTGATTATTCAATTAAATTAAATATTAAATAATTTCAAATTCACGTTTAGTTTACAATAGAGATAGATATTACATTTGTTATAGTCTGACCATTACTCAATTATAAAACCACGGGCTAAAGATTTTATGAAAAGGGAGTTAGATATTGTGATCCTATCGGATACACACCTGGGAACGTATGGATGCCACGCAAAGGAATTGTTGAATTACTTAAAGAGCATTGAGGTAAAAACACTTATCCTGAACGGCGATTTTATAGACATCTGGCAATTTCGAAAACGCTATTTTCCCAAAGAGCATATGCAGGTCATCCATCGCATCCTAAAGATGGCGGCTAACGGGACCAAGGTTTATTACATTACGGGTAATCACGATGACGCATTGCGCCGTTATACTGATTTTTCCTCCGGAAACATTCATCTCAGAGATAAATTGATCCTTCAATTGCGTGGAAAGTCCTACTGGATCTTTCACGGTGATATTTTTGACCTATTTATCAAATATTCTCCAACCATTTCCAAACTGGGGGGGAAGGGATATGACTATCTGATCCTGCTCAACCGGCTTATCAACAAGGTCCGGGTCTTTACTGGTCGTCCCAGGATGTCTTTTGCCAAAAAAGTCAAGAACAGCGTCAAAAGGGCGGTTAAGTTCATCAGTGATTTTGAAGACACCGCCATTCGCCTGGCCGCTGAGCAAGGCTATGATTATGTGATCTGCGGCCACATCCATCGGCCGCAAATGCGTACGGCAGAAATAGGAGATAAAAAAGTAACCTACCTGAACTCAGGTGACTGGGTGGAAAACCTAACCGCGCTGGAATATCAATGGGGACGCTGGTCCATTTATGAGTACGACGAAATGGACTACGATTATGTTAATCCGCGACTTTATGTCAAAGAAGTTTTGGAAGAAGAGGAGGATGGTATGGAAAACGGTATTCGCCCGGAAGATATATTCGAGCAGATCGTCCGGGCGAAAGGCAGCAGAAATGAGAACATCCTCTAGCTTTCTACAGCCTGGCCTTCCGTCTTTACATGTAATTGTTTGCCTAATTCCAGAAATAATCGCTCAAAAGACCGGTCGGGATACTTCATCAGACCGGTCTGGTATTTTTTCAATAAGGAAAAATACAGGTTTTGGGTTCTCCAGATATCGGGCTCGATATTAATAGACCTGAGGATTTTGAGGATATTCAATACTTTATTGAGCGGCTCAGTGCTTCCTTGCTCGAGCTCCCCATTATCCAGTTCTTCAAAAATTCGTTCGCTGATCACGAGCTGCAGGGCGTCGGGCTCCGTCAGTTTGATGTTCCACTTTTTAACTTCTTCGGCAAGCAGCCGGAGCCTGCGGATATTAAGGCCGTTTTCGGCAAAAAACTTATAAAGGTCCTGATTGACGATGAACTGAACGGCGTCCCGGTAAGCCTGCGGCAAAGGGATCTTACTTTTGGAAATGCCCGTCATCAGTAAATAGTTGTCATTGTATATTTCCCGAAACAATACCTCTATCTTGTTAAGGCTCTCGTCGGTGATCTGCTTGAGTATTTTCCGTTTTTCATCTCTGAACAGCTGTCTTATGGTAAAATGCTCAGAGTGAAAATAACGTTGCATATGAGCGATCACATTTCCCAGGTTGGCGTTCCGGAACGACTGCAGGACATCTTCTTCCATTTTTCTGAAACGCTCCTCAGGCATTTCCGTGGTAATGTATCCGATCATATTTTGCTGCCCCAGGTACAAAACCGCAAAGCCGAAATGCTTTTTGGAATGGGTGATCTTGGACTTCAGGTCTATCCGGCCGACCGCCAGTTTTTGTATCCCTGCTTCGAGTAGGTCAAAAGCTCTGATGTCAGAAATAAAATTGAAAAATTCCAGATGCTCAGGATGCTCCTCAAATAGTGAGGATGCGGCATAATGCATGCCTACCCTTTCCAGGTCGGCTCTGGCAGGCATAACGTGTTCTTCATAACTTCCTGCGCCGTTTTCGTAGACATTGCTGGGGATATTTCTCAGCTTTTCCAGAAAAGTCTCGTGCAGATCCAAGTCGGAGACCTGACGGGCATAATAGATGACGCGGTTTGCGTATTGCAGGATTTGGTTGGTTTCCAAACCTGAGATCTCATCAAAGAACCATCCGCAGCTGGTATACATGAGCATGGCATTGCGTTGCATCTCCAGTAACCTCAGCAAGGTGGTTTTTTCGGTTTCGCTGATCTTTCGTTTGACACGTTGTTGAATGAAGTCCTCAATATTCTGTTCTGAACGGTCGAGGATAACCTTGATGTAATCATTACGAACTTGCCAGATATTGTCAAAGTAAAGGCCACCCACCGTTTCAAAAACAGGCCGGATGATGTTGCTCAACCAGTCGAGCGTAGCCCGCAGAGGAGCCCTCCAGCTTTGGTTCCAGCCCGGATGACCGCCGGAATTACATCCGCAATCAGTGCGCCACCGTTCCACTCCATGGACGCAGCTCCAGGAACTGTTCTCATGGATCTGGGCCTCATATTCGACTGGAAAAAGGTCAAGGTAAGCACCGTAGTTGATGACTTTCGCCATCCGGTTTTCTTCAATGTGGTTAATGCAGTCGGCCAGCGCCATTTCTCCGTGGCGGTGATGATGGCCGTAGCTCTCCCCATCGGTGGCGATATGTACCAGTTGAGGACCTTCGTTTTGAGGATCAAAGGAGTGCATAAGGCTTTGAGCGAAATGTTTGCCGTTGTTCAGGTATCCGTCAAAAGCTACTCCGCGGGAGTTAGGACCGTGGTAAAAGAACAGCACGATCTTTTTGCCCGATGGTAGATGACAGTTATAGGGGCGGCGCGGATCAATGGTGTGTTCGTTGACCGCATGCCATTCCTTCTGGCCTGTCTTCCTGAAAGCTTTAGCCTGCCGGGGCGCCAGAATGGTGAATTTAATGCCGTGCCTGGCCATCAGTTCGAGGCTTTCGGTGTCAACCGCCGTTTCCGGTAGCCACATTCCTTCCGGTTTTCTTCCGAAACGGCGCCTGAAATCCTCAATGCCCCAGATGATCTGCGTTTCCTTATCTCTGGCGTCCGCCAGCGGGAGGATCATATGGTTGTACGCCTGAGCAATGGCGGAGCCGTGGCCGTTGAAGTTTTGCCTGCTGATCTTATCCGCTTCTAGTATGGCCTGATAAGTCGACGGGTCTTCTTTTTCCATCCAGGACAACAGGGTAGGCCCGAAGTTGAAACTTATCTTGGTATAGTTATTTATAATGCGAATGATGTTCTTGCCGTGATCTTCAATTCTGGCTGCTGCATTCGGAGCATAACACTCAAAATTGATGCGGTGGTTCCAATCGTGGAATGGCGCTGCCGAGTCTTGCATCTCCACCACTTCGAGCCAGGCATTTTCCCGCGGAGGCTGATAGAAATGACCATGAATGCAAATAAATTTGTTGTTAGACATGATTTGTTGCAATTATTGTTCGACCTTATTACAAAGGGCTGATCATTAATTTTGTTCTAAGAAAAGCATTTTTTAACTAATAGTGTTAAAGTAACACGAATATATTTTTCCACATCAGGTCGCACTTTTTTGGTCTTATAAAATCTTTAACACACCCTGAACCATTTGCTCCATTGATAACTTTCTATATTTGTGAGCATTGAACGGGGGGTGTATAAAAAGAATTTTATCAACCGAACGAAGGAGCGCGATTATTTTTTTAACCCGCTGCAGGCGTCGGATATCTCTGATGATACTTTCATACAAACAAACACGCTTATGCTATACAATCGATTACTTTCAGGATTGGTTCTGTTAATTTTGCTGCTTTTTTCTATTCCCTTCCAGGCTCAGGCGCCTGAGAAAATGAATTCAGCGGAGATCCATGAAGCGATAAAAAAGCTCAATTTTCTGGGCTCCGCCCTTTTCGTAGCTGCACACCCTGATGACGAAAATACCCGAATGATCGCCTACCTGTCGAATGAGGTCAAGGCTAATGTAGCCTATCTCTCGCTGACCAGGGGCGATGGCGGCCAGAACCTGATCGGCCCCGAGATCAGGGAACTGCTGGGCATTATCCGTACACAGGAACTGCTGGCGGCTCGACGGGTGGACGGCGGCAGCCAGCTTTTTACACGAGCTAATGATTTCGGGTATTCCAAGCATCCGGATGAAACCTTAAATATTTGGGACAAGGATAAGGTGCTTTCCGATGTCGTCTGGGCAATTCGCAAATGGAGGCCGGATGTGATCATCAACCGCTTCGATCATCGGTCTTCCGGCAGCACACATGGGCACCATACGGCTTCGGCTATGCTTTCCGTTGAGGCTTTTGATAGGGTCAACGATCCTGAGGTGTATCCCGAACAGCTTCAATATGTGGAGCCCTGGCAACCCGAACGCCTTTTCTTCAATACCTCCTGGTGGTTTTACGGGAGCCAGGAAGCTTTCGAGAAGGCAGATAAGTCCAGGCTGATGAGTGTGGATGTAGGGGTGTTTTATCCTGCGATGGGCAAGTCCAATACCGAAATTGCCGCAGAAAGCCGAAGCATGCACAAATGCCAGGGCTTTGGCTCCAGCGGCTCCAGGGGTTCCGAAATGGAATACCTGGAGATCATTAAAGGAACGCTTCCTGAGGGGAAAGAAGACCTTTTTGCCGGCATTAACACCTCCTGGACGCGCGTGGAAGGCGGCGCACCCATCGGAAAAATACTGGAAAGGGTGGAAGTAGAATTTCAGCACAACCAGCCGGCCGCCAGCGTGCCGGATCTGATGAAAGCTTACAAACTGATCCGCTCCTTACCCGATAGCTACTGGAAGCGTGTCAAAGAAGCCGAAATTAAAAAAGTAATTGCCGCTTGCCTGGCGCTATACCTCGAGGTCACTGCAGATGATTTCTCCTCCACACCAGGCGAAGTGGTGGAACTGGAATTTGAAGCCATTAATCGTTCCAATATCGCCGTCAAACTGGAATCCGTGAAAATACTTCCTCAGCAGAAGGATAGCTCCCTAAACATGACGCTCAACTTCAATGAGTCAAATAAGTTTTGGACAACTGTGAAACTTCCCGATGACATGGCCTACACCAACCCTTACTGGCTTAATGAGGAAGGCTCCCTGGGCGTATACAAAGTAAAGGATCAACAACTCAGAGGACTGCCCGAGACTCCCAGGGTTTTCAAGGCGGAGTTCCGCCTTAAAGTAGCCGGAACGACTATGATGCTGGAAAGAGAGGTCGTGTTTAAAAGAACCGATCCCGTGGACGGGGAAGTCTATCGGCCCTTTGAAGTCACTCCTCCGGTTTTTGCCAACCTTTCCGAAAAAGTCATCCTTTTCGCCAATCAACCTTCCAAGCAAGTCAGCCTGATCGTGAAGGCCGGCAAAGCCGGTATCCAGGGAAGCGTTAGCCTGGAACTGCCTCAGGGCTGGAGCGCCAATCCCGAATCGATCGCTTTTGACCTGAAGCTGAAAGGGGAGGAAAAAAGAGTGGCCTTCGAGCTTTATCCTCCCGAGGAGCAAAGCGAAGGCCACCTCCGGCCGATCGTCACTCTCGACGGCAAAGAATATAATAAAGAACTGGTCCTGATCGAATACGATCACATTCCTACTCAGACCATCATCCAGGAATCCAAGGCCAAGGTCGTAAAAGTCAACCTTCAAAAAGCAGGCAACCGCATCGGCTACGTTATGGGCGCAGGCGATGAGATTCCCACCAGCCTCGAACAGATCGGCTATGAAGTGACCTTGCTGGAAGACCGGGATATGACGGTTGAGCACCTCAGCAGCTTCGATGCGATCATCATGGGCGTGCGGGCCTATAACACCCAGGAACGCCTTCGCTTTCATCAGCCCAAATTACTCGAATACGTGAAAAACGGAGGTAACCTGGTCGTTCAGTACAATACCAATCGCGGACTTGTCCTCCCAATGGAAAAGATCGGCCCCTATCCTCTGAAAATCTCTCGTGACCGTGTGGCCGTAGAAGAAGCAGAAATCCGCTTTTTACTCCCCGATCACCCCGTCCTAAACACGCCCAACAAAATTACCCAAAAAGATTTCGAGAATTGGGTGCAGGAAAGAGGCCTCTATTTCCCTGATGAATGGGATGATCACTATCAGGCCATCCTTTCTTCCAATGACCCCGGGGAACCGGCTCGTGACGGCGGTCTGCTGATCGCCGAATACGGTAATGGCTTTTTCGTCTATACCGGCTATTCCTGGTTTAGGGAACTGCCGGCCGGAGTGCCCGGAGCATTCCGACTGTTCGCAAACTTGATCTCCCTCGGGAAGGAAAGTAAACCCTGAAACTGGAGAGGCTCGGGGTTGTGTAAAAAATCAGCTACTTCTCCCGCCTGACGGCCGTCAGGCGGGAATAGTATGAAGACTTTTTACATAACCCCGAGCCTCTTTTTAAATATCTTCCATCCGTTAATATTTGTTAAAAACTTCTTGACTCCCCCTTATAAATCTATTTTTAGCTTTAAAAAGGTATGGAAATGAACGAAAATGAACCTATAGACCAGGAAAACGGCCCACCTATCTTTAAATCCTGGAACCAGATGTACGCCTTTGTACTTATTCTTCACGCCATTATTATTTTTTTGTTTTACCTTTTTACGCAGGCCTATGCCTGAATTCAGTGTGACCTTAACCTATATTCAACCGAAAAAAAATCGTAATGCATTTATTAGACTGGATCGTTATGTTGGGAACCCTTTTTGCCATTGTAGCTTACGGGGTTTGGAAAACGCGCTCTGTAAAAAGCGTTCAATCATACCTGCTGGGCGACCGCGACCTTCCCTGGTGGACGATCGGCCTCTCTATTATGGCTACACAGGCCAGCGCTATCACCTTCTTGTCCACTCCCGGCCAGGCTTATGAAGACGGTATGCGTTTTGCCCAGTTTTATTTTGGCCTTCCAGTGGCCATGGTCTTTCTGAGCATCTTCGTTCTGCCTATTTATTACCGATTGAAAGTATATACTGCTTACGAATACCTGGAAGGTCGCTTTGATCTGAAAACCAGAACCATGACCGCCATTTTGTTCCTTCTGCAAAGAGGACTGGCTGCCGGGTTGACCATTTACGCTCCTGCCATTATTTTATCTTCCATTCTGGACTGGCCATTGACGCCTACAACCTTATTCATCGGGGTGGTCGTCATTTTTTATACCGTTATCGGAGGAACCAAGGCGGTGAGCGTGACCCAAAAACAACAAATGATCGTGATCCTGACCGGTATGTTCCTGGCCGCTGTTATACTGGTCTTCAAATTGCCTTCCGATGTGAGCTTTGGCGAAGCCGTGGGGATAGCCGGCAAGATGGGTAAACTGAATGTAGTGGATTTTGAATTTGACCTTTCCAATCGGTACACCTTCTGGTCGGGCATGCTGGGAGGCGTCTTTCTCTTCCTTTCTTATTTTGGCACCGACCAGTCGCAGGTTCAACGGTATCTGTCCGGCAAATCTCTGGCGGAAAGCCGGTTGGGGCTTTTATTTAATGGCATTTTGAAGGTGCCCATGCAGTTCCTGGTACTTTTCGTAGGCATCCTGGTGTTTGTTTTTTTTCAATTCAATCATCCGCCGGTCCATTTTAATACAGCTAATGTGAAAAACCTGGCGGGAACCCCCTATCAGGAAGAATTTAATCGTTATCAGGAAGCTTATGGTGAGTTGAATGAAGAGAAAGAAGGAGAAATTCGCCAGATGATACAGGCCTTGCGAGCCGAGGATGACGCCACTTTGAGTCTGGCGCAAGGTCGATATGAAACCATCCTGGAAGAGGAGAACCGCATCCGTGAGGAGGTGAAAACCCTGATCTCTGAACAAAACCCTGCTGCAAAAACTGAAGATATGGACTACGTCTTTATCACTTTCGTGACTACCTATCTTCCGATCGGATTAGTCGGCTTGCTGCTGGCCGTGATCTTTTCGGCGGCGATGTCCTCAACTTCGTCAGAGCTTAATGCCCTGGCCACGACTACGGTGATCGACATCTATCGCCGCTCCCTTGCCCCGGATAGAACAGACCATCATTATTTTCAGGCCTCAAAAATATTTACCATCATCTGGGGCGCTATTGCGCTGCTTTTTGCCCTGATCGCAAACCTGTTTGATAACCTGATCGAAGCAGTCAATATCATTGGGTCGCTCTTTTACGGGGTCATCCTAGGGATCTTTATCGTGGCCTTTTTTATGAAAAAAATCAAAGGCAACGCCGTTTTCCTGGCTGCCATCGTTGGAGAGATCATCGTTCTGATCATCTTTGCACTGGATAACTATGGATACATTTCCATCGCCTACCTTTGGTTGAACCTGATCGGTTGTTTACTGGTAATGATCCTGTCTGCTGCGTTCGGATGGATAAGGAATGGATTGAAATAAGAAAAGCCGGGCAGACCGGCAAGCTAATTTTGTCCGGGATTATTCCGGCGAAATTAGCTTAACCATCTTCCAGCCTTCAGGTGTTTTTTGAAAACTTAACTGTTGTTGTTCTGGACGGCCGATAAACTTACCCCAGATAAACCCTTCTACTTCGTCCTGGGTTTTGACTTTGATCCATGGGAAGGTCTCTTCGTCAATGGTAGTGCTATCGGTGGTTTCTTCCAAAACCCATACAATGTCATAAGAAACGACCGTACTGATCTGGCTGTTCAAGGCGGGTGCTGATCGCATGCGTACGCCGGCGCCGGTTACCACGCCCCTGTCTTTCATAGGAAGATCTTCCGGAAAAGTCGCTGAAAAATACGGCGCATGGAATTGGGTGGTGTTTTGTGTGAACACTCCTCCACTGTTTAATAAATAGGTCAACTGCTTCCACAAAGGAGAGGCCAGTGTGGCGGCTTGCGAAGTTAACCCCCAGTATTGAGCAAAAGCACTGAGGCCGCTCTTCTGCTTATTGATCACAACGTTTTCAGCCGTTTTTTCCATCACGAAAAAAATGTCTTTTCGCGCTACCGCATCCTGCAGTTGTTCGCGAAAAACGAAGAAAACAGTGTCCAAAGGGGCTTCGTCAACGGGGTAGAGCTTGCCTTTCTCTTTAATCTGATCCGTAGGAAAAAGCTCCAGCTGTCCTTTAATTCGATTTTGGTAAATAGACCTGATTGAATCCCCGGACAAAATATTTGACCTTTTGGAAGTCAGGCTGTCGGCATAGCTTTCCCCTTCCTGGTCGGGCCGGCTGCAATGGAGTAGCATTAGATTGATGATCGTTAGTAGCAATAAGGCGCGCATGGTTTTTTGCTACTAGATTAATAAAATATTGGGAAGGAAGAAAATAATTTTTATTTCCAGTCCCACAAGACCAGCGCCCAGTGGTCGGTGGCGTCCGTATATTCTTTGATCACCTTGAATCCCATTTTCTCGTGAGCACGTATCGAACGGGGATTACGAGTGGCAATTTCGGTAATGGCATACCGGAAATGTGGCACCATATACTCTCGCATTGTTTCATATAAGCCTTTAAACACTCCCTGGCCTCGATAACTTTTTTTGACACAGCATTGGCCAATGACGAAATAATCTGTATCCCTCAATAACTCCCCTTTATATTCGGTGGTGTTGATCTGCTGGAACATAGGGACGAGAATGGGAATTCTATCCTCCAGCGATTTGAGCATGGTGAGGACATAAGCGATGAGTAAATCACCATCTTTACCAATGGTATGTGGGTGAGGGGTGTTCATCTCCTCCAGCAGGGATAGGTCGTGTACGACCGTGACGAAGCCTTCCGATTGAAGCTCTTCCTTAGAGATGCTGCCTTCCCGGTTTTCGACCTGGAGCTGTATGATTTGTTCCAGGTCTTTTCTATTGGTAGACCGTGTGTAGTGGATCATTGGCATGGCATTTGGCTGTCTTTTTTGATGCAGAAGAACGCAGCTCCGGCAGATATTCACGGTTTTTAGCATTCAAAACTGCTTAAACCTATTAGATCTGCGTCCCTCTGGGTCAAAAAAAACAATGAAGATCAGTGTCCAAATAAACACCGGATTATGGGCGCTTACCCGTCATCGCTTTTTCATTATTCATAGGTACAATATCCGTACTATTCGAATAATCTCCAATCAGGTGCTTACAGAAATAATCCCCTCTCAGCCAGAAGAAATATTCATTCATATTTCCATAGCCATGTCGCTGGCCCGGGAACAAGAAGAAATCAAAACGCTTGTTGGCTTTGATCAGGGCGTTGGCCATGCGGATGGTCAGACCGGGATGCACGTTGTTGTCGATGTCACCGGTCGTGATCAACAATTTCCCTTTGAGGTTCTTCGCCAGCTCAGAGTTTTTCTCGATGTCATATTTGAAGGTCACATTACCTTTGTCATCCGTCATTTCTTTTACGCCGTGATGTTTTTCACTCCACCAGCGATTGTAGATATTATTCTCGTGATTACCGGAGGAGGAAACAGCTACTTTAAAGAAATCCGGATAAACGAGCATAGCTGCCGTCGACATAAAGCCGCCTCCGGAATGGCCGAAGATCCCTACCTTGTCGATGTCGATAAAATCATGACGGTCTGCCAGTTGTTCAATAGTGGTTTTTTTATCGGCCAGGCCGTAATCCCGCAAATCTCCGTATCCGTAAGAATGGTACCATCTGGAGCGGGCAGGATGCCCGCCGCGGTTACCCATAGTTACCACGATAAATCCGAACTGGGCCAGGCGATCCGTGCGATCCATGCTGCCGGACCAGGATTTGTAAACGGACTCCGTCTGAGGACCAGGATAAACATAAGCAATGATGGGATAGCTTTTCGTAGAATCGAAATCAAAGGGCTTGTACATTACCCCGTAGATGTCGGTGATGCCGTCGTCAGCTTTGACTTTATAAGGTTCAGGAAATCGATAGCCGGATTCCATGAGCTTGGAAAAATCAGCCGTTTCCAGGTCCATGAGCTTGTTGCCTTGTTTGTCATGCAGGGTGGAAGCCGGTACGGTGTTGACCCTGGAATAATTATTTACAAAATAGGAGGCTTCGTCATTCATATCAGGCGCGTGCTCATAATTGCCGGGGTTTAGGAGTTTTAAGCCGCTGCCGTCGAAATTCACCCGGTAAAGGTGAACGTAATAGGGGTCTTCTCCGTCTTCCCTGCCATTGGCCCGGAAGTAGAGCACCCGGTTGTCTTCATCAACAGCCTCAATCCCGGCGCAATGATAAGGACCGGAGGTGATCTGTTGTTTCAGCTTCCCTTCTCCATCGAATAAATAAAAATGTCCCCATCCGTCTCTTTCCGACCAGTGGATGAGCTCAGCCCCTCCATTGACCAGGTGGAAAGGAATGCCTCTGTTTTCAACGTAGGGCTCCTGACGTTCTTCGATCAGGACCTGAACGGCTCCTGTTTCGTAGTTGGCTTTACAAATATCGATGCGTTTTTGATCCCGGCTGACCCTTTTAAAATAAATTTCATTGTTGTTTTCGGCCAGCCAGATAACAGGGTTGTAGTCGTTATCCCTGTCTTTCTTCAGGCGAGGTTTATAAAAAAGACTGAGCGTTTGGTCTTTGAAAGTGTCTGCCTGGATGATCTTTTGTTCTTTTTCTTCAAAATCAAAGACATGCAGCTCATACTGCGGAGCTTCCTTTTCGCCGGGCATGTGGTATTTATATTTCTCCAGCGTTGGGCGAGGCTCCGCCACAGAGTTGATCACAAACAATTCCTTTACCTCCCGATAATCACCCTTGATCATCGCAAATCGGCGGGAATCAGGTGACCAGGCTACGCTTACTCGTTTGCGCTTGTCTTTATCTTTCTCCTTTTCAACTTCAGTTTCTCCACTTCCGGTGCTGTTAGAGCCATATCCAAAGAACTCAACCCCATCTTCTGTCCATTGATGTTCTACGATCGTGCTGTCTTTTTCATCTATTTTAGCCTTTTCGTAATTTTCCTTATCCATCCAGTATAAATTGTGGTTTTTGGCGAAAAGGATGATCTCTCCATTAGGCGAGATATTAGCCCATCGGGGATCTTCTTTGGGTTTTTCATAATCTTCCAGCAGCCTGAGTTCTCTGGTATTCAGGTCATATTCAAAAAACCAGGTTTTGGGTTTCATTTTTTTGGGTTTCTTCTTTTGGTCTTCCTGGTTTTCCTGTTGTGTTTTGCCCGCCTTATCGTCTGTATCTTCTTCTTCCTGATATTTACTTTGGATCTCAAAACGGATGGCGGTTTCGTTATTAATGAACTTTAGGTTTTTGATGGGCAGATGCTGGGCGTCGAAAGGATCTCTGGTCAGCCGGGTGATCTCCGCAGCCAGCCTGACTGGATCAAAAAGCAATTGTTTGGATCGACGAGCAGGATCAACAAGATAGTGCTTTGGACCGTCACTGGTTTCGTACATATACCAGAAACGCTCGGATTCTTTCAGCCAGTGGGGGGCCACCCGGGTGGAAAAGACCATTTTGTCCAGCTTGTCGGGCGAATATCTGGCGGCCAGCCTGTAATTGGCTTTGGTAATGGGTTCGTTTTGGGCAGTAAGACCCAGTCCGAAACTTAAAAGGAGAACAATGATGAGTTGTACTTTCTTCATGATATATTTGAAATGGTTTGTTAATTTAGTGGTTAATCTTTACTTGCTATTTTCGGCGGTTTTCGGTGCTGGGTGCCTTGTTCGTAGGCATAGGTCAACTTTATGAGCGTCGGCTCATCAAACAGGCGGCCTAAAAATTGCAAGCCCGCCGGCAGATCGCCACTGGTATAGCCCATCGGTACAGTGAAAGCCGGCTGGCCCGTATGCGGTGCAATCACCTGGCTGTTATCCCCTTTATACCCATCAAAATCTCCAATTTTAGCAGGCGGATGATTCCAACTGGGATAGATCATCGCATCCAGTTCCAGGCTGTCCATGGTGTTTTCGATCGCTGTTCTGAAAGCGATGCGCCGGGGATCTTCATAAGGGTCAAGGCAGGGACGTTCCTCCGTTCCCGGCGATTCCTCGCCATTGAGGAAGTCCTGCAGACTTTCTTCGATGTAATCGGAATATTTGCCCGTAGCCACGATTTCCTCCAGGTTTTTAACAGGAACGCCGGGCCCCTGGGCCGCCAGGTAAGCATTGATGTCTTTTTTGAACATCGGACACCACTGCCCACGCCGCAGCTGATCAAAATTAGGAACCTCAACCGGCTCCACGACGGTGGCGCCCAGCCGTTTTAAATCTTTCACGGCGGCTTGAAAAAGGGCCTTGACTTCAGGATGCGGATCATCCTCGCTTAAGGTGCTGAAGACTCCGATTCGGGCGCCTTGCAGGCCGTTTTTATCCAGATAATCCATATAATTGTTCGCTATTTTGCCTTGGGCGTGCCGGGTAATGGGATCATTAGGATCATATCCGGCGATGATCTGTAATACTCTTGTGGCGTCTTCAACGGTTCTGCACATAGGACCGCCCACGTCGTTGCGCAGGTAGAGCGGGACAATACCTTCGCGGCTGGTCAGACCAAGCGTAGATCTGAATCCGACCAAGGCGTTATGGGAAGAAGGCCCCCGGATGGAATTGCCCGTATCCGTTCCCAGGCCTACGGCGCCGAAGTTGGCCGCCACAGCGGCGGCGGTGCCTCCGCTGGAGCCGGCAGTAGTGTGTTCAAGGTTGTAGGGATTGTGGGTTTCTCCGGCGATAGAGCTGATGGTGACCATTGGGCTGAAGGCCCATTCCGCCATATTGGATTTAGCCAGTATGATGGCGCCGGCTTCTTTGAGTTTGCGGACCTGATAGGCATCGGTCGCGGGTTCAAAGCCGGCCAATGCTGCCGAACCGGCGGCTGTTTGCAAACCAATGGTATTGTAATTGTCTTTGACGATCACTGGGATACCGTGCATGGGCCTGAGCTCTCCGGTTTTTTTCAACTCTTTGTCCAGTCGTCTGGCTTCCTCCAGTGCTTCCGGATTAAGCACCACAATAGAATTGATACCGGCGGATTGATCGTATCGGTTTATTCTGTCCAGGTAGGCTTTTGTCAGCTGGACAATGGTGAATGTTCCCTTTTGGTAAGCCGTATGGATCTCGGCCACCGTTAATTCCTCCAGCTTGATCTCAGGCTGATCCGGATTCCTGTTGCATGCATTGATAAAAAGCAAAAAGATGAACACCAATACATGGGGAAGATGTATCTTTTTCATTTTATTGAAATTGTGGTTTGTTGGGGAAAGGATCTTTTTTGACTTCAGTGTGTCAAAAAAGAAGGCTTAACTTACGAAAAAAACAATTCTTCTAGGGTAAGAGGGAGGAAGAAAATCTTTTGACACACCCTCTAAGGCTTATAAGATCGGATAAAGTTCAAGGCTTCCTAGGTATACCAAAAGCGTTCATAATTCTTTGCGTCAACAATGGTTTTAAAATGGACCAAAGCCTGATCGGGCTCGCCTTTATGAGCATAATATTCCCCCAGGTAAAGATTGGCATAAGGATTGTCAGGGCACTCAGCTAAAAGTTTTTTGCCGATTTTGATAATCATCTTGCCGAATAAATCTTCTTCTTCTTGATCTTTTTTGTTATCCAGGTTCATGATAAGGGCGTGCAAGAGTGATAGGTTGCCATAATTCTCATAGTCCGGCGCCCAGGGAATGATCGAATAAATACAACGCCAGCTGCCTGCTTTTTCATCTTCAGAGGCCTGCCCCATAAAGCTTTTAGCTAGTCCCCAGGCCAGCAGTTGTTGTCTGATAATGGCAGTGCTTTTTTTATTACCAGATAGTTGCACCATCACCTCAGATAAATTTCCATTTGGACCTATATATTCGTACCCCGGATCCCTGTTTTGAAATACGAAATTTTTCAGAAAGCTCAGCGCAAACAGAGAATAGGTTATGTCTCCATAGATCAGCCTGGCCGGATCACTCATCAGGTTATTATTGGCCAAAAGGATCAGGGTAAGATCTTGATCAGGAACTTTCAGATACAAGCTTGAAAAACAATCGTATTGTCCGTAACCCCATACCAGTTTTTTTCCTGAAAATGTCTGCGTGAATATGCCCAGACCATAAGGGGAGTTTTGATAAAACGGGCGAAACATTTTCTTTTTGCTTTTTTTGCTGAGCAACCTATTGCGATTTAATGCTTCATCGAAAAGCAACAATTCCCGGGCGGTCATCATCAGCCCGGCGGAGGCGGAAAAGCCTGGTTCGAATCGCCCCGGTTCAGTTTGTTGCTTAAAAAGATAGGGTTGGGCGAGTTTTTCACCTAATTGTTTAATTACCTCATCTCCGGATAAGAGGAATGCGTGCTCAATGGCCAGGGGCTCAATGATTTTTTCTTGTAACAGATCAGAAAAAGAACGGCCGCTTGCCTGTTCGATTACTTGTGTAAGAAAACCAAAGCGGAAGCTGTAGAAAAACTGTTCGCCGGGAACTCCCTGCGAAGTATGGGAAAGGACATGTTTGATCTTGATGGATGCTGGAATGTCTGCTTTTGGGAAGTATTTTTTCATAGAGTCTTCCACACTTAACAGACCTTCTTCTTCTAATTGAAAGATCAGTGTGGCGGCAAAAATTTTGGTTAATGAAGCGAGGGGGAAAATGGTATGGGTATCTACTTTTACTTTTTTTCCAGATCAGCATAGCCGTAGTACTTTTCAAAAATAATCCCGTCCCCTTTTTTAACGATAGCAGACATGCCGGGAAGGTGAAAATAACCTTGGAGGGCTTCAAGGTCACGGTCGAATTGTTCGTGAGGTGTCTTTTGAGCTGGGAGAGAAAAAGCGAGCAACAAATAAAAGAAGAAAAAGAGGAGTTCTTTCATAGGTTCGATTCATTTTAAGCGAGACGTAAAATAGCCGTTGTAATGACAACGGCAACCCGCTTAGGTTGCACTAAAAATCCTCTTCCTCCTCCTCTAATATTTCCTTCACTCTGCCCACCTGCCCGTCATCCAGCATCACTTTGATGCCGTGTGGGTGATGCGAAGACTTGGTCAGTATTCTTTTTACGAACCCTTCTGTCAGTTCGCCCGTGCGCTGGTCTTTTTTCAAAACGATCCGGACCAGCTGCCCGGTTTTGATGTTGCTTCTTTTTGTGCCGTCCATTGGATGATGTTTTGAAAAGGCAATTTCGCTTTTTTTCCGAAAAAAATATAACAATGAAGGAGTGTCATCCGTTGATGTTCGCAAAAGGTGATTTGCTAGCTAATAGCATTTTTTTATCGGTCTTTCTTGGAAGAAAAAAGAAATGTTGAGGCTGCGCGAATCTGCCGGCCGCCAGGCAGAAGGAGCCACCGGCTTTTTCCACCTTAAGCAACAATGCGTGGTAAATACCGTATATTTGCACCAAATCATCATCCTTCCTTAACAGTAAAGGATGGCGCTGCAAGGGGCAGCAAATTATATCATTAAAGATCAAAAAATAATATCATGAAGTGGACATCAACTTTTGTCATTGCCATACTAGCTATGTTGGCTATAGCTTGTTCGAACGATAAGACACCTCAAAGGCCGGGGCAGGTCATTCCGCCCACGAATCAGCCTATGCCTGCTACCAACAACAATCCTGCCGCAGATATTCCTCCGGCTCAGGCGACTAACGCTTTGGGGGTATTTCACTATATTTGCCCGAACGGCGATCCCGGTGGCAGCGGCAGTGCGGGCGCTTGCGCTACTTGTGGAGCGACCTTAGTACACAACCAGGCCTTTCACGACAATGCGAATACTGACATTAATAGCCCTGAGATCAATATTCAGCAGCCGCAGATCGACCAGCCGGCCAATGCTGCACAGAATGCCGCAGGCGAATATCATTACACCTGCCCTAATGGCCATCCCGGCAGTGGCTCAGCCGGCGCCTGTGCTACCTGCGGCGCTACTCTGGCTCATAATCAGGCCTTTCACTCCACCGGGGCTTCCACAACTACCGCCCCGTCAGTTAACAGCAGCTCTAACGGACCGATCAGCCCGATCATACAACAGCCTGGTCAGCAGCCTATGATCAATGTGCCTACCAGCCCTAAAACGGCTACCAACGCCACAGGTCAATATCATTACATCTGCAGCAACGGCTGCTCCGGCGGGGCCGGTGCTTCCGGAACCTGCGCAAGTTGTGGCGCTCAATTAGTGCACAATCAGGCTTACCATAACTAGTTAAACAATTAAGGCCGTCTCATAAGCAGCCTACACCTTTGCACAGCCTAATAAATTTCTTTTTTAGTGGTCTTTTTTAAGAAAAATTTCATTTTCCTTAAAAAAGACCATTAAAAAAATACTATTAGCTGTCTGAGAAGGTCACGGCCTTTTGAGATGGCCTCTATACCTTTTCTTTCTCCAATCTTTTGACCGTTTCTGTAGTAGCCGCAGCTGCTCCTAGTGGAATAGCAAACAGAAACCCGATCCCCGTCAATAATAACAGCAGGAAGACAGCGCCGTTCCCAATGGCCAGCCCCCAGTGCCGGCGCACGAAGCGTACACTTCCTCTGACGCGAAAGTGCCGTTCCAGCGTAAAGTCCATGTTGCCAAAGCCGGCATAATAGGCTTGGACCAGGAAAATGAGAATAGCTGTAAAGGGCGTAAGGATCGGGATCAGTCCTAATAAGAAAAGCAGGAAAGTAAAGAAGAGTTCTCTGATGATGTTGCGCAGGGCAATGGTCAAACCTCGGATCAGGTCGCTAAAAAATTGCTTAACAGTGAAAGCGATTTCCACTTTGTGTCCGGACATCCGGTTTTCTATTTTTTCCGACATTGGACTCATAAAGGGGGAAGCCAGCGCAATGACCAGCTGCCGGAATATGATCAATCCGATGGCGATGACGAAGATCGCCCCGAAAACAGCGGCTATTTTTTCCAGTGTCGCTTTTCCCCATTCCCATGGATACAAGGAGATCAGCCATTCTCCGATATTACCTGATATACCGTAGGCGGTTCCCAGGATAGCAATACCTAAGACTATGCTGACGAGAGCGGGGGCAATAAAAAATAGCCAAAGATTATATCGCCCAATGATCTCAAAGGCTTTGATGTAGGAGAAAGCTCCGTTGATGATGCCATTCATCGCTGATGTTTTTAATTCTGGTAGTAAAATATACGCTTAAAATGCCTGATTTTTTAGAAAAAACAATGCTTCTTCTACCTGATGAGGTGAATTTTCGACTATGGAAAGCAAAACAGGATACTTTTCAAATGACCTCTTACTTTCAAATCAGCTTTTTCAGGAAGGCCCTTACTTCCTCTACGGTGCTCAGGTAAAAACGGGCGGCTGTACGACCGATGCCCACCTTGACCGTATAAGCCTCTTTGGGCAGGGCTTCAAAAATATCTTCGTCGGTATGATCATCCCCGATGGCCATGATGAAATCCCAGGGCTGGTCGTTTAGCCAAAGCAATGCGGCTTTCCCTTTATTGACGCCGGCATTTTTTATTTCCACTACTTTATTGCCTTCAAGAACCTGCAGGTCAAGGTTGGCGGTGAGGTATCGGAGTACGTCCCGGAATTCCCGGACGCGTTTGGCGCCCAGCTCTTTGTCGATCAGCCGGTAATGCCAGGCCAGCGAATAATCTTTTTCTTCGATGAAAGAACCCGGGGTGCGTTCGACAATATCTTCGAGCACTTCTTTGACCTCCGGTTTCCAGGCAGCGCCCAGATTGGGGTTGCTCTTCCATTCTCCGTTCTTTTTCGTCCATACCCCATGCTCTGCAGCCATGTCGATATTCAGAGAGCCCAACCATTTTTCAAGCGTGTTCCGGTCGCGTCCGCTGCTGATGATAACGGTATTGCCGGCCTTCTCTTTGAGGCTGTGAAGCGTTTCCATAACTTCCGGCTCTGGAACGACGGCCTGCGGGTCGGGGTGGAAATTCATCAAGGTGCCGTCATAATCCAGAATGATTAGGCGATTTTGCGCTTTCTGGTAATGGGCGAGTAAATTATTGAAGTCCTCGCCATCGAGGCGATAGACTTTTTGTTTTTTCTGTTCTTCCATAAGGCGTTTTTGTTCGCTCATAAAGGTATTAGCCCAGTGCTGGACGGTATATTTCTTTAGTTTTTTCTGCATACTTTCCAGCCTCCAGCGCTGCTCCTTTTCATTCATTTCCATGGCCGTGCGGAGGGCTTCCACAATATCGTTCTGGTCGTTGGGGTTGACGATCAGGGCTTCGGGCATATAGCCGGAAGAACCGGCCATTTCGCTCAGTATGATGACGCCCTTTTTGCTGTCTTCTTTACTCGCCACGTACTCCTTGGCTACCAGATTCATGCCGTCACGCAGGGGGGTGATCATGGCGATAGCTGCCTCTTTATATAAAGTAGTCAGTTCTTCAAAATTCAGAGAACGGTAGAAATAGCGGATAGGCTCCCAGTCAAAAGTCCGGAATTTACCATTGATCTCTCCGACCAGGGTGTCGATCTGATGCTTCAGGTCCTGATATTCCTCTACGTTGGCTCTGGAAGGCACGACGATCATAATGAGGGTTACTTTGCCAACGTATTCCGGATATTTATCCAGAAAATGTTCAAAAACCTTGATCCTTTGAGGGATGCCCTTGGAGTAGTCCAGTCGGTCAATAGAAATAACGAGCTTGATCCCTTTTGCCAATTGCTGGATCTTAAACGCGCCGTTTTCTTTTAGGATGTCCAATCGGGGGTGGGCGTATTTTTCGTAGTCGATGCCCATTGGAAAGACGTCAACATTGACCATTCGGTTCCGAACTTTCATGTGGCCGAAATTGTGCTCATACCCGGTGATCCGGTAAGCGGCGCTCAGGAAATGGCGCATATAGCCGAATGTGTGGAATCCGATAAGGTCGGCGCCCAATATCCCTTCCAGGATCTGCTTACGCCAGGGGAGTGTCCGGAAAATTTCGTAGGAAGGGAAAGGAATATGAAGGAAAAATCCGATCGATACCTCCGGAAAAGCCTGCCGGATCAGGTCAGGCAGCAGCATCAGCTGATAATCGTGCACCCATACGAGATCGTCTTCCCTGATCTGAGGAATGACCACTTCCGCAAATTTTTTGTTGACGGCCTGATAAGCCTCCCATAGGTGGTTATCATAAGCCGTGTACTGGGTAAAGTAGTGAAAATGCGGCCAGATGGTTTTATTACTGAAACCTTCGTAATATAATTTGATCTCTTCCTGGGTGAGAAAAACAGGCACGAGGTCCTGTTCTTTCAGCTTGGCCCGGACTTTTTGCTTCTCTTCCTCAGCCTGAATGTCGATCCCCGGCCATCCGATCCAAATCTTTTCGATCTCATCGCTGAGTGAGTTCAGGCCGGTAGCGAGCCCTCCGGCGCTGGGCTGGTAGGTGAGTTGTCCTTCTTCTTCCTGAATGGTAATGGGTAATCGGTTGGAAATAATGACGAGCCTTGACATAGCAGCATGGAATTGTTTTCAAAGGTTTAACAGGAAGGAGGCCGTGATGGTTCTATGGGTGCGAGAAAACAGGCAAGAAAAGGGATCACCCTGGCACTTAAGTGAACAAATTTAAATAGAGGTAATTTGGGGCCCTGTAGTGAGAACGTCGAAGTTAAATAATATACCTGTTTCTTTATGGAGTTGTGTAAAAAATCTTCGTACTCTTCCCGCCTGACGGCCGGCAGGCTTGCTCGGCTTAAATGATTCTATTTTCGAGTTTTTTGCCGAAGAAAATCACAAATTTTCTTCGGCAAAAAACTCAAAAAAGAATTTTATTTGCTACGCAAAAGAGTACGAAGACTTTTTACAGAACCCCGTTCTGGTTGTTGATCTTTACTTAGCCGGCGTTTTCTTCTTTCTTCGGGTTTTGAAGAGCTCCACGATCTCTTTTTCCTTCAAGAACTCAAAATCCTTGAATGCCCGGGAGACGAACTTTTTGATGTCCTGATAGTCTTTTCCTCTTTTGTCGGTATAGCGTTTTAGCAATTTGCGCACATAAGCCATGGACAATTCTTTGAGGTTTTGGTTGAATTGTTGGTTGGCAAAGATCTCCATGTAGATGGGATATAGCTTCGTGATCTCAAAGAAGTCGGTATACGCCTCAACGCTTAGATTGCTGATGAAGCGGTTGAAATACTGGAAAATGGTTTGACGAACGCACTCGTTGATGATGGAGAGCCCTTCATGTTGTATGTAAAACACCCTTACTGCTTCCTGAGCCTCTTCCTGGTTCCAGCCTTCATTGTGAATGATTTTAAGGAGCTTGAAGTATTCCGATAACTCATCTTTCACTTTCAGGTCCAATAGTTCCGCCATTTGAAGGTCAGCTTCCGGAGATAGGTTAACTTCGGGATCAGCATATAGTTCGAGTACAAATTGCAGAAATTCCTCAGAGAATCCGGGCATTTCCTTGCGTATTTTATTGAGGATCTTGGAGACCTGTTTTTTGTCATCCTCATCCAGGTCAAAGAAGAAACCATAGACCATCATCAGGTGCTGGTGTTCTGTGGAGCCCTGAAATTCTTTGGTCTCTAAAAAGGACTTCATTGGGGGGATGATGCTCGCGTTATTGAGATTCATTTTGATGCGGTAGAGCAGGAAGTTTTTCAGCGAGGAATACAGTACTTTCAGTCCGCCCATGGTTTCAGGAAACTCTGCAGTCTGGAAATTCTCGCTGGAAAATTGCTTTTTGTAGCGCAGATATCCGGCCAGCCTTTCTTTAGGGCGGCGGTATTTCTCCAGCTTTTGTCCCTGCAGAAAATACCGGATGCGTTTATTTTCAATGCTGGCGATGAGGTTAGTCACCCAGATATCGCTACTCAGGGCGAAACCGATCTGTATGGATTGTCCGATCCTTTTTTTGAGGATGTCGAAATTAGCGGAATTGCAGATGGCCAGCAGTACTTCTTTAAAATGTTCCTGGGGGCGTACGTATTTGGCTTTTTCATCGATCTCTCCCCTTAAAACGGAATAGCCGAGGATTTTAGGCAGGTAAAGCCCTTCAAAAAAGGGTTCGAGCAATAATTCTTCCAGGGGGATCAGTTGCAGGGGAGTCTCAGCGGCCACTTCCTCGTAGATCAGAGCAATCCTGGGTTCAAACATTTCCTTAAGGCGAATGAAGTCTTCTTCTTCCTCTTCTTCGAGGTACTTATTCAACTCATCCGAATCCTGAATTTCTCCGGCAAGGTCTTCCAGCTTGTCGATATATTTTTGATCTAATTCATACATAGCCTTTTTTTTAAATGGAAACCTGATAGTGCAACTTAAGGCACTACCAGGTCCGCTGTATATTAGAAATAAAGTATAGCCTATTTAAAAATGAATTCTTTAGCAAATATAAGCTAAAGGTGATTGAACTTCAATAGGAAATGGATATAAATTTAGATGGAGAAGCATGCCGAAAAACTGCATGGCTGATCAAATTCATTTCGAGCTTTTCGCCCAGGAAAATCTGGGATATTCAAAGGCGAAAAGCTCGAAAATAAAATTTGTCCGGACTGCATGAGCCTTGCCTGCCGGCAGGAAGAGCGATCTAAGGCTTCAATTATTTCTCTTCTTCTTCTTCAGTTGCTTCTTCTGCTTCGGCAGGAGCTTCTTCAGTTGCAGCTTCAGCAGCAGCCTCTTGTGTTTCAGCGGCAGCTTCCATGTTCTCCTCTACAGCAGCTTCAACGGTTTCCTGCGTTTCAGCGGCTTCTTCGGCCTTAGCTTCGGCTACGGCCGCCGCCTGATCGGCTATTTCTTGTACGTCTGTACCATGAAGACGGTGTTCCTCTTCCAGGGAAATACCAGCCAGCGTGGCATTATAAGCGGCCTTGTCGGCTGCCGTTTTTGCAAAGCGCTTAGCGATTTTTTCCTCTTTGGTTTCGATCCACTCCTGATATTTATTCTCCGCTTCTTCTATGGTAAGGGCGCCTTTCTTCACCCCTCTCATCAAATGCTTCTTGTAGTAAACACCCTTGAAGCGCAATATCGCTCTGACGGTATCGGTAGGCTGAGCCCCTTTGATCAACCAGTCATAGGCTTTGTCGCGGTCGATCTCAATTGTGGCCGGTTTTGTCATCGGATTGTAACTGCCGATCCTTTCAATGTAGCGGCCATCTCTGGGCGCACGCGCGTCAGCAATCACAATCTGGTAAAATGGTCGTTTCTTACGCCCTCTTCTCTGTAATCTGATCTTTACAGGCATTAAATTATTATTTAGATGGTTTAACCATACCCGCTTACCTTGGTAACCAAGCGGCGGGTTAATAACGCGCGCAAATTTAAGGGTTTATTTGCTATTTTACAAACTATATCAGGAATAAAGAATAGAATAGGGATTTTTTGAAAAAAAAACTTATTTTAGTCATAACCACCCATCATTCATCGTTAAACAAGAATGCTTCCCTACCCCTCACAAGCTGTCGTAACTGTTTTTTATCCCAAAAATTAAATCAACGCTTATGTACCTTAAGCTACTAAGTCGTACGTTTTTCTTTTTATCTCTATCTGTTTTCCTGAACGGCCAGGAAGAAACGCCTCTTTCAGGAGTGATCAATGTATACGCGGCCGTAGTCGATATCGATGAATGCGCCAATACATTGATCGTAGACGACCCCTCCGGCTTCGAATCGGATATGCAGGTGATCCTCATCCAAATGAAAGGTGCTTCCATCAACCAGGATAACGATGATGATTTCGGCAGCATTGAAGACCAGGGCGCCGCCGGACTGTATGAAAAAAATAAGATAATCGCCATCGATAACAACCGGATCACGTTGGAAAGAACATTGTTTAACGCTTATGATCCTCAAAGCGCCCTCCAATTGGTGTCTATGCCGGTCTATGAAAATGCCATCACCGTCGATACCGTCCGGGCCCAACCCTGGGACGGCAGCACCGGCGGCATCGTAGCTTTTCAGGTACAAGATCAACTCAGGATAGATGCGCCTATCGACGTTACAGGACAGGGGTTTAGAGGTGGCGAGGCTGTCATCGTCAACAGTAGTTGCAATTTCACCATTGATCCTGGTAATTTTGCCTATCCAGAAGGCAATTGGCGCGCGGCGCCCAAAGGAGAAAGCATTGCAGAATTTGTGCCTGCAAAAGAATGGGGGAAAGGTAGTCAGGCCAGTGGTGGTGGTGGTGGAAACGACCACAACGCCGGTGGTGGAGGTGGCGGCAATGTTACAGCAGGAGGAATGGGAGGAAGAAATAACGCTCCCGGTATATTCGATTGTACGGGAAACCATCCCGGCCGGGGCGGAAAGCCCTTACCCAACGACGTAGAACGCATCTATATGGGCGGCGGCGGCGGCGCCGGCCATTCCAATAATACGACCGAAGCCATCAGCGGCGGCAACGGGGGCGGCATCGTCATGATCTTTGCGCCTGCCATAACACGCCTCAATACCGGCATCTATGCCGATGGGCAAAGCCCGGGAACGGGAGAAGGCGACGGCGGCGGCGGCGCCGGCGCCGGAGGAACCATTATGCTGGAAGTGTTCAATCTGCCAGATAATATCCTCATGCATGCTTTTGGAGGTAATGGAGCGAGTATCGATAACAGAGGCCAGAATCGTTGTATGGGCCCCGGTGGCGGCGGTTCAGGCGGGCGCATCATGATCAGCCTGCCCATCTCAGGGCCAACCCCTAATTTTCAGGTGAACGGCGGTCAGGCCGGACGTACCCTCAATTCTTCTTCCTGCAGTACCGGAAGCAACGGCGCCGAAGCAGGAGAAAACGGAGAGGTGGTCACATTTTCAGGTTTCGCAGAAAGCAGTGATTTTTTTACGCCGACTGCCATTCAGGATCAAACTACCCGGGCCCTGGTTTGTGAGGGAAATCCGGTGCTGCTGCAAGTCGAAACCAGCGGCAATAACCTGACTTACCAGTGGCAGATTAACCGGGGCAGCGGCTTCATGAACCTGAACAATGACGCCAGTTTTAGCGGCGTTCGCTCCCGGTTTTTGAGCATAGCCGAGACCACTCCCGATATTTTAAACGCCGAATTCCGCCTGCTGATCGAAGACGACTGCGGTCAGCAGCTGACTTCTGAGATCATAACAGTAGAAGTAGGGGAAGTGCCGGACGTCAACTTCAGCCTCGAACTGGATCAACTGACGCTTAACGTGATCAGCGTGACCCCCGAAGATGCCGAAGAGTACCGCTGGGATTTTGGCGACGGCAATACTTCCACAGAAAGAACACCCACTCATGTTTATGATCAGGCAGGAGATTATGACGTCAAATTAGTGGTAAGAAATGCTTGCGGCAGCGACTCCCTCACTCAGTTTATCCCTGCCCGTGGCTCAGCACCCACCGCCGATTTTACTTATAGCGACACGACCGGCTGCCTCCCGGTGACCGTTAACTTTTCCAATGCTTCGACCCCAGATGCCGATAGCTTTCAGTGGAACTTTCAGGGTGGGACGCCGGCTACCGCCACCAGCACCGATCCCAGCGTGGTTTACAATATGCCAGGGGTATATCAGGTTAGATTGGTAGTAACCGATGCTTTTGGAACAAGCGACACCCTGGCGCGCACCATCCGGATAGTAGTTCCTCCAAAGCCGGAAGCAGATTTTGAATTCGTGCTGGATGGCTTGAATGTTACCTTCGACAACCTGTCTGAAAATGCAGATCGGGCCGAATGGGATTTTGGGGATGGCTCAACTTCTACTGAGTTGTCGCCCGTTCATGATTTCCCTGCCGACGGCAGCTATGAGGTACGACTGATCGCCGGTAATGCCTGTGGGAGTGATACTACCTCCACGACGATAGAAGTAAAGGCTCCTCCGCAAGCAGGTTTTGTCGTGGCGCAGGTAAATGGCTGCTCGCCCGTGCAGATCACTTTCCAAAGTACCTCCACAGGTGAGATCGACCGCTACGCCTGGTCTTTTCAAAACGGAGAGCCGGAGTTTTCCACCGAAGAAAATCCGACCGTCACCTATAATCAAAGCGGTGCGTTTGAAGTGGTCCTGGTCGTCTCCAATGAAGGGGGGAGCACCAATGCGGTTCAGCTGGTCGAAGTCAACCTGGCCGATCCGCCGGTGGCCGATTTTGAAGGAGGCCTGACGGATATTCTCACCCTTTCGCTGAAAAGTACAGCCACAGAGGCGGATTCCCTGTATTGGATCTTCGGGGCAGACACCTTTGCGCAGATAGCTGCTGACTCTTTTTTTAGTTATACTTTTCCTGCTCCAGGCAGCTACCAATACGGCCTGATCGCTAAAAATCAGTGCGGCATGGATACTTTAATGGCTCAGGTAGAATTGGATGGTATTCCTCAAGCAGAGATGACCGTGGAAGTGGACTCCGGTTGCGCTCCGTTGCAGGTGGAAATTTCCAGCCCGTTCTTTTCGCCTCCTCTAAATCAATATCTCCAGGGTGGCGGCGCCACTGGAGTAGATATTGCATCCTTTGAGCCGGATGAGAACGGGGTGGTGAAGGGGACGGTTGATGCTTCTGCCGGTCGGGATTCAATACAGATTCGATTGAGAGTAGGTAGTCAATATGGGAGCGACACTTTAATTTTAAATATTCCCATCGATATAGATCCCCTTCCCCGGGCCGCTTTTAGTTTTGCCAATACCAACAACACGGTTAGCTTCAATAATCAATCTACGGACAGTGACGCTTTCCTCTGGGATTTCGGCGACGGTAGCACCAGCTCCTCGGCTAATCCCGGCCATACCTATGATTCGCTGGGTGATTATGAGGTAAGATTGATTGCCTTTAATGATTGCGGACAGGATACGATCATTCAAAGCATCCGGATAAACAATGCCCCGGCGGCCGGCTTTGAGATCGAGCGGGAGGGGGATTGCGCGCCGATACAATTTCGATTGATCGACCGGTCGATCGGTTTGATTGATACGGTTTATTATGAATTTGTGGGTCCGAAAGTGGTTCCGGTGGAGGAGGAGAACGGTCTTTATGAAGTTATGGAAGCCGGTGAGCTTTTCATCACCATGGTCGTCGAAAATGAGCTGGGCCGGGATGAGGTGACCCAAAGTCTGCAATTGGCCGGTTTTCCAGTAGCTGATTTTTCCAGTTTTATGGATGATCTCACGGTCACCTTTACAGATGAGTCTTCTGATGCAGATGCTGTTTTATGGGATTTTGGGGACGGCAGTCAGAGTCAGGATCGCAATCCTGTCTATGCTTACGCGGAAGAAGGAGAGTATGTAGTGAGCCTGATCGTTCGGAATGGTTGCGGGGAAGATACGCTGATGCGCAATATCACGGTGGGCAGTCCTTTGGTAGCCAAATTTACAGCTTTGAACTCCTTTGGCTGTGCGCCGCACCTGGTGCAGTTTAGAAATCGTTCTACCGGAAATATTAATGCGATCAACTGGTCGTTCCCCGGTGGCTCCCCTGCTTCCTCTACAGAAATGGAGCCCCAGGTGATCTACACCAACCCGGGCGTTTATCCGGTAACTTTAACAGTGGAAGGGCCTTTGGGCACCAATAGTGTGACCATCGAAGATTTTATTCGCATCGTAGATTTTCCTGATGCCGACTTCTCCTACGAGGTCGACGGCTTCCAGGTGCGATTCACTAACCTGTCCATGAATGCAGAATCCTACCGCTGGGATTTCGGTGACGGCAGCACCAGTACGGCTGAAAACCCGGTGCACACTTACAGTCGGGGCGGCCTTTTTACCGTAACCCTGAACGCTTCCATCGCCACCTGTGGCAATTCGGTAACGATGAATATTCCCGTGATGCTGAGCGAGGTGGAGGATGCGTTTTCTTCCCCTGACCTGAAGGTTTTTCCGAATCCGGCCAGAGGCGTGTTGTTTATCGAAACCAATCAGCTGGACTTGTTCCCGATACAACTGGAGCTGATCTCTGCACGGGGACAGCTGTTGGAACGTTTGGAAATGAGTTCGTCCAGGCAAATAGATATCAGCAGGTATCCCGCAGGGTTGTATTATTTGCGTTTGCGAAACGCAGAAAGACAATGGATCGGGAAATTGGTGCATTTGAGATAAGAATATGGATCATTCCGCATTTCAACCTTTTTATCTCTTAATAACCCGGATGGGGCTCTTCAATGATCTCGGTATCCTCTGACTTATAGATGATCGGCACGCCCATCTTCTGAAGAAAGATCCCCAGAAGGATGACCACGGCCACGATCAGGAAGAAGATCTCCCATTTGTTGAGCAGTCGTTTTTTTCCTTCGTCTGTCATAGGTCAATTGTTTATTCGATCATTTGTCTATATGTTTTTTACAGCACTAAAATACTAAATTACTCAAGTTGCGAAGCAACTTTAGTAGAAGGTAGAAGGTATTAGGTAGAAAGAAATACAACCTAAAAAGGGACCTATTTGTCCAATTCAGGCATAAATCTTCAAATGATCAAAACTCCATTCTCATTCTCAGATTAATCCTCCTTGAGGTCAGGTAGTTCGGGATGGCGTATTGCTGTTGGAAGACTGTCTTGATCCAGGTATTATCCGCCTGGTTTTGGACCTGCATCAGGTTGAATACTTCCAGGCTCAGCCAGGTGCTGCGGGAGAAGCCCAGAAAATGATTGGGTTTTTTCCAGCGGCGGGTCTCATCCCAAAGCGCCAGGGAGAATCCGATGTCCACCCGGTGGTAGGCGGACAGCCGGTAGGTATTTCTAAATATTTCATTGTTATCTTTTAATCCAAACGGAAGACCGGTGCCGATGGACAAATTCATATGCATTTTGAAATTTTCATTTTTAGGCAGGTAATCCTGGAAAAAGATAGACAGGTTGACGGCCCGGTCGGTCGGTCGGGGAACATCGTTCACTTCGGTCGCTTGTTCCTGGCCAACTTCTCTTCTCAAATGCTGAACCCCATCGAGGTTTTCGCGGGCGCGGAGTATCGACAGGTTGATCCAGGATTCGGCGCCCGGCACGAATTCGCCGTTCAGGCGAAGGTCCAGGCCCATCAAATAGCCGGTGGCATTATTTTCTCCGGAATACCGGATACGCACGTTTTCAAAATCGTAATAGACCTGATCCCACAGAGACTTGTAGTAGGCCTCCGTGATCAGTCTGAATTTTTTGGGGTTGTTTTTCCCGAGATAAAAATCCCAGGTTAATCCTCCGACGATATGGGCTGATTTTTGTGCCCTCAGGTCGGTATTGACCGTGCCGTTGAAGCGGCGCAGTTCCCGGTAAAAAGGAGGCTGAAAATAAAGCCCTCCCGCCAGCCGGAAGGAGATATCGGATTGGGAAGCCAGCGGCTTGTATAAAACTTCCGCTCGGGGAGAGATCAGCAATTCTTCATTCAGATCCCAGTAGGAAGCCCGGACTCCGGCGGATATCCGCCACTCGGCGGCATCTTCCTTGCGGTAGGTGAAGGTGTTCTGTAAAAAAGCGCTATAGCGGTTAGAAGAAATGGAATTCTGCGTTTTCAGCACATCAAAGAGCAAGACTTCCGAATCGCTGAAGGGCAGTGAATAGCCTGCTGAGTCGAGTCTTTCCCACTCATTGATGCGGTCATCGATCTCCTCCTGCTGGTATTTGACGCTCCACTGGATGAAGTGGCTGCTGGTGGTATTCTGGTTAAAATTATCTTGTGGTATTTCCCAGCCGCCGCGATGCTCGAAATTGGTGATGCGTGTATCGAGGCGGTTGCGGATGAATTCGTGCTGGGTGCCGGTGCCCAGTTCGGCCAGGACTTCCCCGAATTCGTTACTTCCCAGCCCGGATTCGATCTGGCGCAGGCTATAGTCGCCGATGATGTCGGTGCTTTCATTTTCATTGCTGCCCTGAGCGGAGGCCATAAATTTCAGATAAAAAGGGTTTTTGACGCCGGAAGGAATGTAGGTCAGCGATAGCCCGCCCATGGCGGTAGTCAGGTCATTGAGTTCAGCCCCTTCGGAGACGGTGAATAATTGTAATGCAAAATTGATCAGTCCGAGCGCCGTATTTCGCTCAGTAGGGGAGAAGCGATAAAGGGAGCGGTTATAGTTACCCAGGAAGCCGAGCTGCCAGTCGCGGGAAATGTCATAAGTCAGATAAGCCTGAATGTCAGAGTGGTCAGGGTTGTATTCTCCTTGTGTATCCAGGGTGCCCAGCAGGTAGCGGTTGTTTTTGTAGCGGGCCCCCAGCAGGAAACGGAACTTTTGATAATCGTTATTGCTCACTCGGGTGCTGCCTTCGATATGGGCGGAAGCTCCCAGCATACTCAGGCTAACGGAGCCCCTCAGAGAATCGGGCCGTTTATATTTGATGTCCAGCACGGATGACAGCTTGTCGCCATACCGGGCTTCAAAGCCGCCGGAAGAAAAAGTCAGATCGCGGATCAGGTCTATATTCGGAAAAGAAAGCCCTTCCTGCTGAGCCGTACGGATCAATTGCGGCCGGTAGATCTCAAAATCATTGACGTAGACCAGATTTTCATCATAGTTGCCGCCGCGTACCGTATACTGCGAGCTTAATTCCCCTCCCGTGCCCGAAGAGGTGCCCAGGGCAATGTGCGGCAAAATGCTTTCCAGGTTGCCCGAAGCAGTAGGCAGCAGCTTCAGGTTTTCGACTTCTTCCTTGACCATGCCGCCCTCCTGAATGGCGCTTTCCCGGACGATGACTTCCAGGTCGGAATCCGAAGGCGCCATGCTGACGTCGATCTGCCGACTGGTGCCGGAGGGCATCGGCCGGATGGTGGTTTGTGTTTCTTTGTAGCCGATCCGGGAAAAAACAAGGATGCACGCCTGGTTAGCCGGGATATCCAGGCTATAACGACCGTTGGAGCTGGTTTCCGTCACCAGGTTGGTGTCGCGAATGAAAACTGTGACCAATTCGATCGGAGCATTATTCTGGGCATCGGAGACTTTTCCCGTAATGGTCGCTTTTTGGCTGGTTTGAGCATGGACAAGGAAAACGGTTCCTGTGAGTAAATATAGTAAGGTGATGATCCTTTTGTTCATAGGACAATAAATTTAAGCCGGGCCGGCTTCTTTCTTTTAACGGCTGCAAGTTACAATCTTATCGGAAAGTTGAAACAATAAATCGGTGTTGATTTGACGACGAATCAGTATTAAAAAATGATGGGCCGGTGCAAAAAGTCAGTTGCTCCTTATGCGCAGCTAATAAAATTCTTTTTTCTTGCCGGGGAAAATCTGTGATTTTCCCCGGCAAGAAAAAAATTATTTAAGCCGAGCAAAAAAAGTAACTGACTTTTGTGCGCCGACATAATCTTACACCCACTTGCCTTTATCCTTCCCGATCTCTTTCAACTGCCGGATCTGTTCTTTAGGATCATCCGCTTTAAACACGCTACTCCCCGCCACCAGAATATCGGCGCCCGCCTGTAGAATGGCTTCTGCGTTATGCAGGCCTACGCCGCCGTCTACCTCGATAAGGGTGTTGGTGTTTTGGATGGTGATCATGTCTTTCAGTTTGCGGATCTTGGGGATGGAGCGATAGATGAACTTCTGGCCTCCCAATCCGGGGTTGACCGACATCAGGATGACCTGATCTGTATCTTCGAGTACATCCTCCAGCAAAGCCACATTGGTATGCGGGTTGACGGCCACTCCGGCCTGGGCTCCGGATTGCTTAATATCCTGCAACACCCGATGCAGGTGGGGGCAGGCCTCGTAGTGAACCGAAATGATGTCCGCTCCCGCATCGCGGAAGGGTTGGATGTATTTTTCCGGCTCGACGATCATCAGGTGGACATCCAGCGGTTTGCGGGCTATTTTTTTTACCGCTTCTACGATCATCATCCCGAAGGTAATGTTCGGAACGAAAACGCCGTCCATGACGTCGACATGGATATAATCTGCTTCGCTGTCATTGATCAGTTCAATAGCTTGATTCAGCCGAGAAAAATCAGCAGCAAGTATAGAAGGTGCAACAAAATGTCTGCGCATGCGTAAAAAGAATTGAAATACGTAAAATGTTACGCAATTTTGGTGATTTTGAATGGAAATTCAGTAATTTTGGCAGGAAAGATAAAAAAAACCGGCTAGAAAATTCCAGCCGGCTTCGAAAAGAGCTTTGAGAGGCTATCTACATACCAGAATGTGAGTATCCTTTGATACCCACTAAACTTCGTCCATGAGATTATAATTGTATTCGTGGGATTATAACATTTTTATCTGTCAAAGCTACTTTTTTAATGAGATTATAATTTGTTAGTAGCAGCTCGTAAAATTTCCTTTCTTAATGATTACAATACAAATATCGGAGATCCAAATCCAATAACTTAGTACAATTATGTCCTTTTCTGAGATGGATATTTTTTTAATGCATTTGGTTAATTATTGAATATCAGGTACTTAAAGTTTTTAGTTTCTCTGTTTACTGGTTTTTTTCTTCTTTTTTTTAAAAAAAAACGGGAAAAAAACTTTGATTTTTTTTGAGAAAAAGTTTGAAAAGGGTTTCTGAGCATAAAAAAATGTGCCATAAAATGAAAAAGGGCCCCGACCATGGCGGTAGAATACCGCACTGATTGAGGCCCTTTTTCAGAGCAAAAAAAACACCGGCTAAAAGGCACTCCCCCCGTTGGCCCCTAGCCGGCGAAAAAAAAATGATAATTAATTATTGGAATTATAATTTGCCGGCAGTTTAACTACCCGCACACGATTTTATAGTGCTTCATCGTGATTTCCCTACAAATATCTTCGAAAAAATATTCCAGGTGAAGTACATTTTTTGTATTTTCTGGCCCTGATAAAGCTTTCCGCCTAATGTGTTTTCAGCTTGTTTTCAAAATATTAGCCTTTAATTAGCAGGTGTTTACTGTGATGGAATTATGGAACAAAGTAAAATCGTACAGCATTTAAAAGACTTATCCTCTAAAGAACGGGATCGTTTTCGCTCTTTTGTGAATTCTCCTTATTTTAATCAGCATGAGGCGACCATTGAACTGCTGGATCTGGTCATAAGCCATGTATCGGGCTCGAATGGGGTGAGCCTGGAGCGAAAAGTGGTTTTTCGAAAACTTTTTCCAGGCCAGGAATACGACGAGCAGCAGTTGCACAACGTTCTGTCTTACCTCAAAAAGCTATACCACAAGTTCCTGGCTTTTCGGCATTTCGAAGAGGAAGAACTGCAGGAACAGCTGTACACGGTCGAGCAGGCCTATGCTTTTAATCAGCATGATCTGCTGAGTAATCGCTCGAAACAGCTGGAAAAAAAGCTGGAAAAGTATCCTTTCCGCAATAGCGAGTATTTCCACATCAATTACCGCTTTCACAACCTGCTAGGCTTTTATTCCGGCAATTACGTGGACCGCGCCCGCACGGATACCTTTCAGGATATGCTGGACAACCTGGACAAGTACTACATCATCGAAAAACTGAGAAATTGCTGCCACCTGACGGCTAACTCCATGCTGATGAACACCCATTATGAATACGGGCTGTTCGAAGAGCTGTTGATGTTTCTGGAAAATAACTGGGAATCCTTCCGAAAAGAAAGAGCCATCGTACTTTATTATTCCATCCTGATGTCTTTAAGAGACGAAGATAATCCGGCTCATTACGAAAAACTGAAAGAACTGCTGAACCACGAACTGAAGCACTTCAGCCGGCAGGAGATTAACGACCTTTATGGTTTTTCCTACAATTATTGTATCCGCCAGATCAACCTGGGTAACAGTGACTATCAGCGGGAATTGTTCGAGCTATATCAGGAGGGGCTGAAAAAAGAACTGCTCATCAATAATGGGGTGCTTTCGGAATGGGATTACAAAAATGTCGTAACCCTAGGCTGCAAGCTTCAGGAATTTGCCTGGACCGAACGCTTCATTAACGCTTACAAAGAAAAGCTGCCGGCTTCAAAGCGCGAGAATGCTTATAAATATAACCTGGCAAATCTGTTTTACAACAAAAAACAATACAACGAAGCACAGGAAACTTTACTGCAGGTACAGTTTACCGATGTCAAATACCACCTGAACACAACTTTCTTACTCTTACGGACTTATTATGCGATGGAGGACACAGAGGCCTTGTTGTCACTCATTGATACCTTTCGGGTTTATGTTATCCGGAACCGCAAGATGACTACTGACCAGAAAAAAGGCTATACCAATTTTTTAAGGTTTGCCAAAAAATTGGTGTTGTTAAAGCATCATTCCACTACCTTTACCAAAAAGAGCCTTAAGGAAAAAGTTGACAATTTATCCCAAAAGATCGAGCAGACGAGCAATGTG
Organism: uncultured Saprospiraceae bacterium; assembly: GCA_964548175.1. Classification (GTDB taxonomy): domain Bacteria; phylum Bacteroidota; class Bacteroidia; order Chitinophagales; family Saprospiraceae; genus JANQPA01. The sequence continues at coordinate 111,790 of CAZJQS010000006.1, forward strand.
ATCAATAAATACTGGCTTTTGGAAGAATGCCAGGTTTGATTTTTGCCAAATACCAATAGCTTGAAGCATAGACTACTCAAACTACTTTGCTGGCTGGTGTTGCTCCTCATCAGCGCCTGTTACAGTTCCCACAGTCAAACTTCGGAGAGAGAGCGTGAAGTCCGGGCAGTCTGGATCGCTACTTTCTTTCAGCTGGATTTCCCCAGGGAACGCAGCACCAGCCAGGTGGTGCTCACCGAGCAATGGCGTCAGCTGGTGCGGCAGCTGAAAGGGCTGGGCATGAATACCCTCTATTTTCAGATTCGACCCAGCGGCGACGCTTTTTACGCGTCCGATCTGGCGCCCTGGTCCCGCTTTCTGACGGGGCAGGAGGGCTTGCCTCCCGAAAACGGAGCCGATCTGTTGACTGCTTTTATTGACATCGCCCATGAAGAAGGCATGGAATTCCATGCCTGGATGAATCCGCTCCGCGCAACGCCCAATTTAGATACTGCCGCACTGGCCTCTGCGCATATTTTGCGCAAACACCCGGAATGGGCTTTTCCCTATGGCAATCGCTATTATCTGAATCCCGGTTTGCCGGGCGTACGCTGGCATCTTTTGAACGTAGTGGAAGAAGTGATGGTCAAGTACGATGTAGACGGCATTCACATGGATGATTATTTTTACCCATATCCTTCCAGCGGTCAGTCTATCCCGGACAGTGCTGCTTATGCCCTATATGGAGATGCTTTCTTCAGCGTGGAGGACTGGCGTCGCGCTAATGTCAACCTGCTGATCCAGGAACTGAGTTCGCTGATCAAACAGCGAAAGCCTTACGTGAAATTTGGGATCAGCCCCTTTGGGGTATGGCGCAACCAGGAACGGGATAAAAAAGGCTCCCCAACGACCAATAAGCTTTCCTCTTATGACGATCTGTACGCGGATGTATTGAAATGGGTGGATGAAGGATGGATCGATTACATCGTGCCGCAGCTGTACTGGGAAATCGGCCACCCCGTGTCTGATTATGGGGTCTTGGTCAAGTGGTGGGCTTCAAAGGTGGAGGGTGATCGACTTATCATTGGCCATGCTGCTCATAAGGTGGGGACAGAAATGGCGGAGGCCTGGCGCTTTCCCGAAGAACTGCCCCGGCAGATGCAGGTCAGCCGTGCTTTTTCAGAGGTTCGGGGCCATGCTTTCTTCAGGGCCCGTTCTTTGCTGGGCAACGGCCTGGGCATCGCCGATTCCCTGCGCAGACGGTTTGCCGCCCCCGTGTTGTTACCCGAACTGAACACCTCCCTGCCGCTGGTGCGGCATGAGACGGAACTCAAAAGGCCCAGGCCTGAAAAAGAAGGCATTCGCTTGTGCTGGAACGTCCGTTATAAAGAGAAAAGACCCCATTACTTTGGTCTATATCGTTTTGAGGGAAGCCAAAAAGAATGGAAAAAGAACAAGGGCAATTTACTACATCTTACCCCCTTTGGAAAAGAGGACGGGCGTTTTTGTTTTGTCGATAAAATAGACCTTGAGGACAAAACCTTTACTTATTTTCTCGTTAGCTATGACCGGTTTCATCGCAAAACAGGCGTCAGCAAGCGTTGGGTAGTGACCATGGATAAAAAGAGAATGAGAAGCCGGCAGTGATCATAAGGCTGTCTAAAATTTACTGCCTGCCGGCCATCCTGCGCGGCCAGTCTTCGTGTTTACTTATTCTTCATTTCTAATGTGAATGACCTGATCCTCCTCGAAAAGCGGCTGTCTTTGATAGCGCAGGAACAACTGGGCGGTAGCCAGGACATCCTTTTCACAATACAAAGAGATCCTTTCCAGGTCTTTTTCTTCCCAATAGACCCTGCCCACATTGCTGCCGTCGATATCGTCCTTGGGAGAAGGGAAGTCTAAAAGCGCCGCCAGTAACTTCAAGGAGGTATAACTCTTATAATCGCCAAATTTCCACAGCTCCATAGTGTCAAGGAAATACTTGGTTTCCCACGGTTTTTTGCCGGCGATCTGCAGCATACCGGGCAGGGGCAATTGATTGACGACCATGCGCCGGCAGATATATGGGATGTCAAATTCGCGGATATTGTGCCCGCAAATGAAGTGTTTGAGCGGGTTATTGTAATGGTCAAAAAGGAGCTTGGAAAATTCGTGAAGCAGGTGGCGTTCATTAGCATCGGCAAAAGACTTAAGCCGGATCTTGAGGCTCTTGTCCTTATCCCTGAAAACGGCTCCGACGGAGATGCAGACGATCTTTCCAAATTCGGCGTAAATGCCTGCGCGGTCGGTATAAGTGGCGCTGACTTCTTCTTCTGAGAGCGGATCGTCCTTTGTGCGCATGATCTGGTTGGCCTTGGCGGTCCATAGGGATTTCAGACTGTCATTGAGCTGTTCAAAGGAAGCTTTGCCGGAAACGGTTTCAATGTCGAGGAAGAGAACTCTGCCGATGTCGACCTGGTCAATCATAATGCTGGGTTGAAATAGATGAAAAATTTGGATAAATTTAGGAATATTATTACCGGTTTAAAAAGTCCAGACGCCTTTTTAAATCATCATGTTCTCCATCTGCAACAATACTGAACATTTTTGCAACAATAGCGGACGCATCCCTTCCAAAAAGTCCGCACCTTTGTACCGTAAGTTTTAAGAAACTAACCACGTTACTTGAAAAACAGCTGAACAAGCATTTTTTTAACTATAATAGTTCATTACAAAACGTAAGACTATTTTAACAAAATTGGAAGGAACTTATGGCAACTACAAATCCGAGCACTAATCCAGCGACGCCGGGATCAGGCTCAAACAACAGCGACAACTCTAAGCAGAGGATCATTGCTATTTCCGCCACTGTCATCGTAATTTTGCTGGGGCTTAGCATTTTCCTTTTTGTGAAAAATCAAAATCTGAGTAAGGCCAGACAAATGACCGCTGAAAAACTGGACGAGTCCGAACAGCTGAAAGCAGAATTGGAAGAACAGTACTACCAGGCGCTTTCCGACCTGGAGGAAATGCGCGGTTCCAACGAGGAGTTGAACCAGCTCATCGACAGCCAAAAGGAAGAACTGGCGCAGTCTAAAGCACGCATTGACGGATTGCTAAGGAACAAGAGAGACCTCGGTCGCGCCCGCGAAGAAATTCAAAAGCTGACCGCTCAGGTGGAGGGGTACATTGCTGAGATCAATCAGCTGAGAGCTGAAAACCAGGAACTGACCGCTGAAAACCAACAGCTGGCAGATGAAAAGCAAACCCTGGAAACACAGCTCACCTCAACCATTGAGCAAAGTGAAGCTACTAAAACCGCTCTGATCAGCCAAAACGAGCAGCTCAGCGAAGAGCGGGCGAAACTGGCTCAGAAAGTGAACATCGCTTCTGTGGTCAAAGTGGAAAATATTCAGGTTACGGGACTGAAAGTCAGAAACAACGATAAAAGAGCCAAGAAAACCAGAGCCGATAATGTTGACGAACTTGAGGTTTGCTTTACACTCACCGAGAATAACGTGGTGGAATCCAACATGGAGCGTTTCTTCGTAAGAATCGTTAATCCGCTGGGTGAAACGCTGGCCATCGAAGATATGGGTTCAGGTGTGATCAAGAGCAACGATACCGGCGAGCAAATCCGCTTCACTAAAGCAGAAGATATCGATTACAGCCGCTCTTCAATGGACATGTGTTCTATCTGGGCGCCTAACCAGGAGTTCCAGAGCGGAACCTATACTGTAGAGGTCTACAACAAAGGGTATCTTGCCGGAAGCACTACTTTTGAGCTGAAATAATTCCTTGATCGGATCAAAAAAAAGGGACGCTGCCGCAGCGTCCCTTTTTTTTGATCTTTTTTCAGCTTTATCCGTTAAAAAGGAAAATTACAGATAATCAATGGCAAAGGACGAAAACAAAAAAGCATCCAAGAATCCGATCGACAAAGATAAAATCACGGAGATCCCTCACCTCCTTCCCTATGCGCATACCGTGGGTGGTGTTCAAATCAAACCCATTGATAAAGGCCGGGTAAAGGGTCGAGCTGTGGAGGCCATGTACGATCAAACCGAGATGCAGCTGGAGCAGATTCGTAAACAGATCGAGCTTCTTGCCCAACAAGCTAAAACCATATACGACAGGGTAAGTATCTCAGAAGATATTTATCTGGCCGAGATGAACTTTGAACCGCTCATAGGCTTTACCTATCATCTTTACCAAAAGAAAGACGGCAAAAAAGTCCTTTCCATGGTCGGTCCCCGAGAATGGGGCGCAAAACCACCTTATGAATTTATTGCTACCGTGAAGTTACTTTCCGATCATACCTGGGAGGTATTGGAAAAAGGTAAGTAGAGAGACTTTTTGCGCAACTCTCTCTCTTTTTAAATAAGTTTGCACTTTCGGCGTAATAAAAAAGCACTTTGCACCGTTCGGCATAAAAAACGTTATGTTCATCGCTATATTTTTTGCCGGCTTTTTCCTTTTATCCTCTTTTTCCGTCGATTGGATTAATGACACGAATCATGATTTTGGTGAAATTCCATACGGTGAGTCTGTGGTTTATGAATTCCCCTTTAAAAATAGAGGTACGGAAGTGCTTGTCATCGATAATGTCAGGTCATCATGCGGATGTACCGCTACGGAATGGAGCCAGGAGGCCATTGCGCCTGATTCGACCGGCGTTATTAAGGTAGACTATGATGCAAAGGATATAGGCTATTTTTACAAAAAAATAAAAGTCTATTTTAAAGGCATCCGCAAGCCCGAGAAACTCACCATCGAAGGTGACATAGTCGAATAAATAAAACCTTCCATCTACCTTAACGCCTTCATAACGCTTCAATCCTGCCAATTTAATTTATATTTGCGATGCTGGAGAGGTTGCCTGAGAAGACATTTCTAAAGTAAAAGGTCTTTTTAGACAGTTCCCCATACTTAATTTTACCATTAAAAGGATTATAAATGGGTGTTTTACTCTTTTTCTTGATAGGCTATGTGTTGCTCAGCATAAGTTTATACTTCGTTTTTGAAAAAGTGAACAAATCGAGTGATCAGATAAATTGTTCCGGATGGCAGGGCTTGGTTCCGGGGCTTAACTTCGTCGTATGGGGGAAGATCATCGGCTATCCCATATGGAAGGTAGCCTTGCTGTTATTTCCCATCGTCAATATTTTTATTTATGCATCGATGGCCGTGCGGATGGTGCGCTCTTTTAATAAGCTGAAATTCTGGCATAGCGCCGTAGCTGTATTGGCTGCCCCTATCGCCTTTTTCTATCTCGGATGGAATAAAAAAGAAAAATACGAGGGGCCGAATTATGAATTGGAAAAAGCATACCAGGCAAAGATCAAAGAAGCTAAAGAAGCTAATAATGAGCGAGAGCTGAAACGATTACAGGCAAAGAACCCTTACCATAAGTCAGGCAGCCGCGAATGGGCTGAGGCCATTATTTTTGCCGTTTTTGCCGCAGCCTTTATACGAATGTTCCTGATCGAAGCTTATGTGATACCGACTTCCTCTATGGAGGGTTCACTGATGGTTGGCGACTTTTTGTTCGTAAGCAAAGCCAATTATGGTATTCGTACGCCACAGACCATCGCCATGTTGCCTCTGCTGCATAATCGCGTTCCCGTATTGGGAGGAGAGTCCTATCTGGAAAAACCACAGTTGCCTTATTACAGATTGCCGGCTTTGGAAAAGATCGATCGCAATGATCCCGTGGTGTTCAATTTTCCGGAAGGGGATAGCGTATACATCTTCCCTGGCCGTACTTACAGTATTTACGATTATCGAAGAGGACATATCGATGATCCGATCAAGATCCAGCAGATCAAGACCGGAAGAAAGGACCTGGTCACCCGGCCCATGGATAAAAAAGACCACTACATTAAAAGATGTATCGGCTTGCCCGGGGATTCTATAGAAATTCGCGACCGCGAAGTTTATGTGAACGGCCAACCTGCCGAACAACCCAAATACCTGCAGTACCTCTACATCGTCAACTTCTCTTCGTCCGCCATCAATATCCGGAATTTTGCCAAATGGGGCATTTCCACAGAGGATATGCAGGGACAGAGCGCTAATCAGATGGTGCTCATCCTGAACGAAGAGCAGAAAGAAAAGATTAAAGAAATGGATCCTGAGGTGACTTTCCAGGCGATCGATATCGCCAAAGTCGACCCCCACCCCAATGGCGTTTTTCCCCATGATCCAAACATCAACGGCAGCTGGACCAAAGATAATTACGGGCCGGTCTGGGTGCCGAAAAAAGGCGCTACCGTGCAGCTCCGCCCGGATAATATCGCCTTTTTCCGCAGGATCATCAACGTGTATGAAGATAACGACTTCCGCGAGGTCAACGGCAAATTTTACATCAACGGCGAAGAAGCCACTGAGTATACCTTCAAAATGGATTACTACTGGATGATGGGGGACAACCGCCACAATTCCGAAGATGCCCGAATCTGGGGCTTCGTGCCGGAAGATCACGTGGTGGGTAAGCCTTTATTCGTCTGGTGGTCTTTCAGGGAAAACAGCCCTTCCAAAGGAGTGAACTGGAGCAGGATATTCAGATCCGTGAAAACCCTGTCAAATTGATCATCGTCAATCAGATCCAGGTTCGGCGCCGTTAGGTGAGAACATTGAAATTAAATCATGCTTGGATATTCTCACTGCAAAAACGCTAAGGCCGCTAAGCGTCAGCGTCTTTGCAGTGAGACCATACTGCTTTTATCAGACTAAATATTCGCGCCTGGAGGCTCGGAACTTACTTTGAAAGTCATTCGATCAATTTCAAACACTGCTGATACAAGCTGTCCAGCTTTTTATCCACCTCCATTTTTTCTGTACTTCCCCAGGTGACCTTATTGCTGTCGGTTTTGGTTTGGCAACTCATAAAACGATAGATATTTCCGGGGGCGTTGCGGTCCATCTGCTGGAAATCTACCTGCTCCATTTGGTCGAACAAGGCCGTGGCTTTTTTTCGCTTAACCTTCGGTAATTCAGTCAGCGGCCCGTCCAGTTGGTCTCTCTTGAATAATTGTCCGTTTTCCAGTAAGATATACTCATTAAAGGTGCCCACAAAGCCGCCTCCACTGCCGAAACGCAGTTGGGTCTCGGGCAGGTTATTTGCAGTGTATGTTTCGGTTTTGCAGGAAAAAAGGACAAAAGGAAGCAGAGCGATTGATAGCGTAACCATTGTTTTCATAGAAGATTTTTTTGGGTAAAATTTGAGATTGGCTTTTTAGGCATCCGGCTTTCGAATACGCAAAATAGCCGGCACGCTGATTTTACAAATTCTGCAACTGATACAAGCATTAGTCGCAAAATCAGCGTGCCGCCAACCTGTTGGGTTAATTAAAAGATCATCTCTTCACAAACTTAGCCGTCACTATCTTTTGTCCTACCCTCAAACGGAGCAGATAGGTAGCGGGAGCGAGCTCCTGCACGTCAACTCCTTCCAGTATCCTGCCGGTCTGTACGCCCAGATCCAGTGCTTTAACCCGGCGGCCCAGCAGATCAAAGACTTCCAGTTCCAGCTCGGTTGCTTCCGGCAGTTCCATTTCCAGCGTCAGCCGATCTGAAACCGGGTTGGGGTAAAGGTTTAATCCGAGCTCGGCTGCTGTAGCGTCATTGGTGCTGGTCGGATTGAAATCGCGGATGCCGTTTCCGAAAATTATGCCCCATTTCAGGCCGAAGCTGCCAGGGTTGTTGAAGAAAACGTAAGGATTGCCAATCGCGGTGATCTTATCTTGGTTGAGATCCACACCCGCAATAATGGATTCGTTGTTAGTGTCGTTTGCGTCAAAGATCAGGTAGGAATCGTCCAGCGAGAAATTCGGGACGCCAAGCTTTTGGTTGTTAAAAATAGTAGATTGCTCGCCGGTTTGAGTATTTAGCGCATAAACATAATAGGCTTCATTGATCTCGTCAAAAATATCCAGGGCAATGATGTTAGGAGAATTTTTTGAAAAGGCCGGATTGCCCACGCTGACGCCCTCACCGAGGCTGGAAAATAGTTTCTGAATAAATCCATCGGCAAAATCATCAGTCTGGTTATTCCAAACATTCAAAAAGCCGATGTCCCAGTACTCGATATTGTTAAACAGGGTATTAAGACTGTTTAAGGCATCGTAAAGGATCCATTCTCCCGTGAAATCCCACTGAAGAACGTCTGCAAAAACAACGTCCCCCGTGGATACGCCCTGCGTATAAGTAGGGTTGTACAATTCGAACTCGCGGGTCATGCCCGTAAAGAGGTCACCGACGAAAATAGAGCTTCTTTGATCATTAGTAGTGGCCGCAAACCTGGAACCGTCCTTGGAGATGGAAATATTCCCCCAAATGGACTGACTATTGATCTGAGCGGCATTGACCGTTCCGTTGTTCCAGTCTAGTTCGATCCCCCAGATGGTATTGTCATTGGCGACATACAAAATAAAAGAGCCGTCGTCCGTCACACTAGGTGGACGCAATGGGCCGGGTATGTTTTGAAAAGGATTGACAACCTCTTCTCCGGCCGTAGTAAATAAATAAAGGGAAGTGTTGTCTTCATCAGAAAATAGCAAAAGCTCCTGTCCGGTATTGGTTTCTACTGGCGCCGGTTCTGGTGTTCCCTGCCCGTCGGTAATGCCGACGGCGTCGAAGGCTACTCTGGCGGCATTGACCTCAGCTGAATTGGCGCCGTGCAGGTCTTGCGTGGCCTGAATGACGGCCAGCCGCATATCGATGAACTGAGAAGTTCGGGTAAGATATTGAGTAAGCGCCCGATACCATACCCGCTCTGCTTTCACGACCCCCACTTCCGTAGCAAAGAGGTAGTAGGCTCTGTTGGGAATGCCGCTGTTGATGTGTACTCCGCCGTTATCTTGCTCTGGGGTGGGATCGAGCACCTGGAATTCGCTCATATCTTTCGGTTGCCAGGTGAAATCATTCGGGCCGGAGCCGCCGTTATTGGGATTGCTCATGTCCCGCATGGCGCCGCTGGGAAAGAATTGGGTATTGACAATGTCCTCCGCCAGCTGCCAGTCTTCACGCTCGATCATGGCGCCGAAAACATCGGCAAAGGATTCATTCAAAGCACCTGATTGAGAAACGTATTCCAGGTTGGAGGTATTCTGGATCACGCCGTGTGACATTTCATGTCCGCCCACATCCAGAGCGCCGGCAAAGGGGGAGAAGGCATTCTTGCCATTTCCATAGAACATTGCGATCCCGTTCCAGAAGGCATTGTCCATTTGTTCGTTTTTGTCATCGGTGACGTTAATAATGGAATAAACCGTGCCGCCCTGGCCGTTGATGGAATTGCGGCCGAAAGTGGTTCGGAAATATTCATAAGAAACGTCCGCATTGAAATGAGCCGAAACGCCGTTGGGGTCCCAGTTGTTGTTGTTGTTGGTGGCTACGTAATTCGCCTGGAAATTATCATTTTGCGGCGAGGTATTGCCGGCGTCAAGGGTAATGATCCCGCCTTTCACTTCCTGAGGGATCATGGAACCGTTAGCATCGAACATCGGCTTGGTGACATCCAGCAGGATATAGTCGCTGCCGATCTCATAAGTACTGATAGTGCGGTTGACGCCTTTAAGGTCGGGGACGGTGGCAGTGACCGGCCCGTCGAAAAGATTGCTTTTCAGCGGCTTTTCGACTGTGGTCTTTTTAGTAAGGGCATCGTGTGAGCAGCTGCCTTCAAGGGTGTGAAAAAAACGGCAGGTTTGATTGTAGCTCGCCAGAATGTCGCCGCTTTCGGCATCCACGAAATAAGACCAGCGGTCGGTCAGGTTTGGGATCAGCTGTATTTTCCAGGCCAGCCTTTCGCTGTCGGGGGCCATTTTTTCATGATAGACCACGAGTTGAGCTTCAGCTTGTTCTCCGGCTACGAATTGCTTCAGGTTTTTGGGAATGTCGATGAGTGGCGTGTATTGCTCCACATCTCTAAGAGCCAGCGTGACGGCCTCACTCTCCTTTAGCCGGGGGCTTTTGACATCGAGCTCAGGAGTAGGATAATAACGACCGTTGACGAGGTAAATGGTGTTGTCTTTAGCATGCAGGATGAGATCGCCGCCGAATACCGCTATTTTCCCGAAATACTGTTGCATGCGGATGTGGGTATGGCCGAGTTTGTCCGTATCCACTGAAACCAGCTGGAACTCCTGGCTGGGATCTTTGACCTTCATGATGTGTCGAAGTTGATCAAGGTATTGATCGGCTTTGCTCTGCCAGGTTATTTTCCCGTCTACAGGACTGTTGGAGTTGCTGATTTTCCCTTCGATCATGATCGGAAGGCCGGTGACCGGATCGTTTTTGACGCTAAAACCAGCCTTTAAGACCGCGTTAAAGGTAGTCGGCTGAAAATCTTCAGGTGAATAATGAAGGCCCTGGAAAGGCGCTTCCGCCTCGGGCAATCCATTGAAACCGGAAAAATCGAATTTAGGCATTCCATCAAGTTGATAGACCTTATCTACCCGCTTGACCTTTTTGAATGTGGATTGAACCTGGGCCAGGCCTGTTTGCATTAGGTTACAGACCACCAGTAGGAGTAGTAATTTTTTCATTTGGTAAAAGAATTTAATTAAAAATAATGGGCGCAGCTTAAAAAGCCGGCAAAAGGTAATTTTTTCCAATTGCTTTTTACCAACTAATCAGGCATGAAAATTAGGAAAAAGTAAGCATATGTTTTCAAAACGTGCTTACCAGTTAAAGAGGTATGTGCTATTGATCACTCCAAAAATAGGGGACTTTTACCCAAATTGTCAATGAAAAAGGCTTTTTTCTTTTGCAGATCCTTTTAACAACTGGATAGAAGGCAACTTAAGGGGTTTCCAGTTCGGAATACAAAATGCCGTGGCGGTAAGCCTTCAGTACGTGATTGACAGTGGCGGTCATATTAGGAGGCAAATGATCCAGGTCAAACCACTCCACTTTTTTGAACTTGCTTTTTTCTTTGGAGCCCAGGTTGCCGCTCCATTTGTATGCTTTGAAATAAAGGGTAAGGCGCTGTTCACCCCCTTTTAGCTTCTGTAGCACATGAACCAGCTTGAGGTCCTTTTTGTCGATGACGATTCCGGCTTCTTCAAAGCTTTCCCGGATAACGCTCTGCCGGGCCGTTTCGTTTTTTTCCACTGTGCCTCCTACAAGCGTATAGTTGCCGCCATTAGGCTTGGTTTGTTTGAGTAAGAGTATTTTACCCTTATCGTAAAGGATTAATCGGGCTTTTAATGAGATATTTCTGAGCTTCATATTACTGGTCTGTCCTTCTTCTTATTCTTTACAGCCTGAAAGTACAGCAAAACATTAAAGCTATACCGCCATCCCCTCCAGGCAGATAAAATGTGCAAATTAAGTCTCCTATTTGTTTTTAATCCTATACCAGCCGATAAAAGTTACTTTTATTCAAAAAATTAACAATAAATTAATATTGAACACCTATTCAATAACGAAAAAAAAAACGGTATGTCAAAGTATATAAAAGGCAAAAAAGACCTGATCTACGAAGTCATTCAAGTAAGAATTAACGAATGTTTGTAGATTAATTTTTTATTTTTCAATTGCATGTGGTAATATTGTGATAAGATTCCTGCTTGTTTTTTATTTATGGCAGGAATTTATATTTGTAATAGGTAGAAAATCAAAAAAATAGTTGCAGGATGCTTACATTCTGTATTGAAGTAGCGAAAAGTCGCATCGCTTCAATGTCATGTTATTACGTGAAATGAATGGTAATAATTCAGGAGCAAGATTAGTGCGAAAAGTCAGGTAGTGCGTTTTCGTCGGTAAAAGTATCTTGTTTTACGGCGAAAAAGTGTAAACGATTTTTCCCAAAATCAGGCGCCTGGGCATTAGAAAAAAATTAACCATAAATCAACGTATTTATGCATTGCGAAAACGTATTGAAAACAATCGGCAACACTCCATTGATCCATCTTGGGCGCATGTTTGCGAATTTTCCCGCTCATGTTTTTGCTAAAGTGGAGTCGTTTAATCCCGGGCAGTCCGCCAAGGACCGCATTGCTCTTTTTATGATCGAAGAAGCAGAGCGCAAAGGCCTGCTGAAACCGGGAAGCACTATTGTTGAAGCCACCTCCGGCAACACGGGTTTTGGCCTGGCTATGGTAAGCGCCATCAAAGGCTACAAATGCGTGCTGACGGTCAGCAGCAAGGCTTCAAAAGAAAAATTGTCGCTGCTTCGCTCCCTGGGTGCGGAAGTTGTAGTCTGCCCATCTGACGCAGCTCCTGAAGATCCTCGTTCTTACTACGCTCGTGCAGAGCAGCTGGCCAGGGAAATTCCCAATTCTTATTACGTGGCTCAGAACTTTAACCTCGATAATTCTGAAGCGCATTATCGTACTACCGGCCCCGAAATATGGGAACAGACGCAAGGGAAGATCACTCACTTCGTTTGTTGTGTAGGCACCGGCGGAACAATGTCCGGCACAGCCCGGTTCTTAAAAGAACAAAATCCGGACATCCAGATCATAGGCGTGGACGCTTATGGCTCGGTCTTGAAAAAGTATTGGCAGACGGGTATTTTTGATCAAAATGAGATCTATTCCTACAAAGTCGAGGGATTGGGTAAAACCATCATCCCGGATAATATAGCTTTTGACCTCATCGATGACTTTATCAAGGTCACAGATAAAGACAGTGCCCTCAGGGCTCGTGAAGCCGCCCGAAAAGAAGGCATGCTGATCGGGTATTCCAGCGGGTCGACTTTACAATGTATCCACCAGCTGAGAAGCCGGCTGGGCAAGGACGATCTGGTCGTGGCGTTGTTCTCCGACCACGGATCAAGATATCTCGGCAAGATCTTTAACGACGACTGGATGCGTCAGCAAGGATTTTTACAACCTCATGACCAAAATGGGGCGGAATCGTCCAGTTATGAAAGCATGAAAAGGAAGTTGCGTGCTTACAGATTAAAATATAAGAAGTATCTTCGCCAAACGATGGAGTCATTGAAATTCTAATTGCTTTTACTTAAAAGATAGCGCTCATGAAAAATACAGAGAAATTAAAAGCTCATGAGGAGTCCGTTAAGTTGTTCCAAAATAAATTCCTGGACAACCTGACCAAGACTCATATCGCCATACCGATTACCTTATTCGTTTTGTATTCGGTGGGCTTGATCATTTATACTAAGATGCAAACCGAGCTGGGCAACTGGGAGATCGTCGGCCTTTTCTTTGCCGGCCTGCTTCTCTTTACCTTTACCGAGTACTGGATGCATCGCAAGTTGTACCATATCCCGGTAACGAACAAAGCCCGCGAACGCCTGCAGTTCATTATGCACGGCGCACATCATAATGCACCGAAAGACAAGCAGCGCCTGGCCATGCCGCCGGCATTGAGCATTGGTATCGGCACTTTGCTGCTGCTGCTCTTTAAATTGGTGCTAAATCAATATGCCTTTTCTGTACTGGCTGGGTTTATGATCGGCTATGCTTCTTATTTGTTCGTTCATTATATCGTCCACATCTTCCGTCCGCCCAACAACATTTTTAAGGCGCTGTGGACGAATCACGCCATCCACCACTATCAGGACGATACGGCTATGTTCGGCGTGTCTTCCCCGCTTTGGGATTACGTTTTCCAAACGCTCCCCAAAAGGAGGTCCGGCAAAAAACAGATCGAAGTGAAAGTCTAAAAAAAGGATGGCGCCAAGCGCCATCCTTTTTTTAATGCTTTACCTTCTTGTTCATCACATAAAACCACAAGGGCGGCGCCATGGCCAGCAACATGGACGAGGGGTAGCCGAGCGGAAGCTGAGGCGATTCATCATGATGGTTCAATACCTGATACTTTTTACTAGCCAGATAGTGATGATCAGAGTGCCTCGTCAATTCATACAGGATGATCCTTCCCAATTCGAAATTAGCATTCCATGAGTGCTTTGGCTCAACCCGCTCATAGCGGCCGTTAGGTAGTAATGTTCTCTCCAGGCCGTAGTGCTCGATGTAGTTGATGGTCTCCAGTAACAAAAAGCCCACCACACCGGCCGCCAGGGCCATCATCATGATGGTGAAACCGGCAAAGGCCCAGACTAAAGCCAAATACAGTAGCTGCATAAACTGAAAAAGAAGCATTTCATTGTGAAAACTCCAGAAGGGGCGTCCTTCCTGGTTCAATTTCCGGGCTTCCAGTTTCCAGGCGTTCAGGTAGCTGCCAATTGTGGAGCGCACCCAGAAGAAATACAGGGGTTCTCCGTACCTGGCAGTGGCCGGATCGAGTGGAGTAGCGACGTTTTTGTGGTGGCCACGGTTGTGCTCGATAAAAAAATGCATGTACATGGCCGGCAGCAGCAATAGTTTGGCTACCAACTGCTCTCGCGAATCAGGCCTGTGCCCTAACTCATGCCCGACATTAATGCCGCAGGCGCCGAGGACAATGCCTACAGACAAGACCAGCCCTGTTACTTCATATGCCGCCAGGGCTTGTGAAGAAAGGGTGTACAGAAAAAGGCCGATAATGCCGTATAAAATGGGCAGATTTAGGTAAAGCAGCCAGTCGAACAGGCGCTTTTTTAGCTTTTCATTGCGCTCCTCCAGCGTAAAGTTGCGTTCCGAACGAGGCAAAAAAGGCTCTAAAGCCGGAATGATCCCAAAGGCAAAAATAACGGTGCTGTAAGACCAGGCGCCCTGCAACAAAAGGGCCAGAACGGCGCTCAGGGGGATCAGATAAGCGATCAGGTATTTTAAATCTCTCATCACACCAGGTATTGTTTTGTTTTAAGATAAGTGTATGACTGAACATGTTTCAGTAGACCTTTGATGCCGCCCGCCGGGCGGCATCAAAGGTCTACTGAAACGGGGTTGTGTAAATAGTCAGTCCCTCTTCCCGCCTGACGGCCGGCAGCTTTGCTCGGCTAAATAATTCTATTTTGTGAGTTTTTTGCCGATCAGCAGCATACTAAATTTAACATGAGTTCGGAGATTCCCAAGGCCCCGCCAGGGCAAAATGTTGGTAGAAAAAAAAAAGGAAATTTCCGAACTTACGTTAAATTTAAGAAAAATTATTGTTAAGCGGCGATTTCGCTGCAGACGTAAATAGGCAGCCGCCTTTGTTTTTCTCCTGGGGGGCTACTCTTTTTCTTTATTCGACAAATCATCTTCATTTTAACCATAATTTTGGTCTAGAATACATACATTTGTGCCTTTGAAGGAGCCCTAATCAAGATCACCATAAATTAAGGCAAAAACAGCTGATGCGCTCCTATGAAACAATCGTACTTGGTTATTGACTTTGACAGCACCTTTACCAGAGTGGAGGCGCTGGACGCCCTCTGCGAGATCGTCCTGGAAGGGGCGGATCATAAGCAGCAGGTCCTGGAGGAAATACAGAACATAACCGATCAGGCCATGGAAGGGACCCTGGATTTCCGAACCTCTCTGTCCAAACGTCTGAACCTGCTCAGAGCCCATAAAAGCGATATCCAGCGCCTGATCGATCGCCTCAAAAATGAAATATCGGACTCTTTCCAGCGAAACCGCTCCTTCATTACTTCCCGAAAAGATCAGGTGTTTATCGTTTCTAACGGCTTCAGGGACTTTATCGTGCCGGTAGTGGAAAGTTACGGTCTCAAAGCGGAGCATGTTTTTGCTAACGAGTTCGAGTACGATGAGCACGGCTATGTCAAAGGATTTAACCTGGATAACCCGCTTTCCGAAAGCGGCGGCAAACCCCGGGTCATCAGCCAGCTGAAACTGGAAGGCCAGGTTTACGTTATTGGAGACGGATATAACGATTTTGAAATACGAAAAGCTGGTTACGCCAGCAAGTTTTACCTTTTTACCGAAAATGTCGAGAGAGAAACTGTAAAACCAAGCGCCGATCATATCGCGCCTAATGTTGATGAAATCTTATACGAATTAAAAATGAGCAGAGCACTTTCTTATCCGAAAAACCGGATCAATGTACTTTTATTGGAGGGCGTCCATTCTAACGCCGTTAAGCTGTTTGAAAGAGAGGGATATAATGTGGAATACCTGACTACCGCATTATCAGAGGAGGAATTATGCGAAAAAATTGAGGACGTTAATATTCTTGGGATTCGTTCAAAAACTAATGTGAGCGCCAGGGTGATCGAAAAAGCTAAACGCCTGATCAGCATCGGAGCCTTTTGTATCGGCACCAATCAGATCGACCTGGATGCCTGTAGCGAACACGGCGTGGCCGTGTTCAACGCGCCTTACGAAAATACCCGCTCCGTAGTAGAACTGGCCATCGCAGAGATGATCCTCCTGGTCCGCAACCTGCCGGATAAGATCATGGCTATGCACAATGGCAAATGGGAAAAATCCGCCAGCAGCGCCCGCGAACTGAGAGGCAAAAAACTGGGCATCATCGGATACGGCAATATCGGCGCCCAACTGTCCATCGTCGCTGAAGCCATGGGACTCGATGTCTACTTCTACGATATCGTGGATCGCCTGGCCCTGGGCAACGCCACCAAGTGCCAGTCCCTTGAAGAATTACTCAACATTGCAGACATCGTCAGCCTGCATATCGACGGCCGCCCTTCTAATGATAACCTCTTCGGAGAAAAGGAATTCGGCATGATGAAAAACGGCGCCATCTTTATGAACCTCGCCCGGGGTAAAGTCGTCGATGTAGCTGCCTTGAAAAATGCCATCGAGATCGGAAAGATTAAAGGCTGCGCGGTAGACGTTTTCCCCAAAGAACCTAAAAGCAACGACGAACCTTTCGAATCCGAACTGATGGGAATGCGAAATACCATCCTGACTCCGCATATCGGAGGCAGCACCATCGAAGCTCAGCAAAATATCGGCAACTTTGTACCCAGCAAAATAATCGGCTATATCAATACGGGCAGTACTTACGGCAGCGTCAACCTGCCCAACGTCCAGTTGCCGCCGCTGGAAGGCGCTCACCGCCTGCTGCATATTCATAAGAATATTCCTAATGTCCTGGCACACATCAATACCATTTTGTCCAGAAACAGCACCAATATCGTCAGCCAATACCTCAAAACCAATGAGCAGGTCGGCTATGTCATCACCGATATCAACAAGGAGTACGACGAACAGGTGATCAAAGAATTGAAAGTCATAGAAGGTACGATCTGGCTGAGAGTGCTGTATTGAATGGTAGAAAGTAGAAGGTAGAAAGTAGAAAGTAGAAGGTAGAAGGTAGAAGGTAGGTGAAAGGGTTTTGAGTAGCGGGCATTGGCAAATCAGTGGAAAATAGTATATTTACCTGGGTGCTTTCTGCTGAACGATAAATCGATTATTTATGCCTAAGCCAGGTCAATTTCTTGCATTTTTGCTCCTTGGCGCCGTTCTAATGGGCTGTACGGCGCTCAATCCCAGCCTTTCCGGCACAGGAGGTTATCGCGTGGAACGCATTATTACAGATAATTCCCTGCCGGAAGAAACAGGTAAGATAATCGGTGTTGTTAAAGATGCCCAGACCGGAGAGCGCCTTGCCAAAGGCAAGGTCTTCGTGTATACGATTGATCAACAATACGCGCTTAATGCCGATGGTAGCTTTTCAGAAGAGATACCCGCAGGAAAATATGTCATTGCCTTTGAAAGTGAGGGATATAGCTCGATAACCACCGCTAACGTACTGATCAGAACAAAAACCTCTACTTTCCTGAATGTCCAGTTGCGTCCGGCCCGGGCCGGTTCCAATCCCAGCAAAACGACCAATTAAACCGGCCTTCCAAATTCCGGTATGTGTGCTGTTCAAAAAGCGAGAATACCTTTGAGCCCTGCCGGAACGATCTCCAAATGAACGCTGACCGGGTTCTTATTGTCCCGGTAAATGTGCTGAATCTGGTCGTTGTATTGTTCCACCGCTTTTCGGCGATATCGCCCTGAGACGACCTGAAAAACGATCCCTCCCACCAACCCGCTAATGCCCCACAATTTGAGCTCCTGACTGATCCTGGGGTTACGGGATTCCACAATAAATCCGGACAATACGAAAATACTGCCCAGACTGTAGCTGGCGATACTGATCTGTTCGCTGATATTGGATATTCGAATGCTTTCGTAGGCATTCGGGTAGTCGGACATGAACCACTGCATCACAGCAGGGTTCATTTTTTTCCCATTTAACAGATAAGAAGAATTCAGGAAAGCATGATGAGCCACAATGGTATCACTGGCCATTCTGTTGTAAGTAGGTTGCGCACTTAAAGAAATAGAATAAAGCCATAGGGTTAGGCATGAAAAAAGGGACAATCGCATGGTTTCATTTTAACTCTACAGCAGAAAGATAATAAAACCATGATAAAGAAATACGGCGCGCCGCGCCGTATTTCTTTATTCTTTACCTTTCCACCGCATCTCCGTCAATCAGATGACCAAAAAAGAGGGCATTGGCGAACAATTTATTGGTGCCATAAAAGAAAGCCCGGAAATTTGGATTGTCAGCCATAAAGATGATCCTGCCGCTGCCAGTGCCGGAGACGACTACGGAGGCAGAGGAGCGAATGAGCGCTGCATTTTCCTCGCTGAGGTATCCGCTCAGCAGCGGATTATCGGTATACACCAGTGGGGTAGCATAGGGGTTTTTCGCTACCTCCAAAAAGGTGTTGCCTTTGCGTAAAACCGGCAATATGGCTTCCCGGTAGCCGTATCCCAGAGGATGGCTGAGGTCAAGAGCGGTTTGGAATATGGCGCCGCCGATTTCCTGTGCTCCTTCGATTTCCTCCAGTTGACCATAAGGGCGTCGCCCTAGTTTGTCTTCTCTTGCGGGGGCACTGCGTAAGGTGACGGCCCCGATATTGTTCCTTTTCAGCCAGTTAACGGCTCTTTTCATGGCGATGAGGACGCCGCCGTTTTGGACCCACTCTCTAAGGCGTTCTGCATCCCGGCTGTCGAGCGTATAATAAGAGCCATCGGACATAATAATGACATTGTATCTGCTCAGATCGGTTCTGCTGAGCTCTCTCGGTTCCAGCAGGGTGGCCGGTATTTCGTAGCGCTGATCCAACACAAACCAGTTTTCTCCGGCATCATAGCCCGTTACTCCTTCTCCGGCCATGATCATTACTTCCGGCTTGCGCAAGGTGCGCAGGTAAGAACTGCCCAGGTCGGGACCTTCCGGCGTTAATCCGCCGTCTACGTCATAAATGTTCGTGCCTGTTGCCCGGGCCGCCAGCTGCATCAGCTGAAAGATCTCGTCCGGACTTTTGTCCTGGTTCGCTACCGGCACCATAATGGTTCCGCGGGCATACCGCCTGCCCTGGGCGACCAGCTCTTTCGTGCTTACTTTTATCCGTAATCCCTTGTTCATCAGATAATAGAGCGCTTTAGGAGCGTAGTAATTGTCCCACTCGAAAAGATAAGCATAGGCGCTGTAATCGGGTATCTGCCCGGTCATTACTGCTGGGATCCCCTCAACAGCTGCGCCCAGCAGAACCGGATCGTACTGGCTGGCGTCCAGTGCAGCATAGTTGATGTTATAGGCCAGCGGTAGCGTCCAGGCCGATACATCATAAAACAGGCTGTCCTCGAAAATCGTATTTTTCTCGAAGATAGCCCTGATCAGCCGGTGCTTTGGTTGTTCGAGGGGCACTATGTAAGAGCTGGAGGGCTTAAATGCTTTGCCGGCAATGGTCAGGGCGCTGTTCAGCTGATAGACGTCGATCCCGTGCCTGCGCAATAGCTCGAGAAAGTGGGTGCGACGGGCAATGTCGTATTCCTCCCCAAAAACAAAGGCTTTGCGCGGATAGGTGGCCGCCTCGTTCATCGAGGAGATGTAAAAAGTTCGACGATATTCGAGCATTTCTTCGCGCAATTCCAGAGCCGCTTTTTGAGTCGATAAGGAAGTAACCACCTGATTGCGGATGGTGAAGGCAAATTCCAGAAGGCCGTTCTCACTTTCCTGCACTTTACCCCTTGAGCTGGCTTGCTCGAAAAGGATTCCTACGCCGCCGTTGACATCCGGATAGGTAGAGCCCTTCCCATAGTAGAAGTCGTCGTAACGTTCTGCTGTGAAATAAAGCGAACCGATGTTTTCCAGCGCAATCGCATGGTAATTTCCGATCCGGGCGGTCAACTCCTGGTTTTTCTTAGGAGTTAAGGGGTGCGTGCGGGAGGGAACACCCGGTTGAAAGAAAAAAGTAGCATTGGTGCTCATTTCGTGATGATCCGTTAAAATATTGGGTTGCCATTCCTGATAAACGGCTATGCGGCCCTGGCTTTCCGGGTGCTGCGCGGGCAGCCAGTCGCGGTTGAGATCAAACCAGTAATGATTGGTACGCCCGCCGGGCCATACTTCGTTGTATTCGCGATCGGCCGGGTCGGCAGTGATGGCTTTGTTCTTGTGCATATTGGTCCAGGTGGAAAACCGGTGAAAGCCATCCGGATTGTAGCAAGGATCCAGCAGGATCACTGCTTTGTCCAGCAATTGATCAACCTCACGGCTTTTGCCCGCCGCCAGATAGTAGGCGACCAGGGGAGCTGCATTGCCGCCGCTGGCTTCATTGCCGTGTATGCTGTAGCCTTGATAAAGAATGATCGGCTGCCTGGAAATATTGACTTCACCGGAAGTAGCCGGATCGGATAACTTCTGATGGTCGGCTTTAATGACTTCCAGATTCTGATGGTTCTTCTCAGAAGTGATCGTCAAATAGATCAGCGGACGCGTTTCATAGGTGCGGGCGTATTCCGTAAGGGTGATACGAGGGCTCAACTTCGCCAGCGTGCGCATATAGGCTACCAGCTGATCATGGCTGATGTGCCATTCGCCAATCTGATGTCCCAGAAATTGCTCCGGGGTAGGAATATTTTTATCGTAATTAATGTCCGGTAAATAATAGGTCAACTCTTTTTTCTGGGAAAAAAGAGTGGTTGTGCTTAATATAAAAACGGTCAGTAACAGGATAGATCGTAAGTTCATAAATGGTGATGTTTTTCTTGTAAATAGATTCCGGCTGTGATGAACGTAAAAATAAAAATTGTTTGCTTACCCGCCATTTTACTTCCGATTGTTCTGTTAAGAAAACTTTTGTACCTGAAATCTATTGAATATATTTAAACTGGATTTATAAAAGGATTCACTCATGCAGAATGCAGCGATCCATCTTTTAGCCTATTTTGAAACTGCTGATGGACAAATGTATAAATGGAAATATAGTCGCACCTAGATCCCCATGTTTCACCCAGGGGGATTGCAATACTTTACACTTAACCAAATCCAAAATTATTATGAACACGCTCCAAACAAAAGACATCCCCGCCGAAAAAAGAATACAGGAAGTTTTTTTTCAACAAAAAAACAACCTGCCGCAGTTGAACCGCACCACAGCGAAAGAGCGTATTGCCAAACTCAAAAAGATCGAGCGCTTTTTAACCGATCAAGATAACCAGCAACAACTGGCGCAGGCTATCTACGAGGATTTTCGCAAGCCCGAAACAGAAGTCCTCGTTTCTGAGATTAGCGTGGTGCTCACCCAGATCCGCTACGTAAAACAGCGACTGAAGCGATGGCTGCAGCCCCACCGGGCGCCTACTCCTTTGCCCATGCTCGGTACTTCCTCTTATAACTGGTACGAAGCCAAGGGCAACTGCCTGATCATCGCTCCCTGGAATTATCCCTTTAACCTGGCGATCGCCCCGCTTGTATACGCCATTGCCGGGGGAAATGCGTCCATCATCAAACCTTCCGAAATGACGCCCCACTCTTCAGCTTACATCCGGAAGATGATCGAGGAACTGTTTCCCGCCAATGAGGTAGCCGTTTTTGAAGGAGATAAAGACGTCGCCCAGGCCTTACTGCAAATGCCGTTTAACCATATCCATTTTACGGGTAGCCCGCAGGTCGGAAAGATCATTATGAAGGCGGCGGCAGAGCACCTGGCTTCCGTCACCCTGGAATTAGGCGGAAAATCGCCCGCCGTTATCGATAAAACGGTTAACGTTAAAACGGCCGCGGAAAAAGCCGCCTGGGGTAAGTTCTTTAACAACGGCCAGACTTGTATCGCTCCCGATTATCTCTTAGTGGAAGAATCGATCAAAGATGAATTTATCGCAGCTTTTAAAGAAGCCACCAGACAAATGTATGACCCGGATGGTCAGAGCATTAAAGCTTCTCCGGACTACAGCCGCATCATCAATGATAAGCATTTTGATCGCTTAAAACATCTTATTGAAGAGGCCGCCGACCAAGGCGCCCGGGTGCTGATGGGCGGAACATTTGACGAAGAAGATCGTTATATTGAGCCCACCTTATTAGAAGGGGTAACCAACGATATGAAAATAATGCAGGAAGAGATCTTCGGTCCGGTAATGCCGCTCCTGACATTCCGCAACGCCGAAGACATTATCCGCACCATAAAAGCCCGGCCAAAGCCGCTGAGTATGTATATTGCAAGCAAAAACCGTAAGCTGATCCATCACCTGATCGACGAAACCTCCGCCGGCGGCACGGTAATCAATGACTACCTGCTGGGGTACACCAATCCTGACCTGTCTTTCGGAGGGATCAACAACAGCGGAATAGGACGCGCCTTCGGCCAAAAGGGCTTCGAAGAGTTCGTCAACAGCCGGGGCATCATCAAAAGAAAGTGGGGAACCTTAAAGATGCTTTTCCCACCCTATTCCGGCCGGGTAGAAACAATTGCGCGCTTTTTAACGAAATACTTCTAATAAACTTTAAACATGGACTTTCAATCAATCTTAACGGAAATAACCACTCGTGCGGCTAAAGCCGCTCCTCTTGGCAATACCCTTAAATTCGACTTCGGCGACGGGGAAAAGATCTTCCTCGACGGCACCGGTGATGAAAATACAGTAGTTGCTGAAGACAAAGAAGCCGACTGCACCATCAAGATCAGCAAGGAAAACCTCAGCAAACTGATGGACGGGTCGCTGAACCCTATGATGGCTTTCATGGGCGGCAAGGTCAAAGTAGATGGTGACCTGGGTGTCGCTATGAAATTGCAGTCTCTGGTGTAATCTTTTGATTATAAGTGTATTTAAGGTGTTTTTCTCATCCCCTTCCCAAAAAATATATTTCCAAAGCGGTCCTTTTGATGAATTTTTCATTAAAAAGGATCGCTTTGAAAGCATTTTTTCAGGCTGCGTGGTTGAGTAGGCTGTTTTTGATGCGTGGTTATAAAAAATAATCATTTATGTACATCTTGCTCATTTCAATCGTCATAGGCCTGTTTCTGGTCATGTTGTTTTTGAACCTGTACTTTAGGGTGAAGGTGCTGCGCACTTACCGCAAACTAGTGGACAATCGCGTCGAGTTCGGCGCCGCCCATTTGTTTAACAAAAGTAAAATGGAGGAGGAGATCTTTCCCAGGTATCCTCATATGCGGGAAGAGATCGAAACGTTCAGCAGGCATATGCAGTATTCTATTAAAATGGCGTCGGTGCTGATCTTGTTGATCACGCTGTTCGGAGCTATTTTGATGTATTACAGATAGCAGGTAACATCAGGGACGATTCCTATTACTTTAGAAGCAACTTTAGTAGAAGGTATTAGGTAGAAAGAAATACAATCAAAAAAGGTATCTATTTGTCCATTTCAGGCAGAAATCTTTCTACTTTCTACCATTTACCATCTACACCTAAGTTGCATCGCAACTTAGGTTACTTTAACCAAATGTGAAGTTTTGAACAGAAAACCATTTCTGTGGTTCTATTGCACCAGGCAAATTTTTTTTCTTTTTAGTTTTGCAAAGTTAAAAAATGAACTAAGTTATGGGGTTGTGTAAAAACGAGCCTTGAGCAGGATGGAAAAATAGAAGATGTCATTTCGCTCCTCCGGAGCTCTAACTGGAGGATTTCGAAGTGCTAACAACATTGGGCTCCTCCGGAGCCTGTAAGAATGGATGCAATATAGGTGGGAGCTAAATGACTTGAAAAAAGGGATTAAGGGTTCCGAAGGAGCCTAATGTTGTTAGCCCTTTGAATTTGAAAAAGGGATTGAGGGCTCCAGAGGAGCCTAATGTTGTTAGCCCTTTGAATTTGAAAAAGGGATTGA
>CAZJQS010000007.1:0-65518 GCA_964548175.1 uncultured Saprospiraceae bacterium
AAAACTCAAAACCCAAAACTCAAAACCCAAAACTCAAAACCCAAAACTCAAAACCATGAAAAACAACCCACTTCTCCTTTGGCTATTATGTATTTTTCTGGTCAGCTGCCAAAATAATCAGACCATTCCCACTACCATTAAATGGGATAATTGGGGCGTACCGCATATTTATGCCGGGACAGAGGAAGAACTCTTTTATGCTCAGGGTTGGGCGCAGATGCAGCAGCATGCAGACCTGATACTGGAGCTTTACGGCGCTTCCCGTGGACGGGCAGCCGAATACTGGGGAGTTGAGCGATTGGAAAGTGACGTGCTGTTGCATACGCTTGGCTTTCCAGAGCTGGCTCAACAGTGGAAGGAACAACAAGACCCCAGGGTCAAAAAACTGATCGCTGCATTCGCCTCCGGCCTGAATGACTATGCGGCAGCCCATCCGGAACAGATCGAGGAAGAAAATAGAGTGGTATTGCCCATCAGTCCTGAAGATGTGAATCTGCATTCCATGTTTGTTATTTTTACACGCTTTATCGGCGGGTCAGAACTGGGTATGATCCAGCGCTGGTCGGATATGGGCTCTAATGCCTATGCTGTAGGGCCAAAGAGAACTGCTTCCGGTAATGCCATGCTGGTGCAAAATCCGCATCTGCCCTGGTTCGGCGAGTTTACTTTCTGGGAGTCTCAATTCAATTTTCAGGACAAAAGAATACACGGCGTCACTTTGGTAGGCTTACCCGGTATCGCCATAGGATTTAATCAGCATCTGGGGTGGACGCACACCAACAATACCATCGATAATGCCGACACCTATGAATTGTTGTTGGAAGATAACGGCTATTTGCTGGATGGAGAAGTGAAGGAATTTGAACGGCGGTCGAAAATTTTAAAAATAAAAAAAGAAGACGGAACATTGGCTGACCAGGAAATAGAGATCCTGAGCTCCTTGCACGGACCTGTCGTCAAAAAAGGCGAGCAAAAAGCGCTGGCCATCAGGATGGTTGGCCAGGACAGGCCTAACAGCCTGCTGCAGTGGTGGACCATGGCCAACAGCACCAGCCTGGAAGAATTTGAAGCGGCGCTTAAAATGGCTCAAATTCCTTTTTGGAATGTCATGTTTGCTGATGTAGAGGGTAATATCTTTTATTTGTTCAACGGCCTGGTGCCCAGACGTAGTCAGGGAGACTGGTCGTACTGGAACCGTATCGTGCCTGGCAATGAATCCACTAATATCTGGACCGAAGTTCATCCTTATGAAGATCTGCCCATGGTAAAAAACCCGGAACAGCACTGGCTGCAAAATGCTAATGATCCGCCTTGGACCAGCACCATTCCGCAGAGTTTAGACGCTGATGATTTTCCACCTTATATGTCGCCCAGAGGGATGTCTTTCCGTCCTCAGCGATCGGCGAGAATGTTGATGGAGGACGAATCCATCACTTTTGAAGAATTGGTAGACTATAAGCTATCTACCCGGCTGGAGCTGGCTGACCGTCTTCTGGACGATTTATCAGCGGCCGTTGATGAGCATGGTAATGCCTTGGCCAAAGAGGCGAAGACAGTGCTTATGGATTGGGATCGAACAGCCGATAAAGATAGTAAGGGGATGGTATTGTTCTATAATTGGGCACAGAAATTCCAGCTTTGGAACCAGTCTCGTTACGCTGTGCAGTGGAATGAAGAGGCGCCCCATACAACGCCGGATGGTCTGGCCGATCCTCAGGGGGCGGTTCGCCTGTTAGAAACTGCTGCCAGGGAGGTTCAGGAAGGGTTTGGCAGCCTGGATGTGGCCTGGGGAGAATACTATAAGATCGATCAGAATGGAGTGTTACTCCCCGCCAACGGTATTGACGGTGCTATGGGGGTTTTTCGGGTGGCCTGGCCAGCAAAGATGGATGAAAAACAAGGGGTTGTCGGCGGTGGCGATTCCTGGGTGGGCGTTATTGAGTTTTGGGAAAAAATAAAGGCAAAGGTCTTATTGAGCTATGGGAATGCTTCCGAGGAAGGTTCTCCCCATAAAGGTGATCAGTTGAAGTTGTTTTCGGAGAAAAAATTGAGAGATGCCTGGTTTTATGAGGAAGAGTTGGAGGGTAATATTGCCAAAACAGAAATCTTAGAAAAAGAATAAGCAGTAAGGCTGGCAGCCTTACTGCTTATTCTTTTTCCCCGGAAAACACCAGCTCTGCCGGTCCATTTAGCCATACTTCAGAAAATCCGTCGTCCGAGGCTATAAATTCTACGGATAAGTTACCCCCCTTGGCTTTTACTGGAATAGGGCCATCGGGCTTTGCTTCCTGCAGAAGGTAATAGGCCATAGCTGCAGCGGTCACACCGGTGCCACAGGCCAAGGTTTCATTCTCGACCCCGCGCTCGTAAGTGGCTATTTTTATGCCTTTCTCCAGGGGCTGAACGAAATTGACATTAGTACCCTTTTCCTTAAATCGATCGTTGTATCTGATCTTTCTTCCTTCGGAAACAATATCCAGTTGCTCTATGTCCTCCACAAAGGTAACATAATGAGGAGAGCCGGTATCTAGAAAATAATAATGATCTCCCTTTTCCACTTCATTGACGGTTTTCATCTCCAGGCGGATCCAAAGGGGGGTGGCTACTTCTGCTTGGTGCGGACCGTCAGCAGCCAAAAAAGTACACCGGTCCCGGATGATCCCGAGAAAATGAGCAAAAGCTACGGCGCAGCGCCCTCCATTACCGCACATGCTTCCTAAATGACCATCGGAATTGTAGTAGACCATCTCAAAGTCGTATCCCTCTTTTTTTTCTATCAAAATGAGCCCGTCCGCTCCGATACCGAAGTGCCGGTCACACCATTTTTCAATGACGGAAGGAGAGGACTTGTAAGGAAAAAGAAGGTCCCGGTTGTCGATGACAATGAAATCATTGCCGGCACCATGGTATTTATAAAAGGGGATCTTATTCATACGGTTGATTTTGAAGTACTTCTTCCTGAGCGGGAGGCTCTTGCCCGAAGGGTACCCCCAGCGCGTAATGGCGGTAAATCATGATGGACAGGAGGATCAGAATGAGCGCCAGGCCCATAAAAGAAATCTTCCAGCCCCAGATGTTGCCGATATATTCTCCATCCATCGGATCCTTTCTTTCGTCTTTTTGTTGAAACATTTTCAGCTTTTTGCGGTAAATTTATGGGACAAGAAGAAGAAATACAAGCCTAAAAGGCCTCCAGGCCTTTTAGGCTTGTATTTCTTCTCCTTGTTAGAAGTAAGTTAATGTAGGCGGACTTATTGAATATAAGCCGTACAAGCCCTATATTACCAAGCTCTTAGTGTTTGAAGTTGTTTGAAAAACTTCAAACAACTTCATGGAGAAGTCTTTTTGTATGGCTTCTTCCTTCTGTATATTCAACAAAATAACACTTCATTAGATGCGCATGAGAACTATTGGTTTGGTCATTGGGTCATCCTTGCTGAGCGCCTTGCTGGCGATTTTTATATATCAGCAGGTGGCCCCGCCTGAAAAAGTGATTATCAGAGAGACGGTTTCTCCCCAATATGCTAATTTTAATGATCCGCTGGATGGTGCGCTGCAACGCACCTTTTTATCCTCCGCACCTACTAATTTTATCGCCGCCGCCGAGGCCGTTACGCCCGCAGTCGTTAATATCAAAACCTACCAAACAGGCGGCACCCTGGACTTCTGGCGAGCCAACAGCTACGGCAACGCTTCCGGCTCCGGCGTAATCGTTTCTTCGGATGGATATGTGGTGACAAATAATCATGTAGTCGAAGAAGGCGACGAGATCGAAATCACCCTAAACGATAAAAGGGAATTCAAAGCCAAACTCATCGGTTCCGACCCTTCCACTGATCTGGCTTTACTCAAAATAGAATCCTCCAATTTACCTTATATGCTTTTCGGCAATTCCGATTCCCTACGGGTAGGAGAGTGGGTGCTGGCTGTTGGCAATCCTTTCAATCTGGAATCTACAGTAACAGCCGGCATCGTGAGCGCTAAAGGACGAAGCATCGACATTCTGGAAGGGCAGGATCGGATCGAATCTTTTATCCAAACGGACGCCGCCGTCAATCCCGGCAACAGTGGGGGGGCTTTGGTCAATACCAATGGCGAGCTGATCGGGATCAACACGGCCATCATTACCCGCTCCGGAAGGTACGAGGGCTATTCCTTTGCCGTACCGGCTAACCTGGTGCGCAAAGTGATTAAAGACATTAGAGATTACGGCGCCGTACAGCGAGGTCTGTTGGGCGTTTTCATAGACGAAATGACGAATGAACGAGCCAGAGACCTGGGCCTTGAATCCGTAGAAGGCGTCTACATTACCCGCGTTTCTCCGGGCAGCGGCGCCGATGACGCCGGCCTTAGAACCGGAGATGTCATTGTCGGCATCAATGGCGTAAAAACCAAAACCCTACCGGAAATGCAGGAGCAAGTCGGTCGTTACCGCCCCGGCAATACCATCACCATCGATTTCATTCGAAGCGGGAAAAACAAGAAAACCAAGGTCATCCTGAAAAATAAAAGCAACAGCACCGAAATCGTAACCGCTTCTTCTTCTAGCTTGCTGGAAGATCTGGGCTTCGACCTGAGAGAACTTACCCAGGAGGAAGAGAAAAGACTGGGCGTCAAAGGTGTCAAGGTAATCCGCATCTACCGCGGTAGCCGCATTGAACGCACCAACATGGACCCCGGATTCATCATCACCAAAATGGATAATGAAGAGATCACCAGCCTGGAAGAATTGACTAAAAAACTGAAAAAAGCTGAAGGGAAAGTGATGTTTGAAGGGATCTATGAAAATTATCCCGGGGAGTATTATTATGCTTTTCCGGTGGAGTAAAGATTTCAAAACCTAATCATGACATGGCCAAAGTGAATCTCGAACAAAACAAAAACCAGGACGAAATGAAACTGCTCCTCTCCCGACTCCAGCATCGGCTGGGAAAGATAAAAATGGGGGGAGGAGAAAAAAAGATCGCCAAGCAACACAAGCAGGGCAAAATGACCGCCCGCGAACGCATCAATTACCTGATAGACGAGGAGCGTGACTTTTTAGAGATCGGCGCTTTCGCCGGTTATGACATGTACGAAGAATACGGCGGCTGCCCGGCCGGCGGCGTGGTGGTGGGTATTGGCTACGTTAGGGGCCGACAGTGCGTGATCGTCGCCAATGATGCAACCGTAAAGGCAGGGGCCTGGTTCCCGATCACCGGAAAAAAGAACCTCCGAGCACAGGAAATCGCCATGGAAAACCGCCTGCCGATCATCTACCTGGTCGATAGCGCGGGGGTATTCTTGCCTATGCAGGATGAAATCTTCCCCGATAAAGAACATTTTGGCCGTATTTTTAGAAATAACGCCCGTATGTCCAGCATGGGCATACCACAAATTGCCGCCATCATGGGCAGCTGCGTAGCGGGAGGCGCTTACCTGCCCATCATGTCGGACGAAGCGCTGATCGTAGAAGGCACCGGCTCCATCTTCCTGGCCGGCCCCTACCTGGTCAAAGCAGCCATAGGAGAGGAGGTCGACAAAGAAACACTCGGCGGCGCCATCACCCAATCAGAAATTTCCGGCGTCACGGATTATAAAATGCCGGACGATAAGACTTGCCTGGATACCATTTGCGACCTCGTCGACAAAATCGGACATTTTTCAAAAGCAGGCTTTGACCGAGCAGAACCTAAGCCTCCCGTACTGGATCCGGAGGAGATCTACCGGTTGTTTCCAACTGCTTCCAACAAGCCCTATAAAACCATCGAGATCCTGAAGAGACTGGTCGACGATTCAAAATTAACCTTTTACAAGCAAGATTACGGTAAGACCATCCTCTGCGCTTATGCCCGCATCGACGGCTGGTCGGTCGGTATCGTCGCCAATAATCGTGAGGTGGTGAAGACTAAAAAAGGAGAAATGCAGTTCGGCGGGGTGATCTATTCCGACTCCGCTGATAAGGCGGCCCGGTTTATTATGAACTGTAATCAGAAGAAAATTCCGCTGGTGTTTATGCATGATGTCACAGGCTTTATGGTCGGCACCCGGTCGGAGCATGGCGGCATCATCAAGGACGGCGCTAAAATGGTCAATGCCGTTTCCAATTCTACGGTCCCTAAATTCAGCATCGTCATGGGGAATTCTTACGGCGCCGGTAATTATGCGATGTGTGGAAAGGCCTACGACCCCCGCCTGATCGTGGCCTGGCCGACCGCCAAGATCGCCGTGATGGGAGGAGCTCAAGCCGCCAAGGTATTGCTCCAGATCCAGGTGTCCTCATTCAAAGCCAAAGGCCAGGAACCTACCGAAGAAGAAACCCAGGCCTTGTTTGACAAGATCCAGCAGCGTTACGATGACCAGACCACGCCCTACTACGCTGCCGCCCGACTTTGGGTGGACGCCATCATCGATCCGCTGGAAACGCGTAAGGTAATCTCTATGGGTATTGAAGCGGCCGACAATGCCGAGGTGGAACGATTTAATGTGGGGGTGTTGCAGACGTAGTTGAAGCTTGAAGGTAAAGAAGGAGCTGCCGCCCTCACCGACATTTTTTGAACTATAAGAATAGTGCGTATCAAGAGGGAACTTGGTCGATTTGGCGGCAGCTCCTGACTTTTGGGTTAGATAATGTTAGAGTAGACAATGTACATGGGAACTCTAACAATGACATCCTAAAACTAGATTAGTGAAGATTATTTAGCTGAGTCTTGAATTTTTTCACCTGACGTTTAACCTTGTCGCTGGCCATAGCCAGTGCTTTCTCAAAAGACTCTGCTTCTGCTTCTGCGAAGAAGGTCTGTCCCGGCGCCTCCATTCTGATCTCCACTTGTCTGTTCTCTTTATGATGGTGCCTCTGGATAGCGTCTTTCAGGAAAACGTTAACGGTCGTAAAATGATCAAAAATGCTGGTCACTTTGTCTACTTTTTCTTCGATCATGGCTTGTAATGGCTCGCTTACTGAAAAGGGTGCTTGCACTTGGATTTTCATATTTCTATGTTTTCGAGTGAAAAAAATGCCTGCCGGCCATTAAACTCCGGCATGTGTTAATAGTGTTATGTATTTTGTTTAGCTTTTGTTCGAGTTGTTTGCTTTATAAAAACAAGATACCGGATGACGTCAGCCTATACTGTGATATTTATCATCAGGTCAAAATGATTTCTATCAAAAGGAAGTCTGGTTAATATGGATACATTCCGGAACCTTGTCTAAACGCTTACTTTTATCGCGAAATTTACAGATATAAAAAGCATGAAGACTGTTTGGCATTGCGCTTTGTTGCTGTTTATGGGTTTCTCTTCCTTCCTGGAAGCTCAAGTGGTTGATCTTTCGGGTAAATGGACCGGCTTTATTACCATTGACGGCCGGACCGATACGTTTTGGTATGAATTGACCCTGGAGCAAGATCGTCGCATGATCAGCGGCCTTTCCTTTTGTTTTTTAAAAGATACTTCCTCCTACGCTCGCTTTAATATGACCGGAGTGGTGGAGCAGGATGGCTTCATTTTCCAGGAGATCCAGCAATACGAGCCTCAACAGGATAAGTGGTGCCATAAATATATGATACTGAAAAGGGCTGTAGAGGATCGCCGCGAAATACTTACCGGCCGGTGGAAAGCGACTAACTGCCCCAGCGGCGACGTTGTTCTGACCAGGCGCCTACCCGGGACGGCTGAAGAAAAAAAGGTCGAAGAGCAGGCAGGAACAAAAGAGCTCCCTTTTACCGTAGAGGGAAAATGGACGGGCCTTTTACAGCAAGAAGACCGAGAGACGCTGTTCCGGTTTGAGGTGGATCTCCAAAAAAACAACCAGGGGACTTCCAATATTTTCTCAGATCAAGGTGGCCAGGCTACCATGCAACTCGTCTGGAACTGGGGACTTGTCAATAACGCTTTTCGGATCGTGGAATCCGGAGTGATTAATAAAACCGATCCCGACTGGCCCTGGTGCATCAAAACTGCCGAATTGCAAATGCGACGGGAAGGCGACCGTTATGTACTGGAGGGCGCCTGGAAAGGGTACATAGAGGGCTACGACTATACAACGGGGCCCTGTGCTTCGGGTACGCTGCGGCTGGAAAAGCCCGTGCGCACGCAGCCGGAAATTGTCCAAAAAACACCGGAGCCGCCCAAACCCCAGGAACCACCGGAGCCGGAAGAACGTCCTCGCAAGGTCAGGATACAAAAGATCGTGGAGGTGGCTTCTAAAAATCTGCGCCTCCGGGCATGGGATAGCGGCACCGTGGATGGCGATGTGATCACCATCTTTCTCAACGGTGAACAGGTGCTCTTCCGCCATCGGGTGGATAAACGCAAATACGCCTTTCCCATCACCCTGCAGGAGGATTACAACTTCATGGTCATGTATGCGGATGATATCGGCGACATCGTGCCGAATACCGTAGCGGTGTCTATCGATGACGGAGAAAAAGAGCAGTTGATCGTCTTAAGCTCAGACCTGGAAGAAAGCGGCGCGGTGTTGCTGAAGCAGATAAAAATTACGGAAGGACGCTGATAGCCAACCTCCTTCCGCTATGCTTACCGGCTTACTCGCTGAGCGGTATTTTGAGTTGACTCGGTTTTTCTTGTGAGGTAGGCAAAAAACCGGATTCAGATTGTGAATGATTATTGTAAGTATCCCAATCCGGGAAATAATCATCTGTCTGATTTCCCCAGCATGCCCAGTTAGGTCTTTTACCTCGAGAAAACATTTCAAGAAACGGCCCCCAACTGCAGGATTCAATCAACTCGTATTGCTCATCGGGTTTACGGCTATGCTCTCTTTTTCTGGAAGAGATGATGTTTTCCTGACTTCTTCCGGGAGCTAAGGTCCTGACATTATTACCCCTGACTCCGAAGAGAATGATTTCGGTGACATTTCTAAAATAGAAGCCCACTCCTCTGCGATCAGGTCCTCCGTCTTTTCGTATTTTATACCAAATGAGATTAGTTTTATAGTTGAAGCCCCATGCTTCCAACACTTCTAGGCCCTCTTTCAGCAGGGCATTGGGTACCCATAGGTACAGATGCGCCCTTTCGTTGCAAGCTTGGCCAACAGAAATACTTTTTATTTCTTCTAATGAAAGAGTGGGATATCTTGCAAGTCTCTTATGCTCTGGAGCTACTTTGCCGGTTCTGTTTTGAAACTGCCAGGGTGGATCCGCTAAAATGGTTGAAAACTTTCTGTCCCCAACAAATCCGAGAAAATCCTCAACAACAGAATTGTTTTCCATTTATATTTCTTTATCTGTTAATAATTTTGAAGTAATACCAAGGACAAGCACAGGGCAGCCACCATTTCTACCTGCTTCAAGCCTTGGCAGAAGCTTTCCCATATGCGTGGTGCTAGCGCCGTATTTGTTCTTTACTTTTTTTGTCTTACCGTCTTTATCAATAAATTTGTCCAATTTAATAAATAATTGATCCAACTCATTACTTCTGGTGACTAAAACGCCGACGCTGATAGCATCGTAGTCAAAAAAAGCACGAAAGGCATATAGGTCCCTATCAAAAGTTTGGTCTTTGCTATTCCATTCCAAGTCGAACGCCACCCTGTTTTCTAAAAAATCTACCTTATGGGTGTCATAGCTGATGGGTTCTTTAACTTCTTTTTTATTTCGACCTTTTATTTCATAAATCCTTAACTCTGCACCTAGCTGCTTTTCATGCCACCCCATTGGCCTGAATAACTCAGAAAACTTCTTTGGAATATTGCTTTCGTTTCCTCCTAAAGCAAGAACATCTTCAATGCTAAAACGAAACTTTTCCAATGCCATGCATAGCTCGTTAAATTCATCGGGGAATTCACCAGCTAAGATGGCTGCAGCATGTTTATAATCATGGATCTCGTAAAGTTCCTGAATGTTTTGCGGGATATAGTTCTGCCAGCCCATGCTAAACAATAATTGAGGTTTAATATACTAAAAAAAATGTTTTTAAAGTGTAATTTTGAAACAAATTATTTCACTTCAGCACTTTAGCCAACCCCAACAACCCCTCCGGAGTAATGAAATAGCTCAGATGATCACATTCCACCTCCTCAATGCTGAGGGTGCATGACCAATGATCAGCGCCTTTCAATTGGATAGCACTGGGCTTGGACACGGCAATATCATTGGGCGTGTCGAAAAGAAAACGGGTTAAAGCATCATAAGTTAGCTCCATAAATCCACCGGCAATACGTTCGAGCAATCGCCTTTGTTTTTCCTCTTCCTCCCGTTCGATCAGAGTGGTATTGCCCATGACAATAATATAGGGGATGTGCGGGTCCGTTCCGTCGTTAAGTTGTTTAAGGAAGTCAGATTTATTGGCGTGCATCTGCTGCAGGGTAACAAACATTCCTTTTCCCAGCCTTTGCAGCAACATTAAGGGAATGATGTAAGGCTTGAGAAAAGCCGCACCGTTGAGGGCTTTTGTCAACAGCACACCGGCCAGCTCCTGCACATTGGCCCAGGGCGAACCGTTGTTAGGGGTTCCGCACATGATCAGTTGGTTGATCATTTCATGGCCACCCTCTTTTTCGATCATCCAGCGGGAGACTAGTCCACCCATAGAGTGTGCAATGATCGTGACGTTTTTATAATGACCTGCTGCCAGTCCGACTTCCTCCAGCTTTTGTTTGAAGGCCTGCGCTGTTTTTTCGATCGGTGTATTCAGGTTCTCGTAATCAAAGGTCAGCACGATATCGAAATGGGGAATGACAGCCTCTCCTTTTTCATCCCTCAACTGTTTAAGGGCCGGCGGCATGGCTTTGGTATTGCCGATGATGCCGTGGATCATGATCCCGATATTGGTGGCGTCTTCAATAGCAGCTTTAACCTTTTCGAGATCCTTTTCGTACTCAAATTCAGTGTCGGAAGTGAATTCGGCGAGCGCCAGTTGTGGCCAGTTGTACTCGACGCCCAATGGAGCCAGTATGACTTTATGGAAAAACAACTTAACGGAACGTCCCAGGCTGCGCGTTTGGGTTTCTGCGGGCAGGCTTTCGATCAATACCTCGCCGCTTTCATTCGAACGCCCAAGGGGAAAGTACATACCCGTATCCGGATCATAGCCCATGGGGACAATAAAAGTATCCTTGTCCAGTTTTTCCGTTAACTGAATTTTAAGCGGATGTTCCGTATTGATCTTTTCTGCTCCCTGTATGTCGCTAAGTTCCATCACGCTGAGGCCGTCGAATTTTTGTAGTCCTTCGGTAAAAGAATAGACGGAGCTCATTTGAGCTGTGCCCCACAAGTTAGAAGGAGGGGCTGCATGTGGATGGGCTTCGTCCATTTGTCCTGAAAGCGCACGTTCCGCTTCTTTTTGTCCGGAAAAGGATACGGAGGCGGAAACTCCTTCCGGGGTTGTAATGCTAAGGGCATTGCCTAAAACGGCAGTGCTGTGCCCCGGGGCCAGTTGTTGGCTATCTAAAGGACGTACGATGATCATTTCTATTTCGCGGGTCACCCAATCAGGGCCGGCCGGGGTTTTATCTTTTCTGCGGCCCGCCCTTTTTACTTCATGCTCTTCTCGGACATCCAATTCCAGGGCATCCTGCTCATATTGATCCGTACTCAGGTAAGGATCGGTGCTGATGAAGAGTTTGATGTATTCGCCGATTTCGGTAATGCCCCAGCTGAGGTAGGCGTCTTCCAGTTCCAGCGGTATGGTTTTATAGGAGGTGTTTTCAAAAAAGTCGATCAGCCAGGCGGCTTCATCGCCGGGCGACAGCTCCTGATAGGCCAGAAAGCGATTGCTGATCTTGAAGTTAGCCTGCATATTTAAGGCGCTCACATAAAGTTTTCGCTGCCCCTTGTTTTTAATAGACAAACGAAAGGCAGGTTGATGCCATTCGCCATCTTTCATCTGGTAAGGGAAAAGGTTTGCCTGACGGTAGTCGACCAGTTCTGCCTGGGCGTCATCCTCCAGGTTGCCGGCTTCGGTTACTCTGTACAGATTGATCTGCAGCTCTTCTTCGGTAATGGAAGAACGCGGATTCTTGAGATTCAGCAGGTTTCGCCATTTCGCCACCGAGTCTGCCTGGTCGAGGAAAAAATTTGCGGTTCGTGCACTCACAGGACCGACTCTTTTGAAGACCGGATGATCTTCTCCGGGAAGGGTTAGAATAAGGCTGTCGCCCAGTTCTTTGATCAGGTAAGCAGCATTATCCATGCTCTCGGTGAGTTCGAGATAATAGGGCATCCGATCATTAAAAGCCTCCTTAACGGCGGAAACGGCCTTTTCTGAAAGATCTTTATCCAAAGCCAGGCTTAACTTGCGGAAATTGATGCCTTTGGCGAAAGCCTTGTAAGCCTTGCTCTTATCCAGGTCTGTAATGGTGTTAATGATCGATCGATTAGCCTCTACGGTTTTTATTTCGACAGGAGTTCCATTATCCAGTTCGAGATATCCCCCTTCCTCCGGGATACCCTGTATCAGTCCGGCGTCCAGTATCCAGTT
The DNA here is from genome assembly GCA_964548175.1 of uncultured Saprospiraceae bacterium. Classification (GTDB taxonomy): domain Bacteria; phylum Bacteroidota; class Bacteroidia; order Chitinophagales; family Saprospiraceae; genus JANQPA01. The sequence goes on from CAZJQS010000007.1 coordinate 12,421, forward strand.
ATTTCCGTCAAAGTTGATGGTATAGTAGGGCTCGGCAGGTTTGACGGCGCCTCCCAGGAAGAGGCTGCTGCGCAGTTCGTGAAGATCGGAAGACAGTTGCGGCGTCTGCCGGCTGACAGTACTGCCGACTCTGACCTGAAGGGTCCGGATAAGGTCGGCATAAGTCACCTGGCTATTTTGTTGTTCAAGTGCTTCGATGAGGTTGTAGGTGAAAACGCCACGCGTCCGGCCGTGGATTTTCAGTTCTTTGGCAGTTTCATCGTCTTTAGAAGCTGCCATTTGAATGAACCGGCCTTTAGGAGGGCGGACATTCAGGCCGTCTTCCGTCTCGACCCTGTGGTAGGATTGAAAGCCGTAATAATCCTCCAGCCTGTTTGGCGCCGGGCTGGGCTCCGCCATACGTTCGCGTACTTCCTGCTGCTGCATAGGCGGGAAGACGGCATTACGGGTAATGGTGCCGGAATGGCAGCAGTCGAAGACAGCGGCGAAATGCATATCCTTATAACGGTTTTGTTCCTTGTCCCAGCAGGCATCCCAAAAGAGGTAGGACAGTTCTTTGTCCATCAGGTCTTTACCGCCCTGCACCCGGCTATCATAAGCAACGACCGACTCGTTCATCCGGTCGGGGTCGAGGTGCCAGAACTCTTTGGGGGCATTGGCTCTGGAGCCGTGGCCGGAATAATAGAATACGCAGATATCGCCGTCCCGGGCTTGTCCGAAATGTTGAAAAGCCTGGATGATATTGGCCTTGGTGGCTTCCTGATCGGTTAATAATTTGATATTCAGGTTTATGTTTTCCTTATCGAAGCGACATTCGATGAATTCTTTGAAGGCGTCCCTGTCGGCTACGCATCCGTTCAGGCGGTGGCTTTTAATGGGATAGTTGTCGATGGCGACCATTAGTGCATACAAAGTATGCGATTTTTGGCTGCTGCCGGAATGGTTCATAGGATTCGATGGTTTAGGTTTTGTTTCAGCGGTATTGGAATTATTGCCTTCTTTTTGATGTAGACCGGTACTTTTGGAGTTTTCCTTTAGTTTTTTACTGATCCCCAAAAGGCGTAATATTCGGATAAAGAGCTGCTTCATAGGAAGAAGGTGGTTGTACTAGGTGATTGGTATTATTATCCAGGCTTCTGGAAGACCGGCCGTCGCCGTTATAGACGAAAGACCCTCTGTTATCGGAGATGACGCCGGAATCCAGGTATCTTTTGGTGACGGTAGCTCTACGCATGGCGTCGCTCATGGGGGCGGAATGTCCATGTTGATAAGTGACTCTTATCTGCAGGTAGGCTTCCAGGACTCTTTTTTCTTCATTGGTTCCCCATGACCTTGGGTCCTGTAATCCGGTTACCTGCATTGCTTTTTGTACGGAAGGGGCGACGAAGGCCGGTCTGTTGACATGATGATCAAGGATCAGGGCCACGCCATATTCTGAGGTGATGATCTGGCTGAGCGGAAAGCCATTGACGCCTTCCTCCGGCTTCCAGTAGAACCTCATGAGTCTGCTCAGGGCATGTTCGATCTCGATGGCCTGGACGTTAGGGTCCTGGCCGGCCAGCCAAAAGCGGAATGCCCATTTGGCGTCTCTGAACTGTTCCTTTTCTCTTTCTATTTCAATGGGGTTGCCGTTTAATGTCAGCGTACCCACTACAGGTCCTGTGTTAGGGGTGACGTCCAGCCCATGAGTTTTGAAGAGATTTCTGAAGGTATTCGGATAGCTGTCTTTTATCTTTTTCAGCAAGGCGGGCAATTCTCCTGAGCTCAGAGCCCACTGGTAAATGCCGAAGCTAAAGTAGCCCCGGTCATAGCTGTTGATGGCGTCCAGCTTGCCTTCATTATCGGAGACGGATTTCATGACGCTGATCGCGGAGTTGCTGACGCCCAGTCGCTGCAAATGGTCCCGGTTTCGGTTGATGTATTGTTCTATGCTTATGGAACCCCAGAAGGCATATCCGATAGGTAGTTTTTTCACCAGGCGCACGCTGTTGCGGCCGTCCGTAACGAAAAGCCTGTTCCCTTCATCTCTGAAGGTAAGCTGGCTGGAGGTTGGGGGAGGGGGGCTTCCGCCGCCTGGTGTACCCGTGCCACCGCCTGGGGGAGTGCTGCCGCCACCGGTGTCAGGGATCAGGTTATATCCTGCCAGGACGGTGGAGCCGAAATAGCTGCTTATTGTTTCGATGATCTTAATGGCCAGGTTGCGGGACAGGGAGTAGCCGTCAGATTTAAGACCATTCTTTTGGGCGAAGTCCCTCAAAGCGGTATTAAGGGGGACCTGGTTGTAGCCCAGTGCATTCATAATGATCTGGAGGCTTTGATTTTGGAAACTACCTGGCGTCTGGAGGTTGTAGACGGTGTTCAGCCGGTTGTTTGAGGTGGCTTCGAGCAGGATACGCAGATCATCCAGCGTTTCATGTCTTTCCCACATTTTGATCAGCAGGGGAGCGGTGACGCTCAGGCCGTTGCTGGGCATGTTGTTTTTTTTGGAAAAAGCGGATACTGCCCTGATGGTGCCGCCGGCGTAATAGCCGTCGGTTTGGTACCGGTTCCAACCGAGTTCGGGACCGAAGCCGAGGTCAAAGAGGGCTATCTGAAGGTCTTGAACGTGGCTGTTGCGGTTGCCGGCGGTGAGAAAGCGGCTGACGGAGTTGGTCTGTAACAGGTTGATCAGAGAAGGGTCGAACGCCATAATTTTTGGGTTTTATCTTTACTTACGGGGTTGCGTTATTGGCTTTGAGCGGATAACGCAACCTTAATTTACAGAAGTGTGGGAATGAAATTTTATCAAAACCGTAAAATAGGTAAAAAAAAATAGCGGAACAAGCGGCTGACCGGGCTATTTACAATAATCGTCCTTCCTTTTCGAATTCTCTGTGAATTCCGGCCAGCAAATCCTCCTCTGTAATGATAGTTTGTTGGTTGGATAAGGACAAAAGGCAGCAATACTGTACAATATTCATGATGTTGGCGCCGCTCAATTTGAATTTTTTGGAAATCTCGTTCAGCTGTATCCGGTCTTCGAGAGCTACTTGTTCGGGAAACGCCTTTGACCAGAGGAGTTGTCTTTCTGCCTGAGAAGGCATAGGAAAGTGGATGATGGATTGAAACCTTCGCACAAAAGCATCGTCAATATTCGTTTTTAAGTTGGTGGCTAAAATCACCAGGCCATTGTAGTCTTCTACCTTTTGTAAGATATAAGCGATTTCCTGATTAGCGTATTTATCATGAGCATCTTTCACGTTGGTCCTTTTGCCAAATAGGGCATCTGCTTCGTCAAAAAACAAGATCCAGTCTTTATCGGAGGCTTTATCAAAGAGCTTAGACAAGTTTTTCTCCGTTTCGCCAATATATTTAGATACGACCAGCGAAAGATCGATCCTGAACACCTTTTTTTCGCAAAATTTACCGAGTAAAGCGGCTGTCAGCGTCTTGCCGGTACCGGGAGGGCCGTGAAAGAGGGCGCGATATCCTGGTTTTAGCTTTTTTTTCATGCCCCAATCTTCCAGGAGGGTAGCTCCATATCGAAGCCATATTTGCAGTTCCTGGATCTGGCTCTTCGTCGTGGTGTTGAGGACAAGGTCGGGCCAGTCCATCATGGTATGAAGCTGCTGAGCAGGGAAATGTGCGCCAAATTGGGGCGCATTCATCTTTCCGGTCGTGAATAGATCAATGTATTCCTGCCCAAGGATGATCTTGCCACTCATCGGGGGATCTCCCTCTGGCGTTTCTTCAATCCAGAGAATTCTTTTTTTATAAAAAAAGTGAGATTGCCGGAACATCTGCTGAAGGCGAATGCGTTCTTCGAGTTTTTCTCCTCCCAGAATGAAAATGATGGTCTCGGCCGTGGGCAAAAAACCACGGTGATTTTTTCCACGAACGCCACCCAACTGAGCAAAATCACCCTCTTTTTCCAAAAGCTTCTGAATGATATCATCATAAAAATTGGGATATAGATGAGGCGCCAGCGCCATGAGTAAGGCCCAGCGCTCTTCTTCTGAACATTGGTGCTGGATGCAGAACCTATCAAAAAAAGAATCTGTTTTTAATCCGGACACTTCCTCCAGATGATCAGGGGGCAGTGCTTCCAATTGGCCGAAAAAACGAAGCAGGCGAGCTTCAATGAGTTGCCTGAGCCTGGACACCTCCGTTCGTAAAGCCTGTATGTTAGAAGAAAAATCCATTGTATGCTTTTTGATAGAAAATGAATTAAATAGGTTTACAGGGGCGCCACCGGTAAACCTGTTTAATTAATTCAATTTGCGAAGCAACTTTAGTAGAAGGTAGAAGGTATTAGGTAGAAAGAAATACAACCTAAAAAGGTATCTATTTGTCCATTTCAGGCAGAAATCTTTCTACTTTCTACCATTTACCATCTACGAGGCTGTCTCAAAAAAAAACACTCCCTGTAATAATATTATTGGGCGGCGAATAACGACGAAGGAGGTATGAGACAGCCTCTAATTACTTGACAAGGTACTAATGACTTCCTTTTTGCTGAACCACGTGGGTTAGCTCATGGGCCAGCAGATGTTTTCCAGTGCTGGTATGGGGCTCGTATCGACCCTGGTCAAAATAAATATCATAGCCACGAGTGAATGCCTGAGCATTGATCATTTTACATAACTTCACAGCATCCGAATGGGTATGTATCCTCACTTTTTCGAAACTGGCGTTTACTTTCGACTCCATTTCGTTTCGGATGTCATCCGGTAAGGGAAACCCTTTTCCTTTAGTGCCGGCCAGGAGCGACTCAAAGTGGTCAGGAACGCGAGGAGTTCCATCTTTGCCTTTATGATCGGGCTCCGCCCTCTGCAGGGTGGTATTCAATTTGGTTTGCGCCATTTCCTCCTCTTCTTCGGCTTGTCTTTGAATGTCCAGTTTGGGCTGTGCCATTTCTTCCTCTTCTTCCTGGCGCTGGATGTTGAGTTTGGTTTGCATGGCTTCTTCCTCTTCTTCCTGGCGTTGGATGTTGAGTTTGGTTTGAGCCATTTCTTCTTCTTCGGCTTGTCTTTGGACATCGTTTTTGACAACCTGATCGGCGATCTGGTCGGCTTCTTTTTCGGCGGGTGAGTTGGGAGCGTCTACTTTAAGTTTCGGTTGGAAGAAGGCCGGATGATCAACGGTGCCTTTTTGGAAAAAGGGCTTGCGTCTTCTTCTGAGGGAGCGTTTGCGGGATTTTGAGGATTTGGATTTCATGGTATGAATTTTTATTATTCAATGGTTTGAATGACCTTAAACGATTTCTGTATCTCATCAAGAGTGATACGATCATAAATTATGAGGTCAAACCTTATTTCGGAATCTTCATTTTTCATTTCCCAGGTAATGGACATTTCACTTTCATTGGAAATATCTTTTTCGGTCGGATCACCAAGATTTTGGGTCAGGAATTTCTCAATTTTTTCCCAAAGATACTTAAACAATTGGTTGTCTTCTTCCTCCAGGTGTTTAGAATAAAATCTAAATTCAATTTCATCAATCAAAGGAGGGGAATAGAAGTAGAAAATTCGGGATAACTTGTGATATTGATCAAATTCTTGGTCAAATTCTAAAAAATAGGAAGCCTCTAATACTGGATCACCGTATTCATTTTGCTTGATTTGATTCTTTTTTAGGGGTAAATCATAACCTCCTAGATTTATATTTTTTTCAACATCAAAAAATAGAGGAAATAAATGATCCAGATCTAAAGAATCCATTAATTTATATTTATTTGATTTAGTATATCGGTTGCTTTTGATGCGTACTCAGATGTCTCTAATTTTTTAACTTTTTCAAATACAGCCTTAGCTTCTGTAATCGCTCCTTTCTGCTGTTGTATGACTCCTTTATAAAACAGTGCTTTGTCATTGTTTGGCTTAATATTAAGCGATATTTCAAAATGAGCCAAGGCTTGATCTAGTAGACTTTTCGACAATAAAATAACCCCTAGATTATTTCTTGCCTCGTAATTCTCTGGTTCCAATAAAACGATTCTTTGATACTCCTTTAGAGCCTTCTCCGGATGATCCATGTTTAGATAAGTGATAGCCAAATGATTACGGAAATCTGTGTTTTCTGGCTCAACACCTAGTGCATTTTGAAAATATGATGCAGCCACTCCAAAATTTTGTTTTTGCAATTCAATTATCCCCAAGTGTTTCAGGACTTTAGCATTAAACGGGTCTTTTTCAAGGATGTATTCGAACATCTCCCGAGCCTGATCCCACTGCTTTATCCCTAAATAGTTCAGGCCCAATTCGAAGTAATAACTTAGATTACTTGAATTCATAGAAATTAACCTCTCGAGAACTTTTATTGAGTTCTGATGTTGTCCAAGGCTGTAAAATAGGCGTGCTATTCCCTCAAGTGCGGAGAATTGTTGATCGTCTATTTCAATAGCCTTTTGATAACTATCAAATGCTTTTTGAAATTCCTTTAGAGCAACAAAGGCATTGCCCAAATTTACATAAGCGGTACTGTGATCAGGATTTGCGATAATAGCTTTCTCAAATAAATTAACTGCTCCATCCCATTGGCCCTTTTGTGAAAGAATAAATCCTAAGTTATTCAAGGCAGTAGGATGATCTTGCTGTTGATCCAATACTTTCATGTATATCTGTTCAGCCTCTTCTAAATTACCGTTCAATTGAAGCCTGGCCCCTTTGTTAACCAGATTGATCAAGTGTTCATCCGGTTGTTTCATATACTGTTTATTTTAAAAAACGTCATTCTTTATTTTTTTACCTAGGCCCATTGCTATATCTCCAATATCTAATTCCGGGTAGATGACTTCTATATCATCGAAGGAGACATCGAAGGGCTGTCCTTCTATATAGTGAATTGGGAAGATCAATCCAAATTTAATGTCTGGCCCCCAACTGAATGAGTATAGGTTATGTCGCCACTCTTTGGAGAATGAAACGAGCCACAAATCCAGTTTTGCTCTGGCTAATAAATTAATATCAAAGGTGAATTTCGGATTGATCATAACGCTTCCCTTCGCTTTTATTTCAAAGCCTGTGTTCGGTGTCCAATCCACCTTAACCTCAGCGGCAGCCTCACCTTCTAATCCGAGTGTACCTGCAACTTCAATTCCTCCTGTAAGACTGGCGATTCCAACACTCAGACCAAGCCCTAGGTCTGCTCTTAAGGTAAGGCCTGCATCTGCTGGAATGACGAACTTTCCACCAGCCGAAACTTTTGTCTGTTCTGGATGAGCTGGATTATAGGTAACCTCACCATACAGATCTCTTATCTGTCCCGGACCAATTCCAGCATTGAAATCTAATCCGCCATTAATTGTCGCCACGAGGCCTAGACTTCTTGGGCCAAGTGGAATGGCGAAGATCGGGATCTCAATGGTAGGCATTCTAAATAGATTCCGATTAAAGGATTTTCTCGGGAATACGTCTACAGTGTCGGGTAGTTCGATTCTTCCTTTGACTTCAATTTCTCCATTTGGCAGGAATCTAACACCGGCGGTAGCCGCTAACCAGGGAGTAATTTGCAGGGTCAATTCTCCGCCACCATAAACGGAGAATTTTTTGGCGATCTGATCAGTAGGCTGTCCATCTTCATCAATGACTCGATTGGTGGCCGTAACATCCACCTTTCCGGAGAGCAGTCCTCTCTTGTATGCGGCATTTCCTTTTATGGTTAGAGCGCCGTCTAAATAATCGACACTCAATTCAGAGTCAATTCCTGGAATATCCGGCTGGGCAGTCCCTTTGGCATGCACGCTGTAATTGCCTTCTTCATCTTTTGTAACTTTAACGCCAACCGACCCTCCTTTAATTCCGGGGATATCACCTGATAACTTAAAGTCACCTCCAATAGAAAATTGATCGTCTCCGTAAGTCACTTCCATTGCTCCTTTCTCAACACCCGGTATATCAAGATCGGCATCTCCTGAAGCACTGATGTTTCCTTCGCTATAACTTACCGTAATGGTGGCTTTTTTGATCCCTTTTACTTTTCCCTTGGGGATGCCAAGCGTTCCTCCAATAGTCAGGACCTCGTCGACATATTCCACATTTACTTCAGCAGGATCAAATAAGGTGGTATCGAATGCAAAACTTCCTTTAAGGGCAAAACCACCTTCTGTGCTGATACTTGCCGTAATAGAACCTTTTCCGAGTTTACTGATTTCCAGATCTACAGCTCCTTCGATTCCGAATCCTTCTGTGCCTGCGAAGATCTCCAGGGAAGAGTCAGTAATTTGGAAAGGCCCGGGAAGATTAAATTCCCCGGTTTCAAATATCTTTCTTATTCGCAACTCCCCGTTTTGGACGATCAGGTCTATGTTGGCGTCTTTAATAACAGGAACGGTGGGTAAAATTTTTCCCTCAAGGTAAAACCCTTGCTCTGTTAATAGGGCAGTATTGACTTGAATAGGACTTAGCCCCTCAATCGATAATTTCCTGTGGAAGCCTCCTGGTATGGCGTTTTTAAGATCAGGTGGTACAATGTAGGTGTTTCGTAAATTATCAAGTGGAGCAAGTTTCAGAGGGATTATGCCTGCATTAAGTTTGAGTGGTACTTTGGCACCCTTTTCTTTCTTCCTACTAAAGGCTGTTCCGGTTATTTCTGGATTAGTGCCAAGCTTCACATGAGTTAGATCATAATTTGGAAACCAATTAGTAACATTAACTTCAAAATCATTGGGATCAGCTGCATTTTTAGGAATCTTAATAGGTCTTGGGATACCAGATTTACCAGTTACAAATACTTTTATCTCATTGTCTGATCCTAATAATTGTTGAAGATCCTTGTCGTCTGCTTCTTTCAATTGATTAAAATGGTCACCATTGAGAATATTGAAGTCGGCTCCTCCATAAGACCAGTATCTATTGGGTTCACCGGATTTTAGGCCCTCTGTGAATTTTACATCTTTGAAAAAGATATCATAATACTTTTTCGCTGTACCTACATTATGGGCCATTTTCACCCCTTTATGTTCATTTCTGAGCTTGGTCAAGCCATCATTGATGGTAGACCTTATTTTTCCTGCTATCGTTCCTCCTGAACTATTATTGGCTTGGGCATCTAACAATTCATAATTGTCTGGTATATCCTGGCCGCCCATTTGCATTTCTACAATGTGATCAACCTCATGAGCATTAGGTTCCCCTTTATTATTCCATGTAGGTATCAATGAGGTCTGGATTATTTCTTCTTTTGTACCAAATACAAAAAAATTGCTTCCTTTCTTTATTGATTTGAGGAAGTACGTTTTTCCGGATAGGTCGTTTGATGTTAGAGGCTTAAGTTGAGCAAATTTAGAATTGAATGCTGTTTCAACCTTTGGTTTTACTGCTTTTTTCCATCCTTCCCTCTGGTTGGTAGATCCCCTTTTATGGTTTTTGGGCCTCTTCAGACCATCTGCACCTTTGGCAGCATTAAATTTTGCAGCGTTCCGTTTTTTAAATTTTGGGATCTTGATCTCCGGAAGATATAGTTTTCTATTATTTGGGGTCAAATCAATCTTATGGTCATCCTTGTTTTTGTATTTATATACATTTGGGTTAGTTGCACTCTGCCCTGTCCCCCCCTGCCGCTGCACCATCTTCCGCTGCACCCCGCCCTGCTGCACAGTATGCGTCAATTCATGGGCCAGCAAATGATCTCCACTTTTTGTGCCGGGTTGGTATTGCCCCTGGTTGAAATAGATGTCATTGCCTTGCGTAAAGGCATGCGATCCGAGGCCTCGGTTCATCTGTACAGCATTGGAATCATTGTGGATACGGACATCGCTGAAATCGTTACCGAAGGCGGACTCCATTTTATTTTGAACATTGGGCTCCATCGGCTCTCCTTTGCCCTTGCTGGCGGCCAGTTCCTCCTCCAGTGATCTGCCATTTTGAGAGGGTGGGGGGGCAGTAGTGTTTAACTGGAGAGCATTGCCTTCCGCTTTGCCCAGGATGGTGTCAAAGGCGAGGCCATCATAGGAGGGCGATTCCACGTCTAAAACAGAAGGGCTTTCAAAGGCTGGCTTTTCCTGGATCTCTTCTTCAGAGCGTTGCACGAATGGAGTGATCGAGCTCGCCAGGGGACTTTGTTCTCCTGAATGCTGGTCGGCCTGATTAACCACTTTATCGGCGATCCGGTCGGCTTCTTTTTCATAATTTCCGTCGGGGGAGCCGATATTGAGTTGGGGTTGAATGCGTTTGGTGAAAAAAGGGTTTTCGTTGTCCTTTTCGGAAAAAAACGAATGCTCCCTTCCTTTGGAAAAGAAAGGATCCTGACTTTTAGCCTGCTGGTTGCGGCTAGTTGTACTTTTGGATTCGTTGTTTTTCACTGAAAATAATTTAAACCCACTCTACCATGATCATCTCCTCCATCCAGGGTAGCTTGATGACGCTGATGCCCCAGGGGAGTTTGGAGAGCAGAATATCAAAAGTGTTATGTTCAATTTTTAAATTCCATTGGCCTTGCCGGTACCAAAGTTTCCCCGCTCTTTGCAGGTAAGTTTCCTGTAAAGCCTGGGGGGAGCTGCTACCCAGGGCCGTCCAGTATTCCAGCACAGAGTCGAGCACCTTGTCTGCTTCCGCTATTTCGTTCTCATCAAGTTCTATTTGCTGATCGGTGATGGCGGCGAGCGGCCACCGACAGAGTATTTTATTCAAGGTGCGCTGGGCATCGTGCCGGTCGTAATGACCATAGACCAGGTAGTCCAAAAGCAGAATGGCTTTTTGTTGTTCCAGGAGACTGCCGAAGGCCGCCTTCTTTGTAAATGCCAAATTATCCAGTAAAGGAGCAAGAAAAGGATGGAGCAGGATCAGGCCTGCATTATCGATGTAAATGTCCTCTTTTTCCGGCTTATCCTTTTTTGCAGGTTTTTTTTCTTCCTCTTCAAAGGGCGCTGTAACTTCTGTTTGCCTATTGACCTCAGAAAAAAGGGCTTCCACTTGTCCGGGCTCTTGCGGCCATCCGCTGTTGCTTAGAAGGTCTTTCAGTTCCTCTATCTTTCCATCCTCCCAGGAACGTAGGATAGGCCGATAGGTATTTACAAAAATTTGCAGGAGGGTTCTGGTAATGGCCGTGGATTCCTGGCTTATGCTTTGAGGATGTTGGGAAAAATGTAAGAATATGTTGATCCACCATTGTTGGAGGGATGGATCGTGGGGCCATATGGATGAAAATATCTGGTGGCAGGAGCGTAGTTGTTGAATAAATGCCGGTCTTGCTGAGTTGAACAAAAAGGGAAGCATTTGCTGCCGCTCTTTTTCAGGAAACAACTCGACGATCTTTTTCCAGGCTTCTTCCTGATGGCGAATGGTCTTAAGAAAATACTGTCTATCCGAGGGAGTCGCTTTGAGGAGAGCCTCGGAAAGGGCAGCGGAAGTAAGTACTTGATTTTCGGAGGTGCTCCACCAGGGGAGGTAGCCCTTTTTCAGGTAAAAAAGCCAGATGTTTAATGTTTTGGAAGACATCCTGAGCTGGTCTTTTTCTGTGCCTGGTGCCGAAAGATCAGATGTTGGTTTAGTAAGGCTTTCTGAAGGCGGAATCAATCTTTGCAGTTCTTTTTGGATCGACTGCCTGATGGCAGACTCCAGTTTATTTTTCCAGCTTTTTTCCAGCTCGTGGGGATTGATCTCTCCCAGATCCAGTTCCAGTCGGTCGATGTAAACGACCCGATCGGCGGGAATGAGCTCGTCAAAAACCTCTTCCAATACTCGATGAGAGCTGCCATGAGCCAGTTGGGCTACCTTATTTTGAAGGTCCGTAGCCGATTCCTGTGGTCCGATCTCAATTTTCACCACTTTTTTTTGTATGATGTGGGTATTGGAATTCAAATCATTTGATTTGTAATTAAATTAATCTTATATTGATGTCAGGAAGCCCTACGGGGCTGTTTTTTTTATCTCAATTTTATGCCTTTCTTTTTCGGTAGTTTTCCCTTAAAAATTTCAACGGGGAAATCGAACTTTTTCTTTATCTCCTTTATATCGAAATTAGTCTCACTTTCTACCATAAAGTCAAAGTCGCTTCTCCCTTTTTTGCCTAATACTTTTTCTTTCAGCTTTACAAATTCCTCCGGAGTATTTTCATCGATCCAGGTACCTTTGGCGTAGCTACCTACCAATGCTACCTTGGCTTCAGGCACCATTTCTTTGATGGTGTTTTTCACCTCTCTGACTTTATCCTTGATATTTTTTGGCAGGTCGGAAAACTTCTGTGGCCTTCTCTTTTCAACGAATGCCGACCACTTATCTTTCTCGGCTTTAGTAGCCGCGACTACAATCACCTCATCGGCGTTAACCAGCGGCGGTTGACGACGTCTTAGCCAGGTATATGGATTCTGGCTGCCGATATTGACGGAGGGTTGACAAAGGTTGACTGTTCCAAGTATTTCAATAGCCAGTGAATCTGTACTTACATCTTCGCCATCTATTAAGACGGTATTGTGAGTATAGGTGTAGCGGGATCTGTTAGCGCTCAAATCCAGGTCTCCCGAAGAGAGGGTCATTCTAAATCCATCGCATTCAAAATAGGAGATGGAAATGAAGTTGGAGTCTTCAGACCGCAAGTTGAAAATGGGACCTTCCTGGAATGCGGCATTGATATTATTGATCACAGCGCTCATTCCGGAAGCTTGATATTCCTCTCTGGTGGTCGTAATTACGATTGGATTAGAAGGGGATGCTAACTGGCGGTTGTTAATACTCATTTCATAGAAAGTAATATCGTAATCATTTCTCGCTTCAAATATTACCTGGTCAATGAAGTCTTTTGTGTCAATCCAGCGGTACTGGGCGGTGACGACATTACCACCACAAGGTAGATTACAGTCGGATTCTTTTTCACATTCGTTTTCGGTCTGGCAGGCTGTTTTGGAGAAGTTGATAATATTGCCGTTGAAGTCAGTCAGGGTGGTATTTTCCTGATCGATTACGATGGTGGCAACTGTTTTTTGCGTTCTTATCCTGGCCATTGACTGTAAAAAGTTAGAAGAAACAGGACTTAGGGCCAGGCTAAGTTCGAAATCATGGCAGGCGAATCGTTTTATTCTAAAGGTATTGACGCCATAACTTCCCTCTGGATCGTAAGAGAAGGTCAAAAGGTCTCCACTTACAGCATTGAATTCGTCGGCAAATAATTGTAGTCTTTGATTCCTGAGGTCGAGGAATGAAAAGACGAAAGGCGCCTGTGGTTCCTGGATCAGATTATTTCCATCCACGATAAGGCCGGTAATGACAATAGCATAAGAAGTATTTAAAGCTGAGTCCGGAATCTCCTGATTAAGGAAGGGCGTAATATCGAAGAACCACTCGTAATCACAAGTTTCCACCTCGCCGTTACACGGTAAATCGCATTCATCTTCTGCACAACAGATGTAGGGTAGGAAAAAATCAGCTATGACCGTTCCGGTAGGAACTTTGAGGATTTGATCTCCCGTCAGGGTACCAAAAAAGATGTCTCTTTTGGCTTCTGCAAACAAACCCGCACCCGTTCGTCTGGCAAAAAAGCGACTTTCCGCCGTTGTACCTGCACCAGCACCCGTTGGAGTAGCATACCGCAAATTGGGATCAACATCAGCAGCAGATTTGAAATTACCAAATGATTCGTTAATTGGACCGAACGCCACTTCAAAGGGAATCACGGTTCCATCCGGGAGAGCCGCCCGGACGTGGGAAAACTTTTTATTTAATCTTTGGTCACCAGAAGATATGAAGACTACTATTCCCTTTCCTCTGAAAGAGGACAAAGGAGCAGTGTAGGTCGCACTGTTACCGTCATCGGTGGTTAGTGCGATAGAGATATTTTTGGCAGGGATCTCATTATATCCGAAATAGGACCTGTAATCAATACTTTGAACAATGGCATTGTTAGAAACCGATATCTTTAGCTTGGGGACCAGGGAAAAACCATTGTAAAGTAGCACATTGGTGGATTGGATACTGATAGGGGCAATGGTCCCTTTTTCACTAAACACATCAACGCCGAAGGGGTCATCATCATTTCTTAAAAAACCGCCCAGCATCAACACATAGGTATTGCCTTCTTCAATGGCGAGTTCGAAGGTGTGCTGTGGAAGTTTTGACAGTTTATCATCTGATGAAATGGTAATGGTATAATTCCCGGAAGGCACTCTTTTAAAGGGCGTGGCCTGACCAAAACGAAAGTTGTTTTCTCTGATCACTTCAAACTTTCCCCTTTCGAACAGGGTCACTTTGACGCTAGCGAGCTGAGGGTCCGAAGCATTATGAATGATCTGAACATTCCCATCGCCTGGTTCGGGAGAAGGGCCTCCGCCGCCGTCTCCTGGTTCTATGATTGTTTCATCTACTCCATGATAGACCAAAAGCAGCGTCCCTCCTTTGACCACACCAGCTTTGTGTTCAATTCCGGGATGCTCTTTAATGTATCGGCTGAAATTCTTTTTACCTTCTACACCGGTACCCAGGCTGATGACCTTTATGGGCAGCCTGTTGCCGGCGATTAATTCATTGATCCTGGCTTCGGCCAGTTCTACAGGAAAACCAATGTGTCCTTCTACCCTGAAAAAGTTATAGGACTCGGTATCGTATTCGAGCGGGCGTATCACCGGTGGTAAGGTACTATATTGATCGGCACGGTAAGACAAATTATGACGTGCCGCTCCTAACCTGGTTTTTTTGAAATTCCAAAAGCGAAACAGCGGATGGCTGTCAGAATTTTCATAGTAATAAGGGATGGCTTTGTCGGAAAGCTCAAATTTGCCGTAACGACTGGGGGTAATTCTGATATCTTCCGGCTCACCATTCGTGTTTACCTGGAAAAGGGGCGCATCAAAACCCTCAATCATCAGGACGAGTCTGCGGTATAGTAGTTTGAACTTTTTAAGTCCCAAACCAGCTCTGTCGAGCGCAACTGAAGGAGTGAAATAATGACGATAGGGAGAAGGGGATACCTGTTCACTCACCAGCGCGTTATTCAACATCAGGTGCCTGGGGAACCGATCATTGCATAGATGACATTCGCTCAATACCTCCAGCGCAGCGGTCTGAAGCTCTAAATAAGCCGCGATCAGATCGCTGAGAAAGTCGTAATAGTATTGGATCCCAATAGATGGACTGGATTGTACGTCAGAAAATATGGATTTTATTTTGTTGGTATCGACTGGGCTAGGCTGATCGCTCAGCAAGGGTTGAAAGGCCGTATTGAACGCATCCATGGCATCCGCCACCGGATTGACTTCTGTGGGGTCGAATAAGGAGTAATAGGCTTCAAAGATGTCTCCCGCCGTTTTCAGATCTGTGGCCGGAACGTCAAACTTTTTCAGGTACTGCGGAGAAATTCGCGTTCTGGTATTGATATAGTTAATGAGGTCTCCTTCCAGCCAGTCGGCATCAAAGCTATTGGCTTCTTTGATGATCGCGATCATGTCCTGCCTGCTGACAAGAAGCTTTCTAACCACGAAATCGATGCGGATGCCACCATTTTCACAGCCATCCGGGTCGCAGTTCTTAAGGTCGGTTTCAGGACAGTCAAGGAATAAAAGAACGATCTTATCTTCCAGGAAATCGGCCGTCAGGGGGTCAGGCTGAAATTCATCATTGACGGCCGGGGTGGGGAAGAGCTCCCAAAAAGTGTATGGGTCACCGGCATCATTGTAAAATAAGGGGTAAGCATCCTGCGTCAGTGGAAAGTCAAATTCCGCAAAATGGGTGCAGTCTGGATTGGGTTCATCCGGGTAACAGTCTTCATCAGCTATGCAAATCAGGTAACCATCCGTGGTTACGCCATAACCTGGTGCTATCCTGATGGTATTGGGCGCAGGATTACTCACTTCGAAGCCGCATAAGATGCCAACACCGATCAGTTTGGTGCGTGTGAGCCGGATCTGCTCATCCAGAAAATTAAACCTTCCGTTTAGCTGCTCTGCCGTCAATACCTGAGCTGCTTCAAATTTCGTATAGCTATGAATTGTTGCCTTCATCTTCTTTGGCCTTAGATGTTCCTAAAATGGTTTGATTAAGTAAAATGGGGTTGTCATCATTGCCGTCTTCACAATCGTGTAGTTTGGCTTCGGGGTACACAGTACGTAATGCTTCTAGTATGTCGATTAGGTCGGCCAGGAGAGTGGGGTCCTGGTCTTCATCATCATTATATTGATCCAGTAGCCAGGCCTTATAAGCCTGTTGGAGTTGCATGAATTGTTCCTTCCCTGGCCAGCAGATCTTGAGGGCGATGTGTGCCGGCGTTTCCAGGCGAGCCGTTCTTTCAACAAATCGCCGGAAATCAATATTCCAAAATCTGGAGGGCCAGCTGGGAAGCACCAGCGTGATCCTGAAGGAGTAAGGGTCTTCTTCTCCGCAGAATTCGCAATCCTCATCCAAACAAACCGTCATCAAACGATCGCCTGCTCTTTTGGGTCGCAGTAGAATGTGTTCGAACAGAAAAATTCTTTCGTCGTCCAGTAAGAACAGGATCTCCTCTATTGCAGCATCTCTTTCCTCCGTAGTTGTGAAGTATTGAAATCTCCGGGCTACCTGATTGCCTTCTTCATCCATGATGACAAACCAATAGGTATCCGATACGGTGGTTCGCAGATCATAATTCGCACGGTCCTTTGCCAGTTCAACTACCTTTTCTGCTGCTTCCCTGGCTTCGTCGTCTGTCGCAAAGGTTACTCCCTGTGGGGTGCTCAAAAGAGTGGTGCCGGTATCGGTGTTATTAATTTTAAATTTTGCATTGGGTTCGGTGGGATCAATGACGATTTCGGTCTGACAAACATTTCGCCTGAGGAAATAGTCAATGCCCAACAGGCGGCTGAGTCTTTTTTGTAAACCGGAAACATTGTCCGTATCCCAAATGTCCGGCTCAAAATCGGGCGGAGGCATTGCCACCGGCCGAAGGCCCGTGTAATCAAATGCTTTTGCCCGCTGACTGCTGATGATGGGATAATCTTTGAGAAATGCTCTCTTATCGTCGATCAGCTCTAATTTATCTTTGGCTTTACCTTCCACGTCAAATAGCAGTAAGGTATATGCTGTGAACTGCTCCGAAAACCTGGCCATCAGGTGGTCCAGAAATCGGTTTCTCCTGTCGTAAAAAATATCTTCATTCTCAATTAAAGAGGACCAGGTTTTTTGATGTCCTTCCGATGCCGCAGTAGCTCCTTGTGAGAATACGCGCTCCAACGTAAAGAAGGGATGTTCCGGATCCGCGGGATCTACCTCTTCACGATAAATGGAGGAAGTGTCGGCAAAATCTTTCACAAATTGGGCAAAGTAAGTCTGGCGGAGGTCCTTTTTAAAAGAAAACAGATTTTTAGCTTCTGATAAAAGGGCCAGGTAATTGCCCAGGATCTGATCAAAGAAAAGCAAAAAGGCCTTCAACTGCTTGTTTTGAGCCAATCGTACGGTTGAGGTGCTGGATGGGGCCAGCTCATTATACCCAAGACCATAAGCAGTCGGGAAGTCATGCTGGACAGAGGTGTAGTCTTGTACGTCTACAAAGGTTCCCGAAGGAAAAGGAAGATCCAGATTGCCTCCCTTGATCTTGGCTTTTTCTTCTACTGCTTTGAGGAACCTCAACGTATCCAGGGTTTCTTGTTCATTGGCTAGGAAGGGCAGGCCGGATTTGAAAAACAACACCTTCGACTTGTCAATATTTAACCTGGGCTTGTGATTGGGGCTGATGGACAGGCACCAATCTTCACTAGGAAGAATGGGAAGGCCGTCATCGGTGTACTTAGTCAACTGAACGTTTTCTACCGTTGCTACACCCGGAATATCCATGATAAGATTGATCAGATCGGATACCCGGACTTCAGACCTTAGGTCCGTATTTTTTAGTTCATCGGTATCTATGAAACCATGCTCTAGAGGTGGGCCTTCAAAAATATCGTCCGTGCTTTTTTTGGCGTCCAGCAGCTCTTCCAGCGAGTAAAATTTTACAGAGGGTTGGAAATATTTTTCAATTTCAAAATATATCCGGGCCAGCACTGTTTCGATATCGGCTTCGGGAAGTAGCGAAATATCTGCACAAAAGCCCACATCTTCTACCCCAATGCTGGAGAGGCTGAAAAAGTCTTCACACAAATTGCGATTGGCATGTAACCTTTTTAAGGATTCATCCACAATGCTTTTTATGAGTTGCAGGCGAAGCTGAAAGGCCCCCATAATGCTGTTGTCGTCAGTCCTGGTCAGCTCAGTATCCAGCCAGTTTTGGAGATCGGTGATCAGGGGGTCAAAATCATTGGGTTTGTCCACAAATACAAGATCTACTTCATTAAAAGCAATGGTTTCGGTTCCCGAATCCAGTTCCACCTCAAAGTCGATCAGCCAACGCTCACCTGCGCTGTCGGGAGTCAGCTGGTTAAGGCTGATACTGGTGATGGGGAGGGTAAAAAAAGAGGCTTCTACGTCTTCCCATTTGGGAAAAGCTAAGGAGACTTTCAAATTGAGTAGATCTCCCGAAGGAAATATGAAAAACAGTTTATTGTCGTTTAGGTCGCTGAATTGATCATCCGGGGAAAACTCCAGAAAAACATCGTAAAGTCCTCTCAGCAAAACGGGATGATCGGTTTGATCATAAGTCAGTCGATCCTCCAGGCAATCGGCAAAAATATCCTGTTCTAATTTCGGAACGTTGGGGTCAAGCCAGGCATTGTTGACGCCCTCAATGTCAATGAGCAATTTGCGGTAATCCGTCATGGTCAGTGGCCCATTGTGCAGGATGGATCTGGCTGAGAACAGCTCTTCAGAGCCGTCACTGTCCCTGCTGGCGATCAGATCCTTGATTTTAAATTTGGAGCGATAGGAGAGGTCTGTCAAGGCATAACAGAGCACCTCCATAATGCTTATTCCCGGATCGTGGGTATTGAAGTCCGTCCAGGTCTGGGTGCCCAGCGATTCGAGATATTTTATGCCGGCCTGGCGCAGCCGTTCATAGTCCTGTCCGACAGGAAGTTTAGGATTTTTCGATATGGTTAAAATCTGCTCCATAAGATTTTACTAACAGGGATCAGGTAAATGGAAAACGTGTTGGATATGGGAAACCAGGATCGCACTTGCATTGTCTACGACCGCTTCCTTCACCTCGTTTTCAATTCCATTGACGATCTGTTTCAATTTGAAATCCGTTAAATAATCTACATAAGGGCGTTCTTCGATAAAATCGATTATGGTTGACGCGTGCCATTTTCCTCCAAAAGCAATCGTCCTCTGCTGGGAAAATGCCCAGGGAGACAGGTAGCTGATCAACTCTTCTTCGAGCCTGTTTTCGTAGGTAGTCCGGTCGAGTTCCCCCTGAAAGGTGATTTTGCATTCCACTTTCAATTCGTTGAATTCTGGGTTGCGTACATGTAACTTCACGAAGGGGGAAACATATTTCAAGACGAATTTTTCAATTCGCTTCAGCAAGCCCAAACTGGTGTAGGGCTTCAGGCGATCCGCCAATTCTGTGGATCGTATCCGCGCAATGGGAATGATCAGCACATGACCGGGGGCCAGCTCGTTGTATTTAAATTCGGTGGTGGCGCCTATGGCTTCTTTCTGAGTATGGCTGATGCACTTAACCAGAAAGATTTCGGGGAAATTTTCCAGGATCATTCTTTCGTAATCCCACATCGTGACACAGCGCTTTTTGTGGCGCAGTCGTTCGCTGACCCTGGTGTAATACCTGGCGTTGCTCTCAAGCCCCTGCCCTCCAAAAGTCGGATACAATTGCTCCACCTTTTTGACTTGAGGCACTCTTTTTTCCAATTTATTGATACTACCTGCTTCGAGGGGTGTTCCCAGAAAACTGAGATTGTTCTTATTATTTTTAAAAACACTTAAAACGGCCTGGGCATGGATGCCCAGGTGTCTGCACACCAGGTCTATGTCTTCGTTGACCCCTGCTTTTATCCAAAGCAGGCCATTTGCTAAGAGGGTATTATTAGTGGTAGCTTCTTTTGGAAGGGTAAAAGTGATGATCCCGGAATTGATCAGTCCGTCGGTACTATCCGCCACTTCTTCTTTTTTGAAGGGAACCCACACATTATTGGATAAGAAGCTCCATTTGACGTGATCCTCCGGTTTTTCTTTTAAAGGGTTGGCGCTTCCTTCTACGATCTGGAACAAAATGGCCACTTTCTGCAGCGCTTTAAGATTTTCCAGCCCGATGAAGAGCTCGCCTTCGTTATTGCCTTCCTGGTAAAATTGAGGCAGACAATACACATTCTTGTCTTCTCTTAATATTTTGGGATGTTGCTCGGCTTCACCAAATGGACCTACATGAAAGTACTGAAGGACCCGGTTTTTATAATTAGTACCTGAATTCAGAGACCAGGTGCCGGTAGAGGCGGTATAATTGAAATAAATTTCTTCTACTTCCGGAGTGTAAGGATCATCTAATATATCGCCGGTTCCTAAGGTGGCGTCTTCTTTCGCTTTTTCTACCAAATTAACGATCAATTGTTTTTGCTTGGCAATATGGCCGAAATCTCCTGAAAGCTTTAGTCTAATGAAACCACTGCGCGAGGTATTTTGAAAGTTAAGATTTTCAACGTAGTTGGTTTCTGTCTTTGGAAAACCTTCTGAATTGTTGACGGTAATGGTTCGCGAACTGCCATCAAAAGGTTTTTCCGATGCGTCATTCGACAGGGAACCGTTCTTCCAGATGCCCTTTTCCAGAAAGTTCAGACTGAAGCTTGGATTACTGGCAGAATTATTAAAGGGATATCTGACCTTACCGGCTCCGGGATAGTTCTTCCATCTTAACCCTACAGATAGACCTGTAAGTGGCTTACTGAATATTTCATTACTACCCAGGATGATAGCATTTCCGGATTTAGGAAGCGCTCCAAAAGCCAGGAAGGGCTGAGAAGGGTCTTGGGGACCTGCATCGGTAGATACGGCAATCGATTTGAAATCGTCGACATCAATGGTAAGGTTGATATTAGAGAGCGCCTTTCTTCTTAATTTTTTTAGTACGTCATGAAAACCACCATTTTTTTCATTTTTCAATAGGATCTTTACGATTGGATGGGAGGTATCAAATTGCCCACCGTGGATCTCTTTGCTGTAGGGTAAAATAGCCGGCTGATCGCCTTCAAGTTCTACATTGATCTTAATTTTAAAATTATCGTCCCTTGTCACTGTTGCATTATTGACCGTCAACCAGCCCTCTTCTGTAGTGAACATCAAAATGAAATTGCCGGACAACTGGGTGTTGACCAGCTGATGAGCCTGCTTAAAGGTCAGAAGGATATCGATGGTCCGTGTACCTTCCTGCAAAAAGAGCAGTTTGGAAGCCAGGGCAAAGCCCAACTCACCCAGGGGACGATCGGTATTGCCGAAGGTATCCCAGCCAATCACTCCCTCCGGGTTATCGGCGCCCAGGCCATCAAAAGAATTGGCTACCGGCCCGATGTAGGGTAGGTATTGATCGTTCGGATCAAAATAGATCTGTTTGATCTCCTTAACGGTTGCTTTATTTAGAGCTGTTGCCTGAAGCGTTGCAAAGTTAATGGGATTACCAGAAGGGTCTTTTCCCGCTTTTAAAAGCGTATCAGCATTCAGGGGATAATTGTCTGTCGGTTTTGATAAGGTAAACGTGACATTTGCTCTTGCCGGCGAGGGAGGCTTGCGATTCATTCTAAGCACCTCCTTGTAATAAAAATCGAGATGCCGCTTCGTAAAGGTGTTCAGTTCCTTTTTGCTTTCGTTATACAGCTTAAGAAAAGCAATAAACAAAGCCATATTGGGTGCATGTGCGGGCCATTCGGTAAGCGTTTCCTTTAAAAAACGGGCAGCCGTTCTTCTTGCCTGGGCCAGCCCTTCCAGCATGGCCGTTACTGCAGAGACCAATAAGTTATAGGAAGCAGCATAGCGAATCCGTTCTTCATTCGAAAGTAATGGATCTCCGAAGGGGGCTGCGTCGGCGGTAGTGGCCGACAAAAAGGAAGGCCAGTCCGGATGATCCTCAGAGGTCCACAGCCTGGAAAAACCCTTTTCAAGGATGACGGCAGACAGCTTCCACTCAACAGGTGGTTGTTCGGGGATGTCCGTTGCTGAATCATCGATCAATCCCTCACTGACTGCTCCTTTGTAGTAGGAGAGCAAACGGCCGAATCGAGTGGTAAAGGTAGAGCGGATCTGGTTTTGTAATTGAGTCTTGAGTCCTGTTTTCTCGGGAAGAAGCTGTTGGTACCTGTCCAAAAGGGCGCACTGGGTGAAAATAAAGTCGAAAATGAATTTGAGGTTCTTTTCAGGTTCAACAGCGGGAAGGTCTGTAAGATTAAGCCAGCGCTGGTCCATGAACTTGTAGTATCGCTGAATAGGCCAATTGACTATTTCTGCAATGATAACGGAGACGTCTCTATCAAAGAAATTCTGCCAATCTCCGTCTTCTTCACCATTGATATTGACAAATTTCAAATGACGGGCCAGGTTCTGGGCAAACAGCAAATAATCTGCCATGGTTTTTTCGTCCAGCTGAACGAAAGTGGGGTCGATGCTCTTCAGCATCCGGCTGTTTTGATCGGTGCCGTCCAGGATTAAAGGATGTTTATATGTGCATTTTTGGGACATAATTATTGCTCTGGTCCTTCATTTAGATAAAAGGGATAAACAAAATTGAATCTGGAATTTGTCTGGCGTACTTTGTACACGATCTTGATCAAGATCAGGCCCTGGTTAACATTGGTGGTGTCCAGGTCGATTTTTTCAGTTTCTATTCTGGGTTCATGATAGATGATGGCGGTTTTGATCAGGTCTTTGATGAATGTTATTAAGGTCGTAGTGATGGGTTCGAAGAGCAGGATATCCAGGTTACAGCCGTAATCGGGACGCATCACCCGCTCGCCTGGTCTGGTGGATAGCAGGATCTTCAGGCTGCTGTGAATATCCTCCACCCCTTCGATGGTATCCACCGATCCGGTAATTTTATTGAAGTTGGGGAAAAAACCCCAGCCCCTTCCGAGAAATGCGCGTTCTTCTGCCAAAGCGTTTAGTTTTTTAGTGTTAACCAATCAAGACTGTAAATTCGCCGACCGCGATGACGCCTCCATGAGCCGTACTATCACCTACGCGAATGGCCGATTTGCCCCCAATAAATACGGTAGTTGATCCCAGTATAAGGGAGTCCGGAGGTCCGGCGCAGGTGGCCATGTCGCCTAAGACGGCTGCCGGCATGCCTCCGATCAGAACGGTCGGTTCGCCAGGTCCGACGATCGGTCCTCCGCCGTGTGGATTGGGGCTCGACAGAGGGCAGGTATGCATGTCTCCGATTCTTGCTGCGGGTTGTCCCATGGTATTTGGTTATTTGATTATTCAGTTATTTCTAATTCAGTTATTCAGTAATTAATTGATTTGGACAAGGGATCCTTTGATTACTGCCGTTGCCCCGGAAGACAATTCGGCGCCGGCCTGGCCTTCTGCTTTGAGTTGTGTGCCTGCTTTGATGTTGAAGGCTGTCGAGGATTCCTGTTCGATCTTTCCGGAAGCTTTGATAAGGATATCTTTTCCACTTTCTATCGTTATTCCGTTGCTGTCCAGGATGATCTTATTGTTATTGTCATCTTCAATGTTGATGCTATTGGCGTCTTCGTCTACGATGATCTTTTTTCCGGCAGGTGTTTCCAGGGTGACTGATTTTTTTTCGTCATCGAAATGGAATTTCATTTCACTTCTGGAGGTATAGCCTTTTTGATGATTGTCGTCCGAATTGTCAATGGGGGCTACATTGGTGCTGCTGTGCAGCATGCCCAAAACGATGGGGTCACGGGGATCCTCATTGAGGAAACCTACGACTACCTCATCGCCGATCTCCGGCCGAAAAACCATGCCGCGGTTGTTGCCGGCATCCAGCGAAGCCATACGTGCCCAGATGCCTTCTTCTTCATTATCTAAAACCGGTATTTTGACTTGTATTCTGAAAGCTCCGTCCGGATCACCTTCTAAGGAGGTAACTACTCCAATCATCAAGCCCTTAATGCCGGGGATCAGGAATAAGCTATCCTGTCCGTTCAATTTAAAGTCAGCAGCAAACCAACTAGAGGAGAGGCCTATTTGGAAGGTTGTTTTCCAGTCTCCCTCTTTTATCTGGTGTTGTACACCTGACACAAATGCCTTGCCGTTGTAGCGGTCTCCAACACCATTGAGGGTAATGATCTGGCCTGGCAGCACACCAGCGTATCCTTTTGTGGTCACCCGGCCCTGTACTTTAGCCAGCCGGCTTTTCAGGAGTTGTGCGTCGGCCCAGGCCTGCCGTTCTTCATCCAGTACCTGACCGGAATGCTGAAGTCTGAAGGTTTCCAGCCCATGGGCATCGGATAGTTGATCTCCGGTAAGATTCCCGGTATCTGGAACCGTAGGTTCCGTTGCTTCGCTTTCCACCAGTTCCTGTTGATTGTCATCCCAGGCAAAAGCAGCTACTTTCTTGTATTGATGTCTGGCGTCAATTTCTGCATCAAAGGCAAAAATGGTCGCTCCGTAGTGCAGGTCCAGCACGGAATCGGCGCCGGCGTTTGGAGCGGCGATGTTCACTCCATCATCTTCGGTGATCACGATTTTACCATTCACATCCGCACGGGTGAGGATAAAATCCCAGTCGGTAGCATGATATTGAACCAGTTTGTCGTGAACGATACTAGTGGCTTCCACCTTGGGCGTAATACCATATTCGTTCAGGGTCTCTTCGAAGACCTCACTGTCGGATAGGTCAACGAAGTATTGGTTCTGCTTCCCGATGGTCATTTTAAAGGCTTCGTGCCGGCAGTCCAGCTTGATAATAGAATTGCCTTCTTCCCGAATATGAACGCTTTGTTTTACAATCACTCCTTTGAATACGAGGTCCTCTTCAGATTGATGGCCGGCGAATAGTTCAATGGAATTGCCTGGAATAAAAAGCTCCGTATTATTGGTCAGAAAATCTTCCTCTGAAGCGGACCCATCGATGACGGCCACTTTAGCGGTGGCAATGCGGTTGACCTCCCGGCTGACAGAAATGGAGCTCACTTTAATGGTCGGATCGATGTCCTCACCATTAATCTTGACGGTAAAAGTAACGACCGAGGCATTGGCATTAGCTGGTATGGTTCTTTCGTTCGGCATTTATTATTCCTTTTTTACAGGGGGAAAACGAAGGGTTTCCCCGGTTTTTAAAGCTCTGAAATTAACGAGTTGGTTGGCTTGAGCTACCTGAATGTAATAGCTGGGATCTTTGTAGATCCTAAAGGCCATATGGTCCAGCCGGTCACTTTCTCTGACCACTCTTTGGTGGGTGATGTCAGCGGATTCATCATTTTCTTCTCGCACCCTGGCCTCTTCTTCCACTATTTCCTGCACTTTAATTTTTGCGATGGCTCTCAGTGGAGTGCCATCGGGCAGAAAAAGTTTATAGTTGAGGTTGAGGTCGACTAAAACGCCTTTGAACAACAATGTACCCCAGCCGATAATCAGGTAAGGTGGGCGATGGAGGTCGCCTTTGTAACCAACTACCAGGTCTTTAAAAGCATCTAGTTCCGGTACTACGCCTTCGGCTCTTTTGGTGGCTCGTTCCTCTCTGTCCTGAGAGCCAAGGGTGCCTGGAACGGCGCCTGTTTTGTCAAAAAGGAGCTCTAATTCGATCACCCTGGGTTTGATCCTATTGAATTGGGCCTGGGAGGCGCTGCTGCCCGGAGTTTGGTTATCCTCATACTCTACGGTATAAGTATAACTGTATCCTTCGGGATTGACGGATGCCGTAAATTCGCCCTCTTCCAGTTTGTTTTGGAATTGAGGATCTTCGTAAGCTTCTATTTTTACTTTTTCCAAGGTTATTCAGGTTTTACCGTTCTCCTTTTTCGTTTAAGATTTCCAGCACTTTTTCAACACAGATCTCGACGATCTTGTCTGTTTTGCTATCCTTACCACCTGGTTGGGCGCCGCCACCGCTCTGGCCGTTTTGGGCGCCCTCCGTCGGGCTTATTACTGCTTTTATGTGTAGTTCGCGAATTTCCAAAGGCATATGGTATTGATTACTCAGTGGTGAAATAATGATAAGTCAGTTCCATGGTTTCGATCACGATCTTACTTTCTTCGGCATTAAAATCGGTCACGTTCCATTTGACTGGCCAGGCATGTACGATGTTCCAGGCTTGTAAGGACTCGTGATCCTGGTTGAGCAGAAGAATGTCGATGTCTATTGGATCAACCGCCAGGTTTTGGATGGCGTCCAGCATCCAGTTGATGACAGCTGAGTCCTTTACCAAGCCCCGTTTTAAGGTCAGGTTTTGATATTTGGAAAAGGTAGGAAGGACATGTTCGAATCGATTTTCTCCTCCCTCTCTGATCGTTTCTGACTGAAGGTCGACCGACAGGCCCGCCACTGATTGGAAGCGGTTGTCGGCGTCCTCGCTTTCGATGCCATTAAAAGCGACCTTAAAATGAAAACCCAGCGGTGGATATATATTGGCCATCTTAACGGTGTTCTACTTCCAGCCCTTCATGCGCCAGTTCTATTGTTTCGATGGCTACTTCATTGCCATCGGCTTTAAGGTCGGTGCTTTGAACTTTGATGGGCCATGCATTTTTTATTTTCCAGACGACTACAGGCTCGTGGGCTTCATTGAGTAAGCTGATGGTCAGGTCGCGGCGCTCAACGGTATTCAGTGCTATGGTATTATACCAGGCCCTGTAGTCGTTATCGCCGCGGAAGGTGCCTCTTTTGAGCGTGATATTGCTGAATTTTTGCATGCCCGGCATTTTGATCTTATGGAATTCCGGGCTCAAGCCATCCCGGTATTCGACAGGTTCGGTTTCTACATCCAGGCCGGATACTTCGGTAAAGGCCAGGCTGGCGCCTCCCCATTCTACCTGGAAATGAAACTTTAACATTGGATAATCAGCCATTTATCTAGGTTTTAAAGGTTTTTTAATGAAAAAATGATCAGGATTCCTGCATTTTGTGAGAGAATCTCAGGATGATGAACTCGGCGGGTCGGACGACGGCCATGCCGATTTCTACGATCATACGACCTTCGAGAATATCGATGGAGGTCATGGTTTCTCCTAATCCTACTTTAACGAAGAAGGCCTGATCGGGCTTAGCGCCTGCCAGGGCGCCGGCTCTCCATTGCAATACGAGGAAATTTTCGATCATGGCTTTGACCCTGACCCAGGTATTGGCGTCGTTGGGTTCAAAAACGAATTGTTCGGTTGCTTTTTTGATCGACTCCTCCGCAAAATTGAAAAAACGACGGACCGGCACATACCTCCACTCGTTGTCATTACCCGCCAGCGTTCGGGCGCCCCAGGCGAGAATGCCTTTTCCTGTGAAGTTCCGAATGGCATTGATGGATTTACCGGCATTGGGGTCCACGTTCAGACCTTCCTGCTCTTTGGCATTGATGATCACATGTGGGGCGTTGACGGAAGACAAGCTGACATTGGCGGGCGCTTTCCAGACGCCTATGGTAGCATCTACGAAGGTATAGATGCCGGCCATGGCAGCACTCGGCGGAAGCACCATCAAGTCCTGACCTGCGCGGGCAAGCAATGTCTTATAGAGACCAAAGGATTCTTTCAGGCTGCTGTTGAAGGTGGTTTCGTAGGCTAAAGCTGAGTTTAGCAGGTTGTTGAAAAGAGCGATCAGCCCATTGCCATGGCTAATGGCGGCATCGGCGGCGGCAAGGACTTGTTCTCTGATCAGGAGGGCACTGTCTGTGGCCGCAGTCACAAAGGTTCCTATGTCTGTGGCTGCATCACTCCCTGAGTTAACTGCTGCCTGCGCAATGGCGATAATATCATCAATGGCCTTTGTTGCTGCCGCTGCCACAGAAGATGGTATGACTGCAGGTATATTAGCCTGCGACCCACCAAGACTGGAATCAAACATGGCATCATTAAAGGCGACTACAAGGGCAGAAGCAACGGTTTCGTTTATATCATCGGTAGGAGCACTGAGCGTGCTTTCTACGTCATCTGCATTTGTGGCGCTTCCAATTGCCGCACTTAGATCATCATTGATTTCTGTTATGGAGAAAGCGGTTTTAATGGCTTCCATTTGGCCTAAAACAGCTTCCGAACCTTCACTCGCAGTGCTGTACATTAAAGTATAAATATCATTTCGAACCTGTAATGAAGCATAAGCATAAGCACCTTCTCTGCTAAACGGAACAGAACCTAGCCCTTCGGTATATCCAAACAGATCCATGGCATTGGTGAGCTCCGCTCCAGTCGTAAACAAATCGATGGAACCGGTTTCGTAGATAAAATTATGGTTTGCGATCAGCGCATCAAAGTCGGCTGCATTGTTACTCGCCGTATCTGAAATATCGCTGCTTAATTTAAAATCAACACTGGAGGTGTTGGAGGGTACGCTGATCGTATTGACAACGGAAGGCAGATTAGCTTGCAGCTGCTGAATTTCATGCAACAGGTCTCTGATCTTGTTATACAGATCATTAAGCGTAGTCGTGAAAGCCACAAAAGTGTTGCTGCCACTATCCCATTCTGTTTTGAATGCTGCATACAAGTTTTGCAGCTCTGCTTCCAAGGTGCGATTTGTGCCGCTTAATAAACTGCTACTCCCTCCAGGTTCGATCAAAGCATTAAAATCATCAACGGCTGTCAGGGCATTTTCAATATCATAAAGCAGTTGTGTAACCCCCGCATCCGAAGTCAGACTTTGAAGAAGGTTTAGTGAAGTCGTTCTGTCCACCGGGGACTGCCCGACTCTACCAAGGATCACATCTCTGAAGGTCAGAAAAGGATCTATATTGGTCCGTTGATAAGGCGCATAAACAGCCCCGTATTTCAAATTATTGATCCCGATGCGGTTTCTGAAATCGGCTACTCGCTCATCGAAGGTTTCCCCGGCTACGGTTTCATTACTTTTCAGCAGGTCGCCGATGAGGAAGCGGTCCTGTAGTTCTGCACATTGCCGCAGTGCCTGCTGTTGGTAGGTATACATGCCTGTTCCACTTAAAAGAGTAGCATCGGGCGATACGATCAGGGTGGGTTCATCGTATTTGGCCAGTGCATTCAGGCCGACTAAAATTCCGGGGTTGGTAACCGGGTCCGTGATGTTGCCCAGGCTAATGGCGTTGGTATAGTCGCCCACGGAAACGATGTAGCAATCTCCGCCGCCGTTGTTATAGAAGAACCGAAGACTGTCATACAAAAGATACTGCCTGCTGGTGGAAGGAATTTCTGCATTTACGAACTGATCGTTATTGTCAATGCGGATGATGACATCCCTGGGCGGCGGACCACCAAAGTAAGCTTCAAAATCTACAAGCGAACTTATTTTAGTGGGCTTATTCCTCAGGCTCTCGCCGTTTTTTTCTGCTTTTTCCGTATATCCGATAAAGGCAGGAATAGCCGTGGCCACAGGGGCTACCGAGGGAGGAAACTTGGTGACTTCCTCTACATATACACCCGGTGTTTTGTAGGTACTTGGCATAATGATACGTTTAGCTTTTGGTTTCTATTAGATGTTTATACTGTCATTCAGGTAAATTCTAGAGTACAATGAATCGTCACTATCACCTGGGTAAATCAAATCCACGGGTGGATCTGGCAATAATATGCTGTTCGCCGTAAAGGCGGAATAGTTCTTGGTCAAGGGCCTTCTGCCTGGCGCAGGGGTTATCGTTATTCTGTTCCCTGCCTTATTGTAATATTCCCAAACAGTGGTTCTGTTTTTAAACCGGATCTCAAACCGCCTGGGCCGCAAAATGCTCTCTACCCTGACAGCATCAGACTGATACTCCACAAACTGAAAATCATCAAGAGGACTCCTGGCCACTAATTCAATGGCGCCAAAAACGGAAGGGTACTGAATCGGATCGATCAGGAAAAATTCAGCGGTAGAGGGAGCCGACGGGTCGGATATGGTCAACTCATAGCAGCCCGGCGGGATATGAGATAAGAAAAGCCTGGCGTTTAAGTCCTCCAAAGGGCTGGACGGATACCTGACGTGATCCTGTATTAAATTGCCATGATTCAGTTGGATGGATTGATTCAGGGCGGCATCCTTTAATTCAAACCCTACAGTTGTATTGGATGCAGCGAACGAATTAGGCTGTTGATAGGAAAAAATGGGGCCTTGTTTAAGTTTCCGGTCTCGTTGAGAAACATATCTGGCGTCTATATTCTCATCCACATCTTCCCAGTTGCTGGATTGGAATGCTCCTGAATTGGCTGTGACGGCTTCCAGTACGTTCGTTCCGTCGAAGATGAGATCTCCCAGTAAATAATCCTGAGTATTTTGATGCGGCAAAAGTGTTTGTGAAAGGAATAGCTTTTGAATGGAAATGGTCCCTCCGTTTTCAGACACATTATAATTAATATCGTTCCCGGTTAAGTTATGGAAGTAGAAGATATGTTGGTTAAAATTATCGAGTCGCAGGTTGGTGAAATTGACAAAGTTGGGATTGCTCAGGGCGATGAAAAAGGTGAATTTGATGTTTTGATCCAGAAAAACGGTGGTTCTTCGATCCCCGGATGATAATTCGGAAGGCAGGGTAGTGGCTAGCAGCGAGAATCCATCATTTGTAGGTTTAAACAGGAGCCGGTAGTCCCTAAGCGTCCTTTGCGTCTCAGCGGTTGGAAAGATGCGAAGATCATTCCATACCGAATACCCTGGATACCAAATGCTCTCATTATCACCGGTAGCACCAGTGAGGTAATAATCATTCAGGATGACCACTTTAGCCAGGGTATTATAGGTTAATTTCATGTTTTTTGGGATAAAAAAAATGGGTTTTATGTTTGAATTTCTTTGATGAGCCCTCCACCTTTCTGCAGCTGTTCGAGTTCAACTTCAACCAGCCTGATCTTATACAGCGCGAAGGGAACCTGCTTGCCACCTAAGGCTCCCCAAAGATGATTGATCTGCTCAAAGGTTAGGGACATAAGTTCTATGGACAGGTCGATTTTTCTCCTGTCGGTCTCGTTAAAAGTATAATCTTCAGAGTTATCTGTAAAATCCTCGTCCTCAACTGGGTTGTCGATAAATGAAAGCCGGTTGTTGGCCTGGAAAAATGCAATGGTATGAGACAGCATACGCAAGGCGTTGCTGTAGGAAACGTAATAAGCAGATACTAAAAGGTATAAATTCAGCGGAAGGGGAGGATTTCTGTATTCTGAGGCATCACTCAACGAATTCTTTATGACCGCGGGTCTGTTTTTAAGGGTCATTTCCTCCTGAATATTGACTAATGAAAGATAGAGCCGGTCATCCTCAACCTCATAGGTCGTTTCAATAGCTTCAATAAAGGCAATATTGCCGAGTCGAACGGGGGATAGATTACCCGTTCCGGAGGCTGTACTGATTACATTGCCGAAATATTCATTGAGGTTTCTTCGAATAAATTCAATTGACTTGAATATCATTTGGTTTCAGGTTTTAGGATCTTGTTTAATACCTATTCTGAAAAGCTTGACTAACTTTGAATTGTCTTGTGCCTTTAAACTGGACAAGTAGAGAGACTAAAATCTGTTATAGTGAGGAGATGTAAGTAGAAAAAAGAAGGATACTACTTTTTGGGTTGGATTGATGATCCATATTAAAAAATAATATGAAAGTAATGTACTATCTTTTTATGATTTCACCAAATATTTATTTTGGTTTTAGTGTAATTCGCAAAGCAAATCATTTTTACGCTGGTCTAGCAGAAGAAAGATTTTGAATGCCTTCCTTAAGAAAAAAGCCTTACAAACCCTTTGCCAACACCATTACCCAATAGTCCTTCTCTTGGGCGATGCCTACTTCGTGATAATCTGGGTTCATCATATTCAGGCAATGTCCCTTACTATCGACCCAACCCTGGATGACGCTTTTGATATCCCAGTAGCCGTAGGCGATGTTCTCCGCTACGGTTTGCCAGGAATAGCCGGTTTTGGTGACCCGGTCCCAGACCTGGCTTCCATCTTTTCCGGTATGGTCGAGCACTTGTCGGGAAGCGATATCTATGGCATGGTCCTCTGCAGCTTGCCTAAGCTGTTCATTCCAGGTCAACGGATGGGTGGGGGCCATTTTTTTACCACCGCACTTGCAACCATTCTGTCGCCAGGCGTTGACTTCTTTCAGGATGGCCCGTTGAAAAGACGCGGGATCTGCAGGAGGCTGGTTCTCTGGAGGATCGAGAACAGGGCTTTGTTTAGAATAAAGCGTGCTGGTCTGGGGGCTGCTGCATTGGGTGAATAGCAAAAGAAAGCTGAACAATAAAAAGAATGTACTCTTCATATGGAATGTTTTGTGATCATTTGGGTTAAGCCTTCTAAATATAAGTTTTTTTTGGGTTGGAAAAGCTGTAAGGGCGTTAAATTTTAAAGCTCTGTAATTAAACGATTGATCGGGGGAAATTATTTCTGGACGGACGGTGGAGGCGGCATAAAAAAAAGGGCTGCCCCAAAGTGTAGAGGCAGCCCTTTTTCTTGTAAAAGCGACTAATTATTTCTTCACGTTATCGACGATGGCCTTGAAAGTCTCAGGATGATTCATTGCCAGATCAGCAAGAACTTTTCTATTCAGGTCGATGTTTTCCTGCTTCAGCTGGTGCATGAAACGAGAGTAGGACAAGCCGTGCATTCTGGCGCCGGCATTGATCCTGGCGATCCAAAGCCGCCGGAAGGCGCGCTTTTTGTTTCGCCGGTCGCGATATGCGTATTGCAAACCTTTTTCAACGGCATTCTTTGCTACAGTGTAGACATTGCTGCGGGCGCCGAAATAGCCTTTAGCAGCTTTCAATATTTTTTTGCGTCTTCTTCTGGACGCAACGGAATTAACAGAACGTGGCATACCACTGATTGTTTTACGCCGTACAGGGGTTCTCGAGGAACGCTTTGCGCCTGCAGGGCTTGTTAACAAATGAAATGCTATTTTTTACAAAGCAAATACAACATCCTTTTCTCATCGGCTTGACTCACAAGAGTAGAACCGGACAAACGGGTCTTAGCCTTTTTGCTTTTTTTGCGCATCAGGTGGGAAGTATTCGCCTGAAAGCGCTTGATCTTTCCTGATCCAGTGAGCTTGAAACGCTTCTTTGCACTGGAATGTGTCTTCATCTTAGGCATAGTACATATCTTTATTCAAACGGAATGCAAATGTAGCGATTTTATCGAAAGCCTGCTAGTTTTTCTTGGTTTTTTTCGGTGATAAGATCACGATCATTCTGCGTCCTTCCATTTTAGGCAGGGATTCTGCAGAGCCGTACTCTTCCAATTCTTTAAGGAAACGGAGCAGCAGTAGTTCGCCGCGATCTTTGAACACGATGGTTCGCCCTCTGAAGTGTACATAAGCTTTAACTTTAGCACCATCTTCGAGGAACTTTTTTGCGTGTTTGAGCTTAAAGTCAAAATCGTGGTCATCTGTATTCGGACCAAATCGAATTTCTTTTACGACGGTTTTGACGGCTTTCGCCTTGATTTCTTTTTCCTTTTTCTTTTTGTCGTAGAGGAATTTTTTATAGTCGATGATTCGGACAACCGGAGGTTTGGCTTTGGGAGAGATCTCAACGAGGTCAAGTTCCATATTATCGGCCCATTGTTTGACTATCCGAGTCGGGTAGATGCCGGATTCAACAGTTTTGCCGGCTATTGTACTGACTTCGTCCAGGTTATCGCCAACAAGTCTGACTTCAGGAATACGGATATTTTCATTGATCCGGTATTCTTCTTTTTGTGGTCTTCTGTTGTTAAAATTTCGTTTACCTTTTTTCGCCAAAAGTTTTTATTTTAATTAAGAAATAAGTTTGAGTATATACAGGTGTTGGGCTCAAGTATACGCGAAACGCCTATAAGTAGATAAATGCAGAAAAGAGTATAATAGTTCCATTCTGCCGGGATAAAAAATAAAAAAGTACATCTGCCGGCCGGCAGATGTACTTTTATGCGTAGGCTGAGCCTTTATTTTTTGACGTCTGTATTGATTTCTTTACTCAGCATGATCTTTAATCCATCACCCTGTTCATTGAGTTGAGCTTCCAGAACGCTTCCCTCAACGGGGCCTTCATTCAGTATGAACTCCGCCAGCGGATCTTCAATGTACTTTTGAATAGCGCGGTGGAGTGGACGTGCACCGAATTGCGGGTCGTAACCTTTTTCGGCGACAAACTTTTTAGCTTCCTCAGAAAGGGTGAGTTTGTATCCCATGCCCTCCAGGCGTTTGTGAAGGTCTTCCAAACTAATGTCGATGATTTGGAAGATGTGATCCTGGTCTAGGCTGTTGAAGATAACCACGTCATCGATCCGGTTTAGGAATTCAGGAGAGAAAGTTCTCTTCAAGGCATTCTGGATGACGGACTTGGAGTGATCTTCTGCTGCTTCGCGGCGGGCCTGCGTGGCAAAACCTACGCCCTGCCCAAAATCTTTGAGCTGACGAACACCGATGTTAGAGGTCATGATCACCAGTGAATTTTTAAAATCCACCTTACGACCCAGCCCGTCGGTCAACTGACCATCGTCGAGCACCTGAAGCAATATGTTATAGACATCAGGGTGTGCTTTTTCGATCTCAT
Source organism: uncultured Saprospiraceae bacterium (assembly GCA_964548175.1). Lineage (GTDB taxonomy): Bacteria > Bacteroidota > Bacteroidia > Chitinophagales > Saprospiraceae > JANQPA01. Next base: position 46,823 of record CAZJQS010000007.1, read on the forward strand.
CCAGCAGAATAACAGAGTAAGGTTTGCGGCGGACTTTTTCGGTCAACTGGCCTCCTTCTTCGTAGCCCACGTAGCCCGGAGGCGCGCCGATGAGGCGGCTGACGGAGAATTTCTCCATGTACTCGCTCATGTCGATGCGGATCAGGGCATCTTCAGAATCAAAGATATAACGCGCCAGCGCCTTGGCCAGTTCCGTTTTACCCACACCGGTAGGACCGAGGAAGATAAAAGAACCGATGGGTTTGGAGGGATCTTTCAGCCCGAGGCGGTTCCGCTGAATCGCCTTGGTGATCTTGTTGATGGCCTCATCCTGCCCGATGATGACTTTTTTGATGTCATCATTCATGCCGATCAGTTTCTTACTTTCGTTTTGAGCGACCCGGCGGACGGGGATGCCGGTCATCATAGACACCACTTCAGCGATATCTTCATCGCTGACCGGGTATCTCTTTGTTTTGGCTTCCTCTTCCCATTGTACTTTAGCAAATTCAAGCTGTCTGACGTGTTTGGACTCTTTGTCTCTGAGGTCGGCAGCCTTTTCATACTGCTGGTTCTTTACTGCCTGGTTTTTCTGTTCCTTGATCTCTTCGATCTTCTTTTCCAGTTCTTCTATATGCTTAGGTACGTGAATATTTTTCAGGTGCACTCTGGCGCCGACTTCGTCCAGGACGTCGATGGCCTTGTCCGGCAGGAAGCGGTCGCTGATGTACCGGTCGCTCAGTTTGACGCAGGCCTTAATGGCTTCGTCAGAGTAAGTGACGTTGTGGAATTCTTCGTATTTAGGCTTAATGTTCTCGAGTATGTGAATGGCTTCTTCTGCTGAAGGCGGATCTACCAGTACCTTTTGGAACCGGCGATCAAGTGCGCCGTCTTTTTCAATATGCTGGCGATATTCATCCAGGGTAGAAGCACCGATACATTGCAGTTCTCCTCTGGCCAACGCAGGTTTGAAGATGTTAGAAGCATCAAGCGAACCTGTAGCGCCGCCGGCGCCCACAATGGTGTGGATCTCGTCGATGAAAAGGATGACGTCTCTTGATTTTTCCAACTCATTCATGATGGCCTTCATCCGCTCCTCGAATTGCCCGCGATACTTGGTGCCGGCTACCAGGGCCGCCAGGTCGAGCATGACGATGCGTTTGTTAAAGAGCGTGCGAGACACTTTTTTCTGAATGATGCGCAAGGCCAGTCCTTCCACGATAGCCGTTTTACCAACGCCGGGTTCTCCGATAAGGATCGGATTATTCTTTTTCCGGCGACTTAGGATCTGAGAGACTCTTTCGATCTCGTTTTCTCTTCCGATGATCGGATCGAGTTTATCTTCTTCCGCAAGCTTGGTCACGTCGCGGCCGAAGTTATCCAGTACCGGAGTACGGGATTTGGTATTGCCTTTGCGCTGCTGATAGCCCCGGCTTTGGCTTTCCTCTTCTTCATAAGGATCATCCTGGTCGGAGGGCGCTTGTGCGTAAGGATCGATTTTGGAAGAGAAGTCCTGTTCCTGGCGTACGTACTCCAATTCAGCTTTATAGATATCGTAATCTACATCATACTGTTGCAGTATCTTGGAGGCTGGATTTTCTTTGTGTTTGAGAATGGAAAGTATAAGATGCTCAGGGCAGATTTCTTCATTCTTGAGCATTTTAGCTTCCAAAAATGTTACTTTGAGCACCTTTTCAGCCTGCTTGTTCAAAGGAAGGTTGCCTACATTAAGCTTGGTGCTGCCGGCTGGGATCCGTTGTATGGAATCTTCCACTGTCTGCCTCAGCTCAGAGGCGTCAATATCCAGAGATTCCAAAACCTTCACCGCCAGTCCGTTCTTTTCTGACATGATACCAAGCAGCAAGTGTTCCGTTCCAATGAAGTCATGACCGAGGCGGATGGCCTCGTCCCTGCTCTTGGAAATTACCTGCTTGACCTTGGGTGAAAATCTTCTATTATTCATAATTTGTCCTTTCTCTTGTATTCTTTTCCTGGAAAACCTCTTAGAAAAGAAATGAAAATTTAGGTTTCGTTTTGTAAACTATGCGACGTTCGAATCCATACTTTGTCACCTCTTCCCAGAGGGCTATTGATGATGACTTAAATGGATAGAGGGGTGCCTCCGAGATGATCTGAAAACCTGCCTAACAATATTAATTGAATTATCTTAGAAAACAAAGGTTGTCTGTTCTAAGTTTCAAAAATCTTGTTAAGGTCGACAGAGCAGTTCAAAGTTGCCTTTCCCTTATCAAAAATTGAGCCAAAAAAATGAGCTCAACTGTGTTTTATACTGCGTTTCTTTTAACGAGATAACAAAGCGTAAGTTTAATCGCTATCTTAAAAAGAAATGATATCGTATTTTGTTGGTTGCTGATATGTTAAATGAAAGCATTTTTTTGTCAAAATTTGTGAAAGGCGAAAAGTGCAAAAAATTAATCATCATTAGGTATAATCCTCCATAATTAATAGCTTTGCAGACGCCCTAATTCTATATCTTAAACCATTTAAAGTAGGATAAGTTTAAAAGCGTACAGGGCGGCGGAATATCAGTTGGTAATCTGATATCGACAGTTCTTGATTTAACCTATTTCCATTGCTGATCTGAAATTTTGTGTTCTTATGAAATATGCTGTAAATAAAGAGGAAAAATACGCTGTTTTTAAGTTAGAAGAAGATAATCTGAACTCCATTATCGCACCGAAGCTAAAGTCAGAGTTTGTCATTTTGTCTAATGAAGGAGTAAAAAACCTCATTTTTGACCTGTCTGAAGTGAAGTATGTCGATTCGTCAGGCTTGAGTGCAATATTGACAGCTAACCGTCTTTGGAAAGCACTGGGCTCTTTCGTGCTAACCGGCATCGTCCATCCAAGCGTCAACAAACTAATAGAGATCTCTCGTCTGGATACCGTCCTGGCCATCGTCCCTACGGTAGAGGAAGCCATAGAGTACGTATTCATGGAAGAGATCGAACGGGAGATCGAATCTGAGGACGAAGATTAGTGAGCAGGTTGAATGAAATGACGTTTGAACTGACTTTTCTGGGGACGAACTCTGCGCTTCCCGCCCATGGAAGATTTCCTACGGCTCAGGTGCTTAATGTTTGTGACTACCTTTTTCTGATCGATTGCGGAGAAGGCACCCAGGCGCGTATGCTTGATTTCCAGGTGCGCAGGCATAAGATCAACCAGATTTTCATCAGCCATCTGCATGGTGATCATGTCTTCGGCCTGATCGGACTGCTCACTTCCTTTAACCTTTTGGGCAGAGACCAAAAGCTCGATGTCTTCGCTCCGCCCGGCATACGCGAACTGATCGAAATTCAGTTGAAATGCAGCCATACCATTTTAACCTATGAGCTGGATATTCACGTTACTGATCCGGAAAACCATTACCTACTCTTTGAAAATGAAGTAGTGGAAGTTTATTCCATCCCCCTGCTGCATAGAATACCTACCCAGGGATTCCTGTTTAAGGAAAAAGAACGCCAACTGAATATCCTGCCGGGAAAAATCCAGGAATATGGCTTAAATGTCCTCCAGATAAAAGCTGCTAAGCTGGGCAGCGATGTAGTGCTCTCTGATGGAACGGTCCTTCCAAATGAAGAGCTGACAAGAGCGCCTTCACCCCCACGCTCCTATGCCTATTGTTCTGATACCGTCTATTCCGAATCAATTCTGCCTTACGTAAAAGGTGTGGACTTGCTTTATCATGAGTCTACCTTCCTGGCAGACAGTAGCGAGCGCGCTAAAGTGACTATGCATTCCACCACCGTAGAAGCAGCCTCTATAGCGTTGAAAGCCGAAGCTTCCATGTTGTTGTTAGGGCATTATTCCAGCAGACATAAGGACATCAGCATCTTTGAAAAAGAAGCCCGGTCCGTCTTTCCCAATACAGCCGCCGCCAGGGAAGGAATGCGCGTGGAAGTCCTTTATGACCGGGAGAAGTCTCAGTCTAAGATAATTTTGAAAGATCCCTGATCAGAATACTTCTCCTGTTAAAATGGATCAGGTTTTCCTTGCGTAGCTCATTGAGCACAGCTGTTACCGTCTGACGGGATGTGCCCGTGATATTGGCAATATCCTGCTGCGTCAGCGAATGTTTGATCAGCATTTCATACCCGACCTTTCTTCCGATATTGTCGGCAGATTCCTTCAGAAATTCAATGATCCGGGTGCGGGCGTCTTTGAAAACCATGGATTCCAGCTTGCTTTCCATTGTTTTTAAACGGCTTCCGATCCAGTGCAGCATGTTCAGGGAAAGATCGTGATTGTGCTGCATAAGGCGATGGACTACCCTGGAGTCCATCTGATAAACCTCACACTCCTGGCTCATGGTTTTGGCGTAATCCTGCCGTTGCTGCTCCCCAAAGAGCACCAGCTCGCCAAACATATTCCCTGGGTACAGGATACGTTTGATCACTTCCCTGTCCTCCACACCAAGATTGCCTATTTTTACCATCCCTCTGACCAGAAAATAAATGGAATTGGACTTTTCTCCCGATTCGTAGATCAGGCTGTACTTGGGGATGACCTTACGTTGTGTATGACCAGCCAAAAACGAGCGATCTTTGGCGTCCAGCGCATTGAATATGGATAGCTCGTTCAAATACTTTACAATTGGGTTGGCGATAGTTTTCATGGCGAATGTTTTTTTACATTGCAAAAATGTATTTTTTTATGGGGTAAAATAAATACAGTGCTTAAGCTTTGTCGATCGTATTTTTTAATTAAAAAAAATACAATTCAATGTTATTCAGTTGTTTATCTGAATTTTTCTCATGATTTGTTATTAGCGTCTAACGTGAGGAGGATGTTTTGATCTTAGCTGTAAGGTATGGCCGGACGCAACTGATCAAATTTTTTTTGAAAAAGCCCCAAAGACAGCATGTGGCTTTCGGAATCGGATATTACCAATATTACTTAAATATCTGAATAAAAATAATGAGTTGCCAGTCAATGATCTAAAAATGCGGAAAATCATTCATGTTGATATGGATGCTTTCTATGCTTCAGTGGAACAACGCGACCATCCGGAGCTCAGGGGGCGGCCCGTGGCAGTTGGAGGGTCCAGCAGACGTGGCGTGGTGGCATCGGCCAGCTACGAAGCACGTCGATTCGGGGTTCGATCCGCAATGCCGAGCGTGACGGCCCAGCGGTTGTGCCCCCAGATCGTTTTCGTCAAAGCCCGATTTGACGTTTATCGTGAAGTGTCCGACCAGATCCGGTCGGTTTTCCTGGAGTATACCGACCTGGTGGAGCCGCTCTCCCTTGATGAAGCTTACCTCGATGTGACTGAAAATAAGATCGGCCACCACTCCGCTATTTTTATTGCCAGGGAAATACGAAAGAGAATAGCCGCAGAAACGCAACTTACGGCCTCAGCAGGCGTTTCTTTCAATAAGTTCCTGGCAAAAGTGGCTTCTGATATCAACAAACCTGACGGAATGAAGGTTATCCTCCCGGAGGAAGCCGAAGCATTCCTGGAGCAACTGCCGGTAGAAAAATTCCACGGCATCGGCAAGGTGACTGCCGCCCGCATGAATAAATTGGGCATATATAAAGGCAGCGACCTGAAAAAAATGAGCGAGCTGGAACTGGTGCGCAGGTTTGGAAAAGCAGGCTTGCATTACTACAAAATCGTCAGGGCAGAAGACGATCGCCCGGTGAACCCCAACCGCATACGTAAGTCCATCGGCGCTGAACGCACCTTTTCTGAGGATCTAACCCGGGCCGAAGATATGAAAGAAAAGATCGCTTTCCTGTGTCAGGTTGTCTTCGATCATATGGAGAAAAAAGATAATTTTGGCCGCACCCTGACCTTAAAGATTAAATACAACGATTTCAGGATCATCACCCGCAGTCGTACTTTTGGGGGCGAGATCAGAAAACTCAGTGATATGACCACCGCTGCTCTTCAACTGCTGGAAGAAAACCTTCAGCCGGATGACCGCATTCGTTTATTGGGAATTGCGGTATCCAATCTGTCAAAAGAACAGATCGGTGGAGGGGGATTGCAACTGGAATTCGATTTTTAAAGCGTGGCCTTTTTTTAGTATCCTTTGTGTAACAACAGGAGCAAATTACTAACATGAAACTAATTCTATTCGACCTCGACGGTACCTTGATCTATTCCGGAAGGCGTGACAGCCTTTGTTTTGCAATGGCTTATGAGATGATTTACCAACGGAAGTTTCCTTCTATTGACTGGAGCCATTACCCTCATGTCACAGATACCGTTATTTTTGAGACGGTCATTCAGGAGCATTTTAGCCGGAAGCCGGAGCAGGAAGAGGTAAAGGTGTTCGAAACGCTATATATGGAATTGCTCAGTGAAGGCCGGAAAAAAGCACCCGGGGATTTCAAAGAGGTGCCCGGCGCCCGGAATTTGATCGAGTATCTGTCCGAACAGGAAGACGTCAGCATCGCTGTGGCCACAGGGGGATGGAAAAGACCGGCAGAGTTGAAGCTCCAGCATGTGGGCATCCGGCATGATGTTTTTCCCATCAGCGGAGCCGACGGCCAATACAATCGCGAAAGCATCATTCAAGAGGCGATCCGGCTGACAGAGCTGCCCGATGGTAAGGTAACCAGAATGGTTTATATTGGCGACGCGATCTGGGATGTGCACACGACCCGTAACCTGAAAATGAATTTTCTGGGTATTCGCTACCGCCGTGATTTTGACATCTTAAAAAGTGTAGGCGCCTTGCATGTACTGGGCGATTACCTTGATCAGGAGTTGTTCTTGAAAATGGTGCTGGAGGCAAAGCCTCCGGTATGATGGTTGGTTATTGTTGGAGGCTGCATCAGAAGACTTTTTTGGAAGTTTGCCCGACTGCCTGCGGCCAGAAGCAGCCACTATCAACAGCATTGTAATGGCAATGTCAACAAGATAATGCTTGTTTTAAAAAAAGAAGAAAAAAGGAAACTAATCAGACCCTTGCTCTGTTTTTTTATAGTATTTTAAAAAGGCTGAAAATATTTTAAATATATTTTTGGCATTTTAAAATAACCCCTTTATATTTGCAACGCCTTTCGAAAAAGGGGCCTATAAAACAATAAGATTCCGTAGCTCAGCTGGTAGAGCACTTGACTTTTAATCAAGGGGTCCTGGGTTCGAACCCCAGCGGAATCACTATAAAGCTTTCGCCACCTGGCGAAAGCTTTTTTTACTTAATCTCCATCTTAAGATACGCTCCAATTTCACTATATTCAAGCAACAATCCGATCTCTCCGGCTGCATAAGGAGCTACATCATAAGGCGGATAATTAAATAGAATACCATCTTCCATCAATCCAAAATTACTGGTGATGGGGATTTCATTTTCAAATAAAAACTCATTTAGAGGCGTATCCGGCGCCATTTCAAAATGTTCACGGACCTTTTTTTCTAGTAATGTGGTGACCGCAGCCTCATAGCCGGGTTTGAATACGTCTTCCAGCCCCAGCTTTTTCCGGTTGTCGAGATCCAGGGTGACATAACTCGATCCGTAGTTGCCATGCGCGCCCCCGGTGAAGGTGTAGGCGAAAAAACCCAGCGTCAGTAAGTGTGGGGTATTCCACTCAGTTCTCATGCTCGTTTCATAAGCAAAACCGGTCATAAAATCGCCGGCTTCTTTCATAACCTGCCGAAAGTCTTCAAAAAAGGCCTGCTTGCCTTCCTCAAAGGCTTGTCTGGGAGCTTCCACCCGGCCTACGCCTTGTTCCTGCACAGCTCCCTCGAGTAAAATGTCCATAATAAACTGATCGAGGCTGTCTACGCCGGATTGTGGAATAAGCCAGAATTCGCTGTAAGTCGCCATGGGCGCTTCCGGATCGGAAGGGTCAGTAAATATGGTGTCGGAATAAGTGACTCGCTCGAATGGAATAGAATCCAAGGAGGCCGCCTTGTCCGCCTCTTGTTCGCCGCCTTCATGGTTATTTGAAGAAGCGGCAGGTTGACAGGCCATGGCCATTGCCAGGAATGCGATCAAAAAAGTGAGGTACAGATATTTCATTGGTTCAAAGTTTTGTTGCTGTAAATTTCTAAAAAAAGTTTCAAATGCATTCTATTGGTTTGCGCCGCTTAATAATGATATTTTTGAGCGGTCTTTTTCGGAGAAATGCCTGACGGTAACATTGAAGGTCAAAGCAGCGCCTGGATATTTTCACCGCAAAGACGCAAAGAACGCGAAGACTTAGCAGCTTTAATAATGAATTTATACTGTTTTGCTCAAAAGACAGCTAAAAAAATTTATGATCTTTTATGAAAAAGTCCACCGCTTTCCTATGGCTTTTCTTCTTGCTCGGCTTTTGCCGTTGTACGCCGCAGGAAGATGTCCATTCCTCCACTGATGAACTGGACAACATGATCGGCAGCCTGATCATGGTCGGCTTCAGAGGGGCTTCCGTTTCAGATACTTCCTTGATCTGTCGGCAGATACGGGACCTGCACCTGGGCGGCGTGATCCTTTTTGAGTACGATGTACCTTCCAGGACCAGGCCACGGAACATCACCTCCGCCCGGCAGTTGCGACAGCTGACCGATGATTTGAAACAATACGGCCGGGAGGATATTTGGATCGCCGTTGATGAAGAAGGCGGACTGGTGTCCCGGCTGAAAGAACGTTATGGCTATCCCGGCGCGCATTCTCCGCAAACTATTGGTGAGATCGGCCGAGAGGATTCCACCCGGGCCTGGGCGGCAGCTATTGTCGGTAAGGTGAAATCAGCCGGCCTTAACGTCAATTTTGCGCCGGTCGTGGACGTCAATGTCAATCCGGAATCACCAGTAATTGGAAAGATCGAACGCAGTTTTTCTGCTGATCCCGACTCAGTCGCCATGCATGCCCGCATTTTTATCGAAGAACACCGAAAGGAAGGTATTCTTTGCTCCCTGAAGCACTTCCCCGGTCATGGCAGCGCCACCAGCGATTCCCATGAAGGTTTCACGGATGTCACCGGCGCCTGGACGAAAGAAGAGTTGATGCCCTATAAAAAGTTAATTGCAAATGCTGCCGTTGACGCGGTCATGACGGCGCACGTGTATAATGCCGACTGGGACACTGTGCCGGCGACACTCTCCCAAAAGGTCGTCACCGACTTACTCAGAAAGGAATTAGGCTGGCAGGGGCTTGTCTTTTCCGATGATATGCAAATGGGGGCCGTCACTGAGCATTTTGGCTTTGAAAAAGGCATCGAACTGACTTTAAATGCCGGTGTGGACATCCTGCTTTTTTCCAATAATTCAGCTACAGTGGATTACGACCCGGAATTGCCTGGGAAAGCTTTTGGCGCCATCAAAAAGCTGGTGGAGGAAGGCCGGGTTTCCAGGAGCCGGATCGAAGAAAGTTACAGCCGGGTCAGACAGTGGAGGCAAAAATAGCTTTGAGGAGTTACTCTTGTTTGTTGATCGACCGAATTCCAAACAACGCCAGATTGATGATCACAATAGAAGTCGCCATAAAAGCCACATGCTGCAATACTTCAGCCAGCTGGCCGAAAGTCTGCACCATGGCCAGCAATACCGACAACATCAGGGCAAAGCCCATCCAGGATGGATAGAATCTCGTGCGTAGGATCGATATGCCGAAAAAGATGTATCCCATTAAGGAAAGGACACCAAATACCTGGTAGATGGGATATTGCTGCATAAATTCGGCGAAGGAAGAAACCGAAGTGCTCATTATGATCATGGAGACGGGCGCAAAGGCCAGCAGCGTAACGATGATCAAAATTGCCCCTATTGTACTCAGCATGTTTTTGCCGGGTGATTGCACTTTGTGCAGCCCCCAAAAGCCGATGGCCAGAATCGGGTGCCATAAGGTAGTTAACCACAAACTTAGGGAGGTAGCACCAGCAGAGGAACCCATTTCTATAATTTCAGTGATGATCCATAAACCGGCGCCGAAAATGGCGGCGTACAATAGGTTTTTCATAATTAAGTTGTTTTCCTCTTATTTACAGAATAATAAAATCCAAGCTCTTGTTCCACCTCTTCCGGCAGATCCGGCAGTTCGGATCTTGGAATGAGTAAGGTAGAAATATTATGCAAATCGGTAAAAATATGGTGTTTTACAGCGGTGGCGTGTAAATACTCATGTCCGGAAGACCCTCCCGTTCCGGTTTTTCTTCCCAGCATTCGCTGCACCATCTGAGCATGGCGGTATCGCCAGGTGGTGAGCAGTTCGTCTATGTCGATCAGCCGCAGCAGAAAGCGGTAGGGCAGTTGCAGCAGGGGTTGCTCGTTGTACAGGCTGATCATCAGTGCGGCGATGGTGGCTTTGTAATTCAGCCTGATCTTGCCCTCTTTCACTCTTTGTTGATGGATCTCAGGATGCAGGATGGTCTTAAAATAAGTATCCGTGCTGCCCATCATCTTCAGTCGCATGACCTTTTCCTCTTCGCTGAGATAAGTAGAAGCGGTAATGGCTTTCCGCTCTTTTTCGATCATTCGGTGAACGGCTGCCTTGTAAAGTTCGAGGAATTTGAATTCACCGAAATGAAGAAAAGGAGTTCGCTCCAGCCAGTCTTCCACCACCTCAAATAAATTTCCCCCCGAAGTGATCCTTTTTAGCTCGGCCTGCTCTTCCTCGGAGAAAAAGGCCGCGTAATGGTGGCCATGATAGGTCATCCGTTCTTCTTCGGGCAGCCCCAGGAGGTTCTCGATCTTGCGAAACTGATAACTTTGAAAGCCGGAGGCTGGGAAGAGGTAGTTGCGGAAGTCGAGAAAATCCAAAGGCGTCATGGTTTCCATGATGCGGATGTGCTCGATCAGCAGCTTGAATATTTCAATGACGCGGCCCAGGCGCGTCACAGAGAGGCCCATGTTCTTTTCATCGACCATTTGCTGTCGGAATAGATCGATGACGCTTTCCAGCTCGTGAATGATCTGTTTGAACCACAACTCGTAGCTTTGGTGAACGATGATAAAGAGCATTTCTTCATGGGCGGGCTTTTCATCGAGCTCCGCTGATCTCAAGTGCTGGGCATCGAGGATCTTATCCAGATCTAAATATCCTTTGTAATGTATGGTTAGGTACTTTTTTTCTTTTGATGACATGGTTAGGTTTTATTTTGTATTATGGAAGGAGGAAGTAAGTGAAGGCCTGATTTTTCCTTCTATTGACTTCTGAATTTGCCCAAGACAGGTCTTCCTGGAAATACACCTTTCACATTTTCTCCGTCTCTTACTACCCAAAAGCCATTGACCAATACATGTTCGACGCCTTCTGAAAATTGTAAACCCTTAAAGTCCGCTTTATCGATGATCGTATCAGGGTTGAAAACCGTTATATCAGCATCGGCGCCTACCTGTAATCTGCCTTTGAATCTCATGGAAGGGGCGATGCCCTCCATTCTTTGGGCAGGCATTAAGGTCATTTTTTTCAGTGCTTCCATCAGTCCGATCACTTTTTCTTCCCGAACGTACTTGCCCAGTACTCTGGAGAAAGTGCCGGCCGTCCTGGGGTGAGCCATCGGTGCATAGGGCATGCCGTCTGAAGCAATGAGGGTGCGGGGATTAGCGATGCCTGTTTTGATCCACTCCGGCTTCATCATATGTATAATAACGACGCCGCCACGTTTACGATAGGCATTAAAGGTTGCTTCTGTTAATCGCTCGCCCGTGGCTTCCCATTGCAGGTCGCTATAGCTGATGCCGAGCTTTTCCTGCCAGCCTTCATCAAAGATGGAGGATTCCAGCGAAGTCGAAGCTGCAGTATAAGGATAAACCTCTGTCGTTACGTCCAGGCCTCGTTTTTGAGCGGAAGCTATCATGTCCAGGGTAGTTTGAATTTCTCCCAGGGAAAGGCTGTTAGCGTGTACGATATGAAGGGGAGCGCCGGTAGTGACGGCATTGGAAATGGCTTCTTGTATGCCAGGCATGCCGAATCCGCGAGTGTGGGAAAAGACAGGTACTTGCTTCTGAGCTGCATATTCATAAACTTTGAAAATTTCTCCGTGGGTGGCGCCAGGATAGTATCCGACCGGAACGCCAATGCCCAGGGCCCCGGCCTGTAGTTCGCTTTGAATCATCTCGCTCATGGCCAGGATCTCTCTTTGGGAAAGTGACTGGTAGTTGGCTCTGGCCAGGTTGATCATTATTTTGGACAGATTCGGACTTTCGATCCCTTCCGCTTCTAGTATCTTCTTCGCTTCGGCAAAATAGTGGTTGTACGTACCCATAGACAGTGCTCTGATGGTTGCGTGTGGGACCGTAGCACCGTAGTTCACAATGGTGTTTCCTCTTTTGCTCTCGATCCAGTCTTTCAAAAATGGTATCCCGCTTTCCAGTTCCAACGCTGTGGTGACGCCGTCTCTGGCTTGGTAGATATGGGCGGCATTGGTCATCCCATGCACATGTAGGTCAATAAAACCTGGCGCAACCACTAGGCCGGATACATCGATCACTTCTTTACCCTGAAGGTCGGCTTCTGATATTTCTACTATTCGATCACCTCTGATACCTACATTGCGAATGGCATCCAGGCCGGTCTCAGGATCTATGACGCGACCTCCTTTCAAGACCAGGTCGAAATTGGACGATTGAGGAAAAATTAAAAAAGGGAAAAAAAATAATAGTACAATAAGGAGGAGAGAGCGCCGGTTTTTTTTCATGTAAATATTTTTTTCGATTTGAACATACAAGTTAAAAAAATCACTTGACACTGATCATAAATGCGGTTGTTTTCCTTTTCCAAAAAAAAATACCGATCATTGTCTGGGTTTACACTTTTTGCACGAAAAGCCGACTATGCTTCAAGCTATTGGACGTTCTGCCTGGGGTAGTCTCTTGTTTTTTATCCTTTTGGCCATCGGGATACGCTTTTTTTCTTTCTTCCCTTCCGTTATCGACCACGATGAGTCGACTTATCTCGTCATTGCAGAGGCCTTGCTGAATGGACAGACCTATTTCATTGATGTGATCGATCCAAAGCCGATCGGCGTTTTTTTGATCTACGCGGGATTGCAACTGCTGGTGGGAAAAAGCATCTTTTTATTGCGTCTTGCAGCTGCTCTTGTACTGGCGCTTACGGCCTTTTTTCTTTATAAGAGCCACCTGAAATCCGGCAGTTCTTCTCTGGCGGCAGTAGCTTCGGGTGTCATCTACCTGGTCCTGAACTCGATCTTTACTTACTACGGCGTATCTCCGAACACCGAAACGTTTTACAACCTGTTCACCGCCCTGGCATTGTGGATGTGGATAGGGGAAAAGAGACTTTGGCTCTTCCTGTTGGCAGGGCTATCGCTAGGAGTAGGTTTCATTATTAAGTACGTGGTTGCTTTTGACGCTCTGGCTTTCGGCTTGTTCATGCTCTGGATGGCGGCGAAAAAGGAGGTGCAATGGGGCCAGACGGTCATTCGTGCTTCCTTTATGCTCATCGGGTTTTTAATTCCTTTTACCCTGACCTTAGGCTATTACCAAAGTATTGGCCAACTGGAAGCGTTCTTTTTCTACACTTTCAGGGTCAGTAGTCGTTATCCGGATGCGGCGGTCTTTTTTGATTATGTGAAGTTTTTCTTCGACTTTAATCTGCGCTTTTTTCCGGTCGTTCTTTTTGCCGTCCTGGCAGGTTTTTCCAGCAAAATAAAAGGATCGATTCAGCGACTCAGCTGGTTGTGGATGGCGCTGGTCTGGATCGTGGTATTGCTGCCGGGAAAGTTTTTTGCGCACTATTGCATCCAGGTAATGCTGCCGCTGAGTTTTCTGGCGGGCGCTTTTTTTCATTTATCGTTACCGGAAAGGCCCCGCTGGTTACGGGCGGTCACTTCAGAAAGAATTGGCCTTCCCCTGTTGGGGTTGTTGTTGCTGGTGAATGGTTTTTTCCAAAAGATCGATTATTTCGACAAACCGGACAATCCCAGAGTGCTGGCTGAATTTTTGAAGGAGAACCTGAAAGAGGACCAGACTTTCTACATCGGTAATTATGAACAGGTATTGTACTTTCTGACGGATCACCCCAGTCCTATACCATACGTTCATTCCTCCCTGATCTGGAATGAAAATCATATTCAGGCTTTAATGATCGATCAGGCAAAGGTCCTTAGAGATCTGCAGTCCATTGCTCCTCAATATGTTTTCATGAAAAAACCATATGCCTACCTGCCTGTAATGGACTGGCTGAATGAGGAGTATACCTTGGTAAAGACTATGGGAAAAGAAGTTTTTGTGTACGAAAAAAGGTAAAATATTTCCTCTAGGTCTATCCTTTTCCCCTCCACGTCATTTTTTCCCGAAAAGAGAATAAAAGTCATGCCCCGTAGGGAAAAAATAAGCTCAAATTGTGGTCTAATGAGAAATTTATTTAAATACAAATAAGTATGAGATATTGCATTACACTCCTTTTTTTCCTCTCGATAACAAACCTCACGCTGGCGCAGAGAGGAGATGCAACCACCGGCATATTTGGTATGGTCATCGACGCCAAGGATGAATCTCCCCTGATTGGGGCCCATGCCGCTCTAAAAGTCCCCACTTCCGGTGAGGAAATCATGGCGACCGTAACCAATGAAAGAGGCATCTTTCTATTGAGGAATGTCCCCCCCGGTTCCTATTTGCTGGAAATCACTTACCTGGGGTATCAGACCTACAAACAAGAATTGGAAGTCGGAACAGAAGCTGTCCGCCTGGGCCGTATTGCTTTACAGGAGGGAGCTACACAGCTCGATGAGGTGGTCGTCAAAGAAAAAATGCCGCAGGCAAAGCAAATCGGGGACACCACTCAATATAATGCAGGCGCCTACAAAACTAACCCGGATGCCAATGCAGAAGACCTGCTGAGAAAGATGCCCGGGGTAGTCATGCAAAATGGCCAGATGCAGGCCCAGGGCGAAAACGTAGGAAGAGTGTTGGTCGACGGGCGTGAATTTTTCGGCAATGACCCTCAGGCTGCCCTCAAAAACCTGCCGGCTGAGGTGATCTCAAAAATACAGATATTCGATCAGCAATCCGATCAGTCACAGTTTACGGGCTTCGATGACGGCAATACCACCAAAACCATCAACATCATCACCAAGACAGACATGCGCAACGGCCAGTTCGGGAAAGTCTATGCCGGATATGGCCCGGATGAAGACGAAAACCGCTACCGGGCAGGCGCTAGCCTGAACTTTTTTAACAAAGATATGCGCTTGTCCATTATTGCCCAGACCAATAACATCAACCAGCAAAACTTTGCCACCGAAGATCTGCTCGGCGTAGTCGGCGGCTCTTCTCGTGGCGGGCGCGGTGGCTTTCGCGGACGCGGCGGATGGAACCGTGGCGGCGGCGTCAGCGATTTCCTCGTGACGCCACAGGATGGTATCGCTCAGACTCATGCGGTAGGATTGAACTATTCCGATAAATGGGGAGAAAAAATAGAGGTGTCGGGTAGTTACTTTTTCAACCAGACCGATAACGACGCTTTTACCAACATCAACCGTGACTTTTTTACGACCTCCGATTCCGGCCAGGTCTACCGGGAAAATAGTGTGTTGAATACGAATAACCTCAACCACCGGATGAATTTCCTCATCGATTACAAGATCAACGACCGCAATCAGATACGTATCCGGCCCAGGCTGACCATACAGGAAAATGAAGGATTAGAAGAGACCATCGGTTCAACTGCCGTGGAAAAGGTGCTGCTCAACAGCATCAACAACCAGTTTAATACCGCGCTTGCGGGCGTAGATTTTTCAAATAACATTCTGTATCGGCATAATTTCGAAAAACAAAGGAGAACCTTTTCCATCAGCGTCACGACAGGCTATAATCAAAACGATGGAGAAAGTTTTTTGTATGCCCAGAATACCTTTTTAAGAGGAGGAAGAGCCGTGGCGGATACGCTGGATCAGTTTTCTAACCTTTTAAGCGAAGGCTGGAACCTGTCGGCCAATCTTTCTTATACCGAGCCGGTCGGTAAGCGGGGAATGCTTCAATTACAATATCAGGCATCCACCAATAAAACGGATTCGGACCGGGAAACTTTCGATTTTGTAGAAGAAACGGAGGAGTATACGGCTTTGAACATCCCCTTGTCGAATGTTTTTAACAGCAGCTATTCTACCCAGCAGTTAACCACTTCCTATAATGTAAGGGGAAAAAACCTGATGCTTATGATGCGCGTGACGGGTGAGTTTGCCGATTTGAAAAACGACCAGACGTTCCCAAACCCGCTGGAATATGATCGCAATTTCTTTAATGTACTGCCTTTCGGTATGCTGCGTTATGAGTGGTCCAGGCAGAAGAACGTTCGCTTATTTTATCGGACTAATACTCAGGAGCCGTCAATTGCTCAATTGCAGGAGGTTATTGACAACAGCAATCCTTTGCAACTGAGAACCGGCAACTCTGCGTTGTTGCAGTCTTATCAGCATTCTGCCTTTTTGCGCTATTCTGCTACCAACACAGAAAAATCTACTGTTTTTTATACGTTCGTAGGCGGCGGTGTAACGAATAACTATATCGGCAATCAGACTTATATTGCTCAGGATGACGACCTGGTAATCGGTGATCTGGTCCTGCCCAGGGGAAGTCAGCTGAGCCGTCCGGTCAATCTGGATGGTTATTGGAACCTCAGGTCTTTCATAACTTTAGGGCTTCCTTTGGATTTTATGAAAACGAACCTGAATCTGAGCCTTACGGGTAATTACGTGCGCACGCCTGGTTTGATCAACGAGGAATCCAACTTTGCCAACAACTCTACGGTGGGCCTTGGCGTCACCTTGAGCAGCAACGTGAGCGAAAAGGTGGATTTTATGATTTCGTCCCGTTCCAATATGAGCTATGTGGAAAACTCCTTGCGGCCGGAACTGAATCAGCAGTATTTTAACCAGAATACGGAGGTGGGCGTGAATTTGATCTTCGGCCCCGGCATCGTATTCCGTACGAGCATGGCGAACCAGCTGTTCAGTGGCTTGGCGGATGATTTTAACCAGAATTTCTGGCTGTGGAACGCTGCGATCGCGAAGAAGTTGTTCAAGAATGAGCGTGGCGAGCTTCAGTTGTCGGTCTTTGATTTACTGGAGCAGAACAACAGCATACAGCGTAACGTAACCGATGCTTTTATAGAGGATGTGGAGAACGCGGTGCTGCAGCGCTATGTGATGCTGACGTTTACTTACCAACTGAGGAATTTTGGTTCGCCTGGTGAAAATAGAGAAAGTAACGATAGTCCTCCGTGGAGTCGTTGGTAAGAAGAGAAGAAAATAAAAGAGGGGCGCCGTGGGGATGTAGCAGATATCGGGAATTTTTTTGGGCACGCAGATTTCGGGGATTTCGCGGATGTCAGAGTCCATTGACTATTCTAAATATTCCTTCTTTCGGCTGGAGAGAAGCCGCCCCGAAATTGATTAAGCTGCAGAAATTTGTTAATTCAAAGAGAATAGCTGAAAAATATTGTAAGTTATTATATTGCAGAAGTGGCCTATAAAATGATGAGATTTAGTAAAAAACATCTGCGAAATTCGCGGCATCTGCGTGCCCCTAAAAGCATAGATCCCCCACCACCATCATCAATAAACAAAAGATGTCTTCAATCTACCACAAAATCAAAATACAACAACTTTTTACGGCACCACCTTCCTGGCACCGCATATCTACCATCGACCTACACACTGGTGGCGAGCCCCTGCGCGTGATCCTCGACGGTCTGCCGGAGCTAAAAGGCAACAACGTCCTGGAATACCGCCAGTATATGCGACAGCACCTTGATCACTTCCGCAAAGCCCTCATGCACGAGCCCCGTGGCCATGCCGACATGTACGGCTGCGTCCTTCTGCCGCCCAATGACGAGGAAGGCGATTTCGGCATCCTCTTTTTACACAATGAAGGCTACAGCACCATGTGCGGGCACGCCATTATCGGCATAACTACCTTAGCGCTGGAAATGGGCTGGGTGGAAAGGAAGTGCCCCTACACTACTTTAAAAATTGACGCGCCCTGTGGCCGGATCACCGCTTTTGCTCATTTGGAAGATGGGAAGCTTAAAAATGTTTCCTTTCATTGCGTTCCTTCCTTTGTGGTCGCATTAGACGAAAGCGTAGATCTGCCAGGTATCGGAAAGGTCCGCTATGATCTGGCTTACGGCGGCGCCTTTTATGCTTATGTGGATGCCCGGCAACTCGGTTTGGAACTAACGCCCGATCGCTATGTCGAGATCATTGAAAAGGGTATGCTGATCAAAAAAGCGGTGATGAACAGCGAGCAGGAGGTTAGGCATCCTTTCGAAGACGATCTGAGTTTTTTGTACGGGACCATTTTTATCGGCGGTCCGGTTTCAGAAGGTCTTGATAGCCGAAACGTATGCGTATTCGCGGATGGCGAGGTGGATCGCTCGCCTACGGGCTCTGGGGTATCCGGGCGGATGGCCATTCACCATAAAAGGATGGAGATTGAAAAAGATAAATGGATGCGTATAGAGAGCATCATCGGTAGTGTTTTTGAGGGTAGAGTAGTGGAGGAAGTGGATTTTGGACCTTTTAGGGGTGTTATTCCTGAGGTTAAGGGAACGGCTCATATTATTGGGATGCATGAGTTTTTGATCGATCCGGAGGATCCTTTCGGGGAAGGGTTTTTCTTACGGTAGTTGCTGATGATCGCTGGAGGTGCCGGGCTGTCGCCCGTGGTCATGGGGCTGGCGTCTACAGTCATCGGGCTGTCGCCCGATGTTAGTTTGTGTTGCCGCTTTGGCGGCTTTTGGGCGGGCTGTCGCCCGTGGTCATGGGGCTGGCGTCTACAGTCATCGGGCTGTCGCCC
>CAZJQS010000007.1:65618-85271 GCA_964548175.1 uncultured Saprospiraceae bacterium
GATGTTAGTTTGTGTTGCCGCTTTGGCGGCTTGGGGGAGAGGCGGATTTTGAAAGTTATAGTGTACGTTGGAATGTTGTTGACAAATGTGTATTATTTATTTGCGTCTTTTTGGCATATTGTTCGTCTTGATAGAAAAAAGTAATGGAATGACCCAGCAAAACTGGAATGAACTAAGCGAGGTGTTATCAAAATTCATTTTGGGAAAAGTCAACGATCACAGCTTGAGCGAAGACTTGTTGCAGGAAACACTGATTAAGATCCACCTGAATATTCATCGGCTCAGGCATGAGGAAAAACTATTGCAGTGGGCTTTTCAGATCGCTCGCAATGTGGTTAATGATTATTTTAAGGAAAACCAAAAAGCTGCGCCCGATCAGGCAGATGATTTGCCTGTAAATGAAACGATCCAGGAAGATGCCATGACCAGGGATCTGGCTCTTTGGATACCTGAGGCCATAAAGTTACTACCCGAAAAATATCGTCAGGCTATTTATTTGACGGAAATCGAAGGGGTATCGCAGAAGGAGTTGGCGGAACGACTTGAACTTTCCTATTCCGGGGCAAAGTCCAGGGTGCAGCGCGGCCGGGAAAAACTCAAAGACATCATCTTACAGTGCTGTGAAGTCATTACGGATAATTATGGAAATGTGATCGACTATCACAGCAGAGTGGTTAATGAAGAGGATTGTTGTGATTAACTGCTGCGTCTTTTTTGTAAACCGGCAGTCTACCAAATAAAAAACATCATGAACAAAGACATCAAAACAGTTATCAAAGACAAGTACACTGAAGTCGTTACCGCTGACAGCGGATGTTGCGGTCCTTCCTGCTGCTCGCCGGGGGTAGAAACTGCTTTCAACGAATCCTATGATCATTTAAAAGGATATGCTAAAGACGCAGACCTGGGATTAGGATGTGGTATTCCCACCGAATTCATTGAGATCAAAGAAGGAGACACGGTCCTCGACCTGGGCTCGGGCGCAGGCAATGACGTTTTTATCGCCCGGCAGATGGTTGGTGAGTCCGGCAATGTGATCGGATTGGATATGACGCCGGCCATGATAGAAAGGGCGAACCAGAATAAAGCCAAATTGGGTTATGACAATATATCTTTTGTTTTGGGTGAAATAGAGGATATGCCGCTGGAAAGTGATGCCATTGATGTAGTGTTGAGTAATTGCGTCATGAATTTAGTGCCGGATAAGGTGAAAGGATATGCGGAAGTGTATCGGGTGCTGAAAAAAGGCGGAACGTTCAGCATGTCCGATATTGTGATCAAAGGAAACCTGACGGAGGACGTTCGGGATGCGGCGGCGCTGTATACAGGTTGTGTTTCGGGCGCATTGCAGAAGGAAGTTTATCTGAAAATTATCGAGGATACTGGATTCCGCAATGTGAGGGTTCCCAAAGAAAGGCTGATCGAACTGCCGGATGAGTTGTTGCTGGAACACATTACCAAAGATGCTTTGGCGGCTTTCAGGGCTTCAGGGGCAAGTATTTACAGTATTACGGTGGTGGGAGAGAAATAAGCGCTGTAGCTATTTGGGGTGGTGTAAAAAGTCAGCTACTTCTACCGCCTTACGGCCGGCAGGTTTGCTCGGCTTAAATGATTCTATTTTTTGAGTGCTTTGCCAAAGAAAATCTCAGATTTTCTTTGGCAAAATACTCAAAAAAGAATTTTATTAGCTGCGCAAACGAGTACAATACTTTTCACACCACCCCAAACAGCCTCATGACCTTGTATTATTGTTTTTTCCAGGTAGTTTGAGCTTCTATGATCATCATATCCTGATCGGCACTCTCAGGATAGATGAAGTTCTTAAACGAAGCTTTCATTTCTACAGCAGAAATCAATTCAATGATCAATTCCATGGTTTTTTGATTATTGGGGTTAAATTCCACGCCATGCATATTTCCATCAGTCATCAGGATCAATTGTCCGCGATACTTCTCCTGGTTCATATATTCTCCGGTGTATTTTAGCATTTTGCTTTCGGCATGATATTCGTAAACCTCACTGGCTTGCTCCATCCATTTTCCTTCCGGTGTTTTGACCTGTACGGTACGCTTATAATTGTCTCCTTCTTTAGACAGTGTCATTTTCATATCCGGTATGGACTCGTCAGAAGGTGGGTCTATTTTCATACTTTCTTTGTCAAGCGTCCATTCTCCGACTTGTGCATCCATTTTAGCCATATATTCCTCCTGGCTTTGAGCAAACAGGTTCGAAGAGGTTAATCCTATGCAAAGGATTAATACAAAAAGATTGATTGTTTTCATGATTGATTTTTTGAGTTTGTGATTGATAATCAAATTTAATACTTTATTTGTGATAGGAGGTCAAAATTCAACAACGACCTGCATAAAATTAAGTCGAAAATTTGCTGTTTTGGCTTGAGAACGGTCTGGGCAATAGTTTTCATCAAGTGGTTGATCACGGTTTTTACAAATAATGCTATTCACAAATTGTTCTTTTACTATTAATGGTTTTTCAAAACCTTCAATTTTAAAACTCTCCGGAAAAGTTTCAGAAACCTGTAAAAGAAAATTTTTGAGACCATTTTTTGGATCAAACAATCATTCTGAATATGAGCTATACTTCGTACTGTAATGAGATGTAATAATGTATTTTTTGCTTTTAATCTCCTGATGTAGGCGCTGGTTGTAACAGATTCTTTAATAACGTTTTTAAGTCGTCGGAATTTGGCCTTGGTGCACTGGCATCAATTAACTTCCCTTCCTTATCCACCATAATATACCGGGGAATGGTTCTAATATTATAGTCTTTACTAATCTGGGAATTAAAAGCTGCATCAGCCATTATTTGTACCCCTTTCATATTTTACATCTTCCTCTATTAGTTGTAAGAATTCCGAATCTGCATTAGGATTCTCTTGACGAAAGGCATCCAGCGCATTACGAAGTTTTTTATTAATGTTGTCAAGTTTACTCAAAAAAGCAGCTTCAGGTAAGGTGAAGAGCATTTGCATTCTACCCAGACTGTCTTCAATGATTTTATCGGTCGTCAATATTAAGGGATTCTCTTTAGCGTAGGGGCTAGAGAAGGCAATGGTCTCTGTAAAACTTTTTGAATCAAATTCTATACGTATGGTATCTCCAGGTTTTCCGAAGGCAGTCCAACTATTTTGGCCAAAAGAAAAATTAACGAATAAAGGTTCATCGGCATCAATGGTAGAAAGAAACTGACCATTCTGAACGTCTGCTTTTTCCTTGAAAAGGCTTGTGGTGAGGGTTAACTGATCTTCAACCGCATTTCTTATTTTGCCAATAAATACAATTTCATCTTTCGTAGCAGAACTTGATGTTTCTGGTTGACAACTCGAGCATAAAAACCCTAGCAAAAAGAAGGTTAAAGGTATCTTTTTCATTACAACGACTATAAAATGATGAATTATAAATTTGCTCGTATCCAATATGGCGGGCTTTGACTTTAACATTGAACTGATTTAAGGAAGCGTTGTAACGCTTGCCAGCAATAATATAATAATTCGACCGAATTTTGAATTTCCGATTTCTAAATTTTCAAATAACCACCGCTTCTTAAAACTAAACATTTTCATATAGTTTTTAAGACAATTATTTGGTAGGAAAGTACCAAAAACTGGTTCTAAAAATCATGTTGCCATTTATCAGGCTTCAAAACCGATTTTTGAAATGCTTCCCAGGATCGCAAAAATGTGCTTACTGTAAAATTTAGCTATAACCTTTCGAGCGTATCTGTATGATATATTATCGACCATTCCAGTTCATCAAAACAAATAGAAATTAACCACATAATCCTCAGGTACTTTTTTCACCAGGCACCAGCGGGTGTAATACACCTACATCATGCAATCGCCAGTATAGTTGATCCGGGCACTTAAGGACACTTTTTTTTGGACTTCGTTATTCCGGATCGCCATTCTTAGCCTAGATTCATAACAACCGGAGCTCCCCCTGACGAAGCCCAGTAAAGTATATTTTTCAAAATCAATTTCGGGAATGGGAAACTCATTGCATCCGGGATCCCATTTCTTTTTTCCTACAATCTCCCTTCGCTCTTGCTCCTCTTAAATGACATAAGTGCCTTCCGGAATGTCAAAACAAGATAAATGGACAGTCTCATAGGGTATCCTAACCATGGTATCCGATGGAGAAACCTTTTTTTGGGCCAGAACCTCTGACGTAAGGCTGCAAAACAACAAAGACAGTGCAAGTAGTCCCCATCTATTTTTTGTCATCATTCTGAATGTGATTTGCTCTTAAATTTACGAAATGTTGATAATCATTTAAACTGATTTATTTCTTCCACACCTTCCCTTAATTCCGGCCATCGGCAACTGGGAAAATTTCGATGCCATCAAAAGGATTTCGATCACCAACCAAAATAGCAGGATCAGGATGGTAGATCTGTTAAAATATATTGCCAGTAAAACCGATCTTCATTTTACGGTGGAAGAAGAGACTATTTACGTAACTACAGATCCATACGTTTTCTAAAAAGCAAGGTGCTACTTATTCAGCTTTGAATCGATTTTAAAAATTATTTTTTATGCTTTTGGGTTTAAGTCCAAATAACCATTGATTTGAATCCCGCTAAATTACCATTATATCCAATGCCTAGTACATACACGGGATGGTTGGATTCAAGGTCAGGATGGTTATCCATACCGAGGATTATGATTTTAAGGTCACTAAGATTTGCCTGCATCAACTCCACCAGAGTTTGTGCACGATCGGAAAACCCAGATCGAAAATGTTGTTCTGTAAAGGTTAGCAGCGCCCTGTCTGCAGACTCAAAACGCGCCACCATTCCTTTTGGAGTATTCGGATCTACTCCCAAAGCTTTTGTAAACGAATCAGGGCTTAAACTGCGGCCTGGATGTTCCAAAAAGAAGGACTCTATGGCTATAGCAGCTTCAGAGCCATAATCATCAAAAAGAAGCCCCTCTGTTAATTGGGCAATGCGTTCACTTACTTCATGGGGGCTAAGAACTACATTGTTTGCAGTAATTCTGAGGAGTTCCATAGCCATTGGAAAGGCTGACTCGTGAAGTTGGGCAATTTCCTGATTGGTGGAAAGCGTGAAGCGCTCTTTAATTTCAAAATTTGGAATGATTTGATCCTGAATGAAGGCTATGCCTTTATCGATTACCTCTTCGGTCACCCGCATTCTTGGCCTATTTTCTAAATCGAGGAGAAAGTTATAGAAGAATTCGAGGAACCTTCTTTTTTGCGGATCTTCAGTTTGTTGAAGCAACCGTTTTAGGTCAGCGCGACTAACCATCCCGTCTCCATCGGTCGCCGATAGCAAGGTTGAACGAGTATCTTTCAGTGAATTTATAAGGTCAATAATTTTTATCAGCGCCATATTAGCATAAGTAATTGATGTAAAAAAAAGCCAGAGCTTGTGGGGGATCTTATCCCTTCTGGCTTGACTCTAATATCGAGCTTTCCGTCCACTAAACCAATATGCTTCAGCAAATTTTTAGCTAGTATGTTAAAGAGGACGACATGGCATTTTTTTAAACTTTTGAAAAAAACATATTACTCCGCTTTTTTCAGTAAAATGTCTAAATTCCCTTCACTCATTCAGGGTTGTAGAAATTCCTTTATCTTTAGCCGAAAAAATGCCACTTACGACTACCGAAAAGAAAAGTTTACCCGAAACAGGAAAAACTCATCAGGAGATTTTGGCCCGACTTAAGGAAATGCGATCCGATGACGTCAAATGGAAAGAAGGTCGCGTATGGAGCCTGGTTTATTATGTGGATGAAGAACACTTGGCTTTACTGAATGAAGCCTTTAAAATGTACCTCTCCGAGAATATGCTCAATCCTTATGCCTGGGAGAGCCTTCGTCAGATGGAGAAGGACATTCTGAGCATGGCCATTGGCTTATTAAATGGCAACGATCAAAATGTGGGCGTCATCACGTCCGGTGGGACAGAAAGTATTTTCCAATCCGTATATACCTACAGGGAATGGGCCCGCAAACATAAGCCGAAGGCCAAACAACCGGAGATCGTAGTGCCGGTGTCCATCCATCCTGCTTTTGAGAAAGCTGCTCATATTCTGGGGCTGAAGATCAAAAGAATACCTACCGGCGAGGATCTGAGCGCCCAGCCAGATCTGATACGGGAGGCCATCACTCCTAATACCATTATGCTGGCGGCCTCAGCACCTTCTTATCCTCATGGCATTTTAGATCCTATCGAGGAAATCGGAAAGATCGCTCAGGAACATCAGCTTCCTTTTCATGTGGATTCCTGCGTAGGCGGATACATGCTACCCTGGGTGGAAAAGTTGGGGTATCCATTGTCGCCCTGGGATTTTCGAGTGCCCGGCGTAACATCCATGTCTGCCGATATCCATAAATTCGGTTATGGCGCTAAGGGGTGCTCTACTTTGATCTATCGCTCGATGGATTATATGCGCCATCAGTTTTTTATCGCCACAGAATTTCCGGGCGGTATTTATGCGTCGGCCACTTTCCAGGGCTCCCGCTCTGGCGGACCGATCGCTGCCGCATGGGCAGCCATGCATGCCTTAGGTCAGCAGGGGTACCTCAAAATCGCCAAAGATATCATGGAGGGGACCATGAGTCTGAAAAAGGAAATTGAACAGATACCGGAACTTGAAGTCCTGGGACAGCCTTGTATGAACATCATTTCCTACAAAACAATTGATTCCAGGCCTGATATTTTTGTCATAGCCGACTACCTGGAAGATCAGGGTTGGATGGTCGATCGACAGCAGTTTCCCAACTCCATTCACCTGACTGTGATGCGGCATCACTTACCGGCCATCGATCAGTATATTCAGGATCTGAAAGATGCCATTCAATATGCAAAAGCTAATCCTAAGGCTACCGCAAAAGGCAATGCAGCCTTATACGGCCTGATGGCTCGTATCCCCTTCCGGGGAATGGTCAAATCTAATGTCCGAAAACTGTTCGAAGAAATGTACAGCAATCCTCAAAACATCATCAACGCCAGTCAGAACGGCTCTTCCAGCCCCGCTGATAGCGGCCCCGCCTGGGCCGGAGCATTGAATAGGGTGTTGATCGGTTTGGGTAAGATTTTTGGGAGCAATAAATAAAAAAAGGCGGGCGCCTCAGGCGCCCGCCTTTTTTTTTATTTATTTGTTTCATTAATCCCCTTCAAAGAAACATAAGGCGGCTCAAACACCCATTCGGGGACCTCATACTGCTGCTGAAGCCTGGATAATTCCGTTTTTAGAGAATCGGTTAGCGCCTCAAAGCCTGATTGACCGTACAGGTTGTTGACTTCATAAGGGTCTTCCTGCAGATCATATAATTCCCAGACATCGTCGGTGTAAAAGTGGATTAGCTTGTGGTCTTTTGTGCGAACACCCTCGTGGCGGCCTACGACGTGCTGGCCATGGTCATAGTAGTGGTAATAAACCGATTTTCGCCAATCAGGAGGTATTTTTCCGAGTAACAAGGGCAGATAGGAGGCTCCCTGCATTTCTTCCGGCGGATTAATACCTGCTATGTCCAAAAAAGTAGGACCATAGTCAATATTTTGCACCAATTCCTCGACCCTGGTCCCCGGAGCAATGGTTCCCGGCCAGCGGATGAGTAACGGCATTTTCATGGCCTCTTCGTACATCAAGCGCTTTTCTTTGTAGCCGTGCTCTCCGGTAAAATAACTCTGATCGGAAGCGTAGATGACTACCGTATTTTTTTTCAATTCCGGGCGCTCATCCAGCCAGCTCAGCAACTTACCCACATTCTCATCAATGGCGTCCACAATGCGGATATAGTCCTTGATGAATCGCTGATAGGCATATTGCCGCATGTTGTCCCCTTCCAGTTGCCCCGATTCTTTCATTTGCAGGAAAAGCCGGTTTTGGGGATCGATGACCTCGTGATAAGCTTTTAACTCTTCCGCTGTCATTCTTTTCAAATAAATATCCTTTTGAGGATCGTATTCGCCATAGAACGGGCGGGGGCGGAAATTATCCAGGAAAAAATTCACCTGTTTGGCATAGTAGGATCGCCCCTCCAGATCATCGTATAAGCTTACCGGCTCGGCTATGGTATCCTTCAAATATTTTTTCAAATTCCGCAAAGGCGGCATCCGCGGCACATGTGGGGCTTTGAATTGAACGAACAGCATGAAAGGATCCCCTGTCTCACCATTTTGGTCTAGCCAGCTTAAGGCATCTCCTGTGATAAGATCCGTTGAATACCCCGTCGTATCGATTGCTCTGCCATCGCTGGTGACAAAATGTGGGTTGTAGTAAAACCCTTGCCGGCCGGCCCCGGTCAGGATTTTCCAATAATCAAACTCATCGCCCGGGTTACTGTTGAGGTGCCATTTACCGAACAGGACGGTTTGATATCCGTTTTGCTGTAATATTCTGGGAAAAAGGGTTTGGGAGCCATCCCATGGCGCGCCGTTGCCGGTGACGCCGTTCTTATGGCTGTGCTTTCCGGTTAGTATGCTCGCCCGACTAGGGCCGCAGATGGAATTGCCGCAAAAGCTATTGATGAAAATGGCGCCCTCTTCCGCCAGTCGGTCAATATTCGGCGTTTGATTGACGCTGCCATCATAGGCGCTGATGGTCCTGTTGGCATGGTCGTCCGCCATAATGAAAATAATGTTCGGACGAGTAGCTGCTTCCTCTTGTTGTTCTGCACATCCCATGGCCAGGGAAAGCATCATTGTAAGGAGCATAAATTTTGGAAAAGAAGTTAGATCAGATATTAAAGACATGATGTTATTTGGGTGTTTGGTTAACCAAAAACAGATGCTGTTTCGCCTGCGGCGAAAGGATGCTGGATACTGATCCCGACAGGGCAGGAGATGCTGACGATTTACACCACCCCCAGCTTCTGTTCATCCTGAAAATTAAGTTTATCCTTGACCTCTTTCCTACTCCAGCGTAAACAACGCCATATTCTCCGTGTCCGAGCTCCCGCCTACATAAACCTCAAACTCACCCGGCTCCCACACAAAGTCCATATCCTGGTTATAGAAGCGCAGGTCATCAGGAGTAAGGGTAAACTCGACGGTTTGTTCGGCGCCTCTTTCCAGGAAGATCTTTTGGAAACCTTTCAACTCTTTTAGCGGACGAGTTACGGAAGCGACTTTGTCACGAATGTAGAGCTGAATAACCTCATGGCCGTCGTATTCTCCGGTATTTCGGACGGTGACGCTAACGGTCAGTTCTCCGCCCTCTTGTAGGTTATTGGAGCTAAGTTCCGGCTCAGAATACTCGAAAGTAGCATAGCTCAGACCATGTCCAAACGGATAGAGCGGGGTATTGGGAGCATCCAGGTATCTTGAACGGAAGCGAGGCTCCACCTCATCATCCTTGGGGCGGCCTGTGTTTTTGGCATTATAGAAAATCGGCACCTGTCCCAGATTGCGGGGGAAGGTAACCACCAGTTTACCGGAGGGGTTGTGATCGCCGAATAATACATCGGCGATGGCTGTTCCGCCTTCCGTACCGGGATGCCAGGCTTCAACGATGGCAGGAACGTTGTCGTGTTCCCATTGCAGGGTTAAAGGCCGGCCGTTCATGAGGACCAGCACGACTGGTTTGTTGGTTGCCAGTACAGCCTTGATGAGGTCCTGCTGATTTCCAGGCAGGTCGATATTGGTTACGCTGGCGGCTTCGCCGCTCATGGCGGAAGTTTCCCCCATGACCATAACTACTACGTCACTGCTGCGCGCCAGGCTAACAGCTTCCGAAAAGCCGGATTCATCATCTGTATCTACTTCTGTTCCTTTGGCATATCGGAAGTTCAGGCCGCGAGCTTCAAAGGCTTCTTTGACACTTACGGCTACCCCTTTACGATCGCCGGCGCCAGCCCAGGTGCCGATGATATCGGCTTCGTCGGCGGCAAAGGGGCCGATCAGGGCAATGCTTTGATTTTCATTTAAAGGGAGGACATCGTCATTTTTCAACAAAACGATAGAATGAGCCGCCAGTTTACGAGCGGCCCCTCGATGCTCCAGTTTAAGGATGGTATTTTTTTCTCTTTCTTCGTTGCTGTAGCGATAGGGATCATCGAACAGGCCCAGCTTGAATTTAGCTTCCAGGATGCGGCGGCAGGCGTCTTCGACCAGTGATTCCTCAACGGCGCCTTCTTCTACCAATTCTTTGAGGTGTAAACGATAAAAGCTGCTCATCATATCCATATCCGTGCCGGCGATCATTGCCAGGCGAGCAGCGTCTTTTGGGTCTTTGGCGAAACCATGGGGGATCAATTCCATTACGGCCGTGTAATCAGAAACCACAAATCCTTCAAAGCCCCATTCGTCGCGGAGAATATCTCGGTATAGAAAAGTATTTCCAGTGGCGGGCACGCCGTTCAATTCGTTAAAGGCGGTCATAAACGTTCCGACTCCTGCATCGACGGCTGCTTTGAAAGGAGGAAGGTAAATTTCACGCAAGGTGCGCTCGCTGATATCTACTGTGTGATAGTCACGGCCGCCCTGGGCGGCGCCGTAGGCGACGAAGTGCTTCGCACAAGCCAGAACAGTGGTGGTGTCTGTAAGATCATCACCCTGAAAGCCGTTGACATATGCTTGGGCAAGTTCACTGGCCAGATAGGGATCTTCACCGGGGCCTTCAGCGATACGGCCCCACCGGGGGTCGCGGGCAATGTCCAGCATGGGTGCGAAGGTCCAGTGCATACCTTCAGCGGCTGCTTCCGTAGCGGCAATGCGGGCGCTTTTTTCCACCTGCTCCATATCCCAGCTGCAGGCACTGGCGAGGTTAATGGGGAAGATGGTCTTGTACCCATGAATGACGTCGTATCCGATGATCAGCGGAATACCCAAACGCGTTTCTTCAACAGCTATTCTCTGCATTTCACGCGTGAAAGCAGCGCCGCGGGCATTCAGCAAGGAGCCGACCATGCCATCTTTGATCCACTGCTCATAATCGGTGTTGATCTTTGGCCCTGTAACACTCCACCCTCCGGAATATTGGACGCATTGGCCGATCTTTTCCTCCAGCGTCATCAAAGCCATCACAGAGTCAACCTTCCTGGCCAGTTCTGCATCGGCGGCGGCAGCACCGTCACCGGATGGGGCGGTGCAACTGAAAAAGGAAAAAATAATTCCTGCAAGTAAAGAAAAAATTAAGCTGTGTTTTGATTGCATGCTCATACTGGTTAAGTAGTGTGAATTTTTATGGAAAAATATTGGATTCATAATTTTTTATCATTGAAAAAGGACGGAACTTCTGTAAATTAAATAAAAAATTTCTTTGCTTTACTTCGGCAGCAAAAAAGAAGTGGCAGGGGTTTAAAGTTTGGCTCTAGGCGCTCAAAAACAATATTACCAGGCCGTTTTCCTAAGCTTCATGTACAAAAAATAAAAACAACAAAAAGCAAAACACAATGACCGTTTTCAAGAAATTATTCACATTCGCTATTATTTTTTCGATGCTGGGTTCGATCCTCATGGCTCAGGAATCGCCCTTAACTAGAGATCCTAACACTCCTGAGGTTCATTTTTCTCTGCTGGTGGATTCTCTGCTTCAGATCATGACGCTGGAGGAAAAAATCGGTCAGCTCAATTTGCTGAACACCGGCGGCGCCATTACCGGCTCTTTATTTAACGAAAATGTGGAACAAAAGATCGCTGATGGTAAAGTAGGGGCAGTGTTTGGAGTGAGAGGGGTGAAAAGGTCGAGAGCAGCCCAGGAAATTGCCGTCACGAAAACGCGCCTGGGTATTCCTTTGATGATAGGTATCGATGTTATTCACGGTCATAAGACGGTCTTTCCCATTCCACTGGGCTTGTCCTGCAGCTGGGATATGGGATTGATCGAAGAAACCGCTCGCCAGGCGGCGCGGGAAGCAACGGCTGAGGGGCTAATGTGGACGTATTCTCCTATGGTCGATATCGCCAGAGATCCGCGTTGGGGCCGTATCGCTGAAGGCGCAGGAGAAGACCCTTTTCTGGGTTCCAAAATAGCCGCTGCTATGGTGCGCGGATACCAGGGGGAGGACCTGGCAAATCCCTCTACTATGTTGTCCTGTGTCAAACATTTTGCTTTGTACGGCGCAGCAGAAGGGGGCCGTGATTATGCGACCGTTGATATGAGCCGCGTCAGAATGTTCAATGAATACCTGCCGCCTTTCAAGGCAGCTGTTGAGGCCGGAGTAGGCTCTGTCATGACCTCTTTCAACGTAGTGGATTACATTCCTGCCTCCGGCAATGCGTATTTGTTCCAGGAAGTGCTTCGTGATCGCTGGGGCTTTGACGGCATGGTAGTAACTGACTATACCGCAGTCGATGAAATGATCGACCATGGCATGGGAGATTTGCAGGAAGTATCGGCTTTGGCACTGCGCGCAGGAGCCGACATGGATATGGTGAGCGAAGGTTTTTTAAGAACTTTGAAAAAATCCCTGGAAGAAGGAAAAGTGACCCAAAAACAAATAGACCAGGCTTGTGCAAGAGTGTTGCTGGCTAAAGAAAAACTTGGATTGTTCGAAGACCCCTACCGCTATTTTGATGAAGAACGGGAAGCTCGAGAGGTAATGATCCCCTCTCTTCTGTCTTTTGCCAGGGAAACGGCAGCCCAAACATTCGTATTGCTGAAAAATAATGACAATCTGCTGCCCTTATCCAAATCCGGCAAGATCGCCGTCATCGGGCCACTGGCTGATAGCCGCAGGAACATGATGGGCACCTGGAGCGTAGCCGGCGATCACAGTAAATCCGTTACAGTGATCGAAGGGATCAGAGAGGTCGTCGGCAACCAGGCCGAAGTGCTCTATGCAAAAGGCGCTAATATCAGCGATGATCCCGTTTTTGCAAAAAAAGTGAATGCCTTCGGCCAAGAGATCAATATTGACCCCCGCGACCCGGAGGTGATGATCGAGGAAGCACTCGAAAAAGCCCGGCAATCCGATGTGATCGTGGCAGTAGTAGGAGAAGCCGCCGACATGTCAGGCGAAGCTTCCAGTTTGGCCCATATCGGACTGCAGCCCAGCCAGCGTAAATTAATGGAAGCACTCCAAACAACGGGTAAGCCCATCGTGATGGTGCTGTACAACGGCCGACCTATGACCCTGACCTGGGAAGAAGAAAATATGGATGCTATTCTGGATGTTTGGTTCGGAGGTATTCAGGGGGGGAACGCTGTAGCCGATGTCTTATTCGGGGATGTCAATCCTTCCGGTAAACTGACGACTTCCTTCCCCGTGCATGTCGGGCAAATTCCTGTCTATCACAGCATGCTGAACACCGGTCGGCCACAGGACGGCTCCAAATACGCTAAGTTTGAGACCAATTACCTCGATATTCCCAACGAGCCGCTTTATCCTTTTGGGTATGGCTTGAGTTACACCAGCTTTGAGTATGGGAATATCCGATTGTCGGATACGATTATGTACTGGAACGATGCTATTCAGGCCAGCATAGAGGTGACCAATACGGGCAACCGGCCGGGAAAAGAGATCGTGCAGCTGTACCTCCGCGATATGGTGGGCTCCATCAGCCGGCCTGTTAAAGAGCTCAAAGGATTTGAAAAGATCGAACTGGCTCCGGGGGAAAGTAAAACCGTTACCTTTACCATAACCGAAGAATTGCTGAAGTTTTACAACAGCGAAATCGATTATGTGTCCGAGCCCGGCCTGTTTCAGCTAATGATCGGACCCAATTCCCGGGATGTGCAGACGGTGGAGTTTGAATTGAGATAGTCGGTTCTCGTCCTGTGTGCATTGAACCAACATCCCTATCCAGCAATCACCCCAACATCAGAAATAATTAACCTATGGAAAAAAACTGCTTTTTAATTTTACTTTTTTATTTAGTCTCCACCATCGGCTACAGTCAACGTCACGTCACTAATCTAAATGCCTTGTGGGAATTTAAGCGAGCTGTTGATGAAAAATATCAATGGGTTAATCTCCCTCACACCTACAATACAGAGGACGCCTTTGACGATGAACCGGGTTATTATCGGGGGAAAAGCCACTACCGGAAAGCTCTTGCCAGTCAGAACTTTGATCCGGACCAGGACCATTTACTCCGGATACATGCCGCTAATCAGTACGCGGAAGTTTTTGTCAACGGGAAAAAAGCAGGAAGCCATAAGGGAGGGTATACGGCATTTACTATAGATATAGGCCCTTATTTAAATTATCAAAACGACACCCTCACTATTATGGTGGACAACAGCCATGATGAGAGCGTTCCTCCTTTGCGCGGCGATTTCACCTTTTACGGCGGTATCTACCGGGAGGTCGAAATCCTTCATCTTTCCGAAGTGCATTTTAAGCCGGATTTTTACGGGGCCGATGCTGCTTTCATCGATCCGGTCAATATATCCGATCAAAAAGCGGAACTGCGTATATGGGGGCTGGTCGATAATTTTGATCCCCAAAATTACCAGGTGCAAGTAAGCATTGCCGACGGGGAAGGGCGGCAGTTGGTGGAAAAAACGATCAACAGCACCCTTTATGACATTCCGGGCTGGGAAACGACCATAGTACTGGATAATCCGAAGCTGTGGAGTATTGAAGAGCCTTACCTTTATGAGGTTCGTTGTCTTATTTTGGAAAAAACCAGCGGAGAGGTCTTTGATGAGCTGAAGATACCTTACGGCATACGGTATTTTTCATTCGATCCGGACAATGGTTTTTCTTTAAACGGGCAGTACCGCAAACTTATAGGCGTGAATCGTCATCAGGATCGTCCGGGTATCGGCAATGCACTGACTACCGCCCACCATATTGATGACGTGGCGCTGATTGAAGAAATTGGGGCCAATTTTTTACGCACCGCCCATTATCCTCAGGACCGAGACCTGCTCAATCGTTGTGATCGCGCAGGTATCGTCGTGAGCATGGAAATTCCCTTGGATCATGAAATTACCCCGGGGCAGGCTTTTGCAGACAACTGCAAGCTCATGACCCTGGAAATGCTCTATCAATATTACAACCATCCCAGCATCGTCGTCTGGGCTTACATGAACGAGATGGGCCTGGGTATGCAAATCGAAAGGGACAGCGCCATTATGTGGCAGGTATCTGACCTGGCGCAGGAACTGGAGAAGCTGATCCGCGAGACCGATC
This sequence comes from uncultured Saprospiraceae bacterium, assembly GCA_964548175.1. Lineage (GTDB taxonomy): Bacteria > Bacteroidota > Bacteroidia > Chitinophagales > Saprospiraceae > JANQPA01. The sequence goes on from CAZJQS010000007.1 coordinate 80,693, forward strand.
CCTATCGCTACACCATGATCCCCAACCACGGATATTTTGACGTCTATCACCATTTTAAGCTGACGGAGATCCCGATGATCGTAGGCTGGAATTTGTATTACGGCTGGTATGAACAGGAATTAAAAGGCTTAGGGCCATTCATGGATCACGCTCATGAACAATTGCCGGATAAGCCCATGCTCATAACGGAATACGGAGCAGGAGCCGATCCACGGATCACTTCCTTTGATCCCCTGCGGTTTGATTTTTCTCTGGACTGGAGTTTGATCTTTCATCAGGCAAATCTGCGCCAGATACTCGACCGGAAATACATTGCCGGATCAGCGGTCTGGAATATGTTTGATTTTGGTTCGGAAAGCCGGAACGATGCAGTTCCACATGTCAATAATAAGGGACTTTGTAGTTTTGACCGGAAGCCCAAGCCCGTTTTTTATTTGTATCAGGCCCATTTAAGGAAAGAGAAAGTAGCTGAGATTGAAGCGCTTCCTCCTTTCGTTATCCTGTCAAGTTCAGGAAAAAAGACCGTTCCTGTTGCTCTCATTTCCAACCAGCAGGAATTAACGTTGCGTCATAATAATGAACCATTAAGTATGGACTTTAAGGACCTGGCTGCTACCAAGGACATTACATTAAGGGAGGGGAAAAACACCCTGTCCGTAGATGGTTTCGAAGGCACAACGTCCATTCAGGGCTATACCTGGGAAGGTTTCTGGAGAGAAAACGCCATTTTCCGGTTGAACCTGGGGACGAATTTTTTCTTTACCCCGGCTGACGGCATTGGACAATGGTATCCCGCCGAAGAAATGCCGGAAGGCATTTTGGCCATTGAAGGCGGTCAGCGGCTACAAAAAAGGAACCGGGGCATAGGTTCGGACCGGCCGGTGGCGCTTACCGATGATGATCCGGTCTATCAAACTATGATGTTGGGACTAGAGCAGCTTGAGCTGCCTTTACCCGGGGGAACGTATGAGCTGGTCGTGCACCTGGCTAATTTATCGAATGAACAGGGAGCTCAGCAAATCAAGGTCGGTGCTCATCAGTTAGAGATTCCGTCCTTACCCACCGGGAAGGCTTTTTCTACTTCCTGCCGGATTCAGGTAGACGGGCGGCTACGGATCGAATTTAACAGTAAAGACCAATCAACTTACATTAGTGGACTTGAAATTATAAAATTATGAGACTTTCTTTTCTTTGTTTTTTACTCTTCCTTTTTTTTCTTTCTGCCTGTGAGGGACAGCAAGAATCGGTTCAGCACACAGGTGCACCTACCGGGCAGAATGTCGTTTTTATTTTAAGTGATGACCATCGTTATGATTTTATGGGTTTCACCGGCAAAGTGCCTTTTCTTCAAACGCCCAATATGGACCGCATGGCCAAAGAAGGGGTTCACCTCAAAAATGCGTTTGTAGCCACGGCGTTGTGTTCGCCCAGCAGAGCCAGTATCCTGACCGGCCAATATACGCATCGGCATGGAGTGGTTGATAATCAATCGCTGGTGCCGGAAGGCACTACTTTTTTTCCAAAATACTTGCAGGACCTAGGTTATCAAACCGGATTTGTAGGAAAATGGCATATGGGGAATCACAAAAACGATCCCAGGCCAGGCTTTGACTACTGGGCCAGCTTCAGAGGCCAGGGCAGCTATTGGAACAGCGTTTTCAACGTCAACGGTACAGAAGAGGCTCCCGAAGACAGTACCTACGTCACCCATGCTATTACGCAATATGCCAAGGATTTCCTTACTAACCGGGACAAGAGCAAACCTTTCTTTTTATACATCTCTCACAAAGCTGTTCATTCCGAATTTATTCCGGCGCCTGAACACGACGGACAGTACAGCGATTCTCCTTTGACCTATCCGCCTACCATGTATCCTCCCGGCCATGAAAAAGCGACGGTTACAGCAGAAGAGTACAATTATGAGGATGTGCCGAAATGGGTGAAAGCGCAGCGTTACAGCTGGCATGGGGTGGATTATCTGTATCACGGGCAAGTTGACTTTTGATGAGTTCTACCGTAAATATTGTGAAACGCTGCTTTCTTTGGATAAAAGCATCGGTGAGGTGCTGGATTACCTGGAAGCAGAAGGGTTGATGCAGAATACTACAGTTTTTTACATGGGGGACAATGGTTTTTTTTTGGTGAACATGGGTTGATCGACAAAAGACAGGCTTATGAAGAATCCATGCGCGTACCCTTGCTGGCAATGGGCGCAGCTGTAGCCTCTGAATCAGATGTCATTGAAGAAAATGTGCAGAACATCGATATTGGCCCGACCATTCTGGATATTGCCGGCGCCGCCATTCCCGAACAAATGGACGGACAGTCCTTTAAACCGCTGTTGGAAGGCAAGAAAGTAGAAGGCTGGAGAGACACCATTTATTATGAATATTTCTGGGAAAGGCCCTTCCCGCAAACACCTACTGTTCACGCTATTCGAACAACCGGTACAAGTTCATCCGCTATCATGGCATCTGGGACATCAATGAATTGTACGACATCCAGGCCGATCCTCTGGAGATGAATAACCTAATTCGAAATCCCGAATACACCCAAACGGCAAAGTCATTGAGAAATGCCCTTTTCGACTGGATCGAACAAACGGATGGAGATAAGATGTTGCTCAAGCCCGATGGCGACGGATGGCGGTTTGATCATGGCTATAAAAAAACGTTTTAATATGAAAATAAAGCAATACTTCTTCCTTCTGCTGCTGGTTTTAGCTTCCTGCCAGCCTTCTACGAATACAAAGGAGGCCTCCCGGGTTGATCATGATAAGTTGGCCTTTAAAACCTATTGTAACCCAATTGATGTCGACTACTCTTACATGTCGCATTATGCCTTTCGGGGCGTCTCTTACCGTTCGGGGGCCGATCCTGCGGTGATCAATTACAAAGGGAAGTTTTACATGTTTGTCACCCGTTCTCACGGGTACTGGATGTCGGAAGATATGAGTGACTGGCGGTTCATTCGTCCGCAGAGCTGGTATTTTAACGGCAGCAATGCTCCTGCAGCAGCGGTAAAAGGCGATGAGGTCGTTGTTTTAGGCGATCCATCTGGCAGAGGTGCGGTGATCAAGACGGACAATCCGACGTTGGGAGACTGGCAGACGACATACGGCGTCATTCCTATCAGCATTCAGGATCCCAATCTGTTTGTCGATGATGACGGCCGGGTATACTTATATGAGGAATCGTCTAACGTTCATCCAATAAGAGCTGTTGAACTTGACCCGGATAATTATTATACTCCGCTTGGAGAACAAAAGAGCTTGTTTAATCTGAATCCGGAAAAACACGGCTGGGAACGTTTCGGACAGGACCATTATTCAGATATTAACCCTTTCCTGGAAGGTCCCTGGATGACTAAGCACAATGGGATCTATTACCTGGAATATAGTGCGCCCGGCACGCAATGGAACGTATACGCAGATGGAGTATATACCAGCGACGATCCGATGGGGCCGTTTACCTACGCTCCTTACAATCCGGTATCTTATAAACCTGGCGGTTTTTTGACCGGCGCCGGTCATGGAAGTACCGTAAAAGACAACAACGGTGAGTACTGGCATTTTGCCAGCATGCCTATATCGGTGAATTATAAGTTTGAAAGGCGTATCGGCCTGTTTCCCACCGGCTTTGAAGAAGATGGACAGATGTATGTCAATACAGCTTATGGCGATTACCCTCATTTTTTGCCTTATACGGAGGTGGAGGATCACAAAGAGCGGTTTACGGGTTGGATGTTGTTGTCTTTTGGAAAAAGGGCTACGACGAATTCTACTGTACAGGGCGTAAGGCAAAACGTATTTGACGAGAGTGAATCCGGGTATATGTTGGAGCAGGAGGCGCCTGATTATGATGTATCCAGGTTGACGGATGAGAATATTCGCACGTTCTGGGTGGCTGATGGCAATAGCGATTCCATTTATGTGACCATTGATCTGGAAGAGGCAATGACGGTTAATGCTTTGCAGATTAATTTTCAGGATTTCAATTCCAGTATTTTTGGTCGTCCGGATACTTTGAAGCATCAATTCCTTATTGAAGGTTCCCTGGATGGAGAAAGCTGGGAAGTCATTGCGGATTATTCCAACAATCAGCGGGATCAGCCGCATGCTTATGTGGAGCTTGCTGAGCCTGCTCAGGCCCGGTATGTGAAGTTTCAAAACGTGTACATTCCTCAGGAGTATCTGTCCATTTCCGAGTTTCGTATTTTTGGCAGAGGCGTAGGAAGTCTCCCTGCCCAGCCGACCAATTTCAGGGCGGAGCGCCAGGAGGATCGTAGAAATGCTGATTTGAGCTGGGATGCGATTGCGGATGCTCAGGGGTATGTTTTGTATTGGGGAATCAAGGAAAACCGGTTGAATAATTCGGTTATGATCTATGGGCAGAATAGCTATGCCTTGCGGGCTTTGAATGTGGATCAGTCGTATTATTATCAGGTGGAGGCGTTTGGTGTGAATGGGGTTTCGGAGAGGAGTGTGGTCGTTTTTACGGAGTGATTTCATCGGGCTGCTTTTGTATCATTGGGCTGTTTGGGCATCATCGGGCTGGCGCCCGATGGTAATGTTTGTCGC
>CAZJQS010000007.1:85371-134188 GCA_964548175.1 uncultured Saprospiraceae bacterium
TCATCGGGCTGGCGCCCGATGGTAATGTTTGTCGCTGCGATGCAGCTGTTGGGGGATTGTTTATTTTGGTATTTGTGAAGAGAAAACCTTTGGTGTAGATATGATTGGAATTCGGCTGGCATATTACTTTTCTGTTTTTCTTTTGTTCTTGTGTTTCTCCTGTGGGAGGGAGGCAGGGATGGCAGAGGCAAAGTTGGATTACAGCGCACTTCGGTTGCCGGAGAGGCTTAACATACTTTGGCTGGTGGCGGAAGATTTAAGCGCCTTTATTCCGGCGTTTGGCGATTCCACGGTTTCCACGCCACATTTGAGTCGTCTTGCGGCGGAGGGAGTGCGGTATCCGAATCTGTTTTCCCCATCAGGCGTATGCGCGCCGGCTCGGGCCTCGATTGCGCTGGGCATGTATCCGACCAGGGCAGGCGCCCATCATATGCGGACGGGGCCTTGGTATACGTATGATGTGACGGAAGCCATGCTGGCCAACCAGTCGCAGCCTGTTTATGAGGCGCTTCCTCCTCCCGGCGTCCACATGTACAGTTATTATCTCAGAAAAGCCGGCTATTACTGCTCGAACAACCCCAAGGAAGACTATCAGTTTCGGCGAGAGATTACCGCCTGGGATGAAAGCAGCCGTCAGGCCCATTGGCGCAAGCGGAAGGCAGGACAACCCTTTTTTGCCGTATTTAATTTTATGGTGACCCATGAATCGCGCCTGTGGACAAAGGCAGAGGATTCTCTTTGGATAGCCCCCGATCTTGAGGTACCTATTACCGCCTTATTTGCCGGACACCGAGGTGAGCAGAAGGAATATGCGCCGCCTGTATTCCAATATCAAAGAAATGGACCACCAGGTCGGAGAAATACTAATGCAATTGGAGGCGGATGGTTTGCTGGACAGCACCATTATCTTTTGGTATACGGATCATGGTGGTCCATTGCCGCGCCATAAGAGAACGATTTACGACACCGGCATTCGTGCGCCTATGATCATTCGTTTTCCCGAAAAGCAATTGGCCGGAAAAGTCGATAGTCAGTTGCTGAGTTTTATTGACTTGAAGCCCACGGTGTTGTCGCTGGCAGGTATTCCACCGCCCGACTATGTTGACGGTCAGGCCTGGCTGGGACCGTATGCCGCAGACAGCGCCCGGCAGTACATCCATGCCGCTGCTGATCGTTTCGATGACTTCCACGACCGCATCAGAGCAGTGAGAGATCATCGCTACAAATATATGCGCAATTATTTCCCGGAGAAGTCCTATTATCTGCCGGTCAGCTATCGGGAGAACATCCCGATCATGCAGGAGTTGTTGCGACTTAAAGCAGAGGGTCAATTAAATGAGGTCCAGTCTTTATGGTTTCGGGAAAAAAAGGATCCGGAGGAATTATTTGACACCTACGCCGACCCATACGAATTCAAGAATTTAGCCGGAAATCCACGTTACAAGGACAAGCTGCAGGAGCTAAGCACAGAAATGGATCGCTGGATCGATGCCACGCAGGATAAGGGTAGAATGACTGAAGAAGCTTATATACAAAGCATCTGGCCGGACGGAGAGCAGCCCAGGACAGCTGCTCCCGACATTCAGCAAACGGAACAAGGACTACAACTGACCACAAGAACGGAAGGGGCTTCTATTGGTTATCAATGGTTAGCAGCAGGGGAAAAAAGGCCGGAACATTGGCGCATTTATGAAGAACCGCTCGTTGTACAGTCTGGTAAAACATTGGTCGTGCGAGCTCATCGAATTGGTTATTTGCCTAGTGAAGTGGTGGAACTGGATTTTGAATGATTTTCTGGAACTAAAGTATTTTTTTAACGGTAATTTTCTTGAAAAGCGATTAATTTTATTTAAACAACTTCTTTGGGAAAAAAATCAGTATGGCTTTAGAAGACAGATACATCAATCCGTAGGTCTGGATTTAGAAACCATTGTAAATGTCACTGGGAAATCTACAGAAGAAATAAAGGGAATCTTGAAAAAGTTTGATTAAAAAACATACTTAAAACTGTGACCTTTTCCAGACTGATGACACAAAATAGCGTCAATCAATTTATTTAAGGCTTTTTGCACTTCCTGTTGATGCCTATTTTACATACACCAAAAAACTAGATCAGTCATGAACCCAAAATCGCTAGGTTTCTTGAGCTTTTTTCTATTGTGCTATTTGATCGCTTATGCACAGAGCAACCCTTTTACCGGTACTTACGCCAATATGAGCGGCACCATTTATTTACAGTTTAAGCCCATGGGGAGCGAATACCACGGTTTGCTGCAAGCCAACGGCGCCAGTTTTGCTATGAAAGCCACCAGCCAGGGCAACCAAATGAACGGGACAATTTACGGCGGCGCCAACGGTCCCGTGAATTTTACAGCCACATCTTCGAGTAACGGACTGTTAGTCAATGCCTTCGGTTATACGGAGAACTTTTACATGATGAGTCGAACCCACAATCTGGCTTACGTTGACCTTACGCCTTACATGAAAAATAACAACCATCAGAGCCAAGGGCAAGGGCAAGGTTACCAAAACTCAAATACGGACTATGATTACAGCTATTCACAGCACAGTGACGGTTATGCCAGCGAACGATTAAAGACTTATCCGAACGGCAATGCTTCCCTGCAAAGTCCATATCCTGAATTAAACGATCGGGAATTATTTGGATTGGTGGCCGGCACTCAGGTTGTCATCTATAACCGGACCTCTATTCTAAGCAGCAGCAACGCCAGTTCCCTTACTTACATCAATTACTGCGCCAACGGTACTTTTTGGATCAATTATGACGGCTCTTTCAGCGTGGAAGGATACAGCGGGGGCAATGCACAGGGGGCTACTTACGGTCAAAATTCAGGCGTTTGGAAATTGGTGCGCTATCAGGGACAACCTGCAGTCTACGTAGCTTTCAACAATGGAAATACTAACGTATACCCGATCAATAAGAATCTGATTTTACAAGGTCGTTGGAGAGTAGGAAATACCCAGTATGCTGTCCAGCGAAATAAAGTTAGATGTCAATGAACATAAGTCATCCCTTAAATCGGATAAAAGGTTGACGTCTTCTTCCCAAAAACAGAGAGGCTATCCTGTAGGCTGACAGGATAGCCTCCCTTAAAAAAAGGATGGATTGTTGAGATGATTTATATTTGTAGTTTAACTTAAAATCTCTAAGCTGACCAACATGCAACAACCTTCTACCGGTTTGGCCCTGGGAGGCGGCGCAGCACTAGGCGCCGCCCATATTGGCGTATTAAAGGCCATTGACGAATACAATATTCCAATTGATTATGTGGCCGGCACCAGTATCGGAGCTTTTATTGGCTCACTATATGCTTTCGGAATGGATTGGGAAGAAATGGCGTCAATAGCAGTGGAGCTGAAGTGGCTGGATATTACCGGGCTTTCGCTGTCAAAATTCGGCGTAATGTCAAATAAACGCCTCGGCGACCTGCTGGATAAATATATTGGAGAAGTAACTTTTGAGGAATCAAACCTGCCCCTGGCGGTGGTGGCAACCGATATTGCCACCGGAGAAAAAGTGGTGCTGAAGCAAGGCAAGGTCGCTCATGCTGTTATGGCCAGCACAAGCATTCCCGGAATTTTTAATCCGGTGGAGATCAACGGACGGCTATTGGTGGACGGAGGCATTGTTGAAAACGTTCCCATTTCACCCCTGAAAGAATTCGGGGCCGATCGAATTATCGGCGTCGACTTAAACGCTAAATACGCTAATGAACGGCCAGGCAATATCGTAGAAGTGCTAATGAACAGCTTCCATTTTACCTTAATGACAGCGGCTAAATTACAAACTGAGGAGGCTGATGTACTGCTTACCCCGGACTTGTCTTCCTTTAGCAAAATTAACATCAACAAGGCAGACGCACTCATTGAGACCGGCTATCAGGAGGCCTGCAGGAAATTGAAAGACCTGCAGTCCGACAGGTAAAACTTTCGGCAAGGAAACGAAAAATTGAGTTCATGTTGTGTAGCTGTACTCAACAGTCTTTATTTTTCTTGATCAGGTCAAGAATGGGGGTGTGGGATAGCCTGCTTTCAGCCCAAAAGAAGCACAACTCGTGCAGGTCAAACGGTATATTCTCTTCCTTTTTTTTCATCATTACCATAAAACATTCCCTGATGTGTTGAAGATGCAGCTTGCGTTCTCTTTCCAGGAGAGGGATCAATTCCTTGATGAAAGTATACAGCTTAAAAGCAAAGGCGCCTTCCTCAAATGCGTTTTTAGCTTTTAAATGCCTCAGTGAAGACCTCAAAGCATTATCGAGTTGTTCAATATCGGACATCTCATATTTTGACAACAGCCACAACAGCACAAGAGCGATCCGGTCTTTTTCCCTGTTCTCATTCCCTCCTCTTTTCTTGGTCACTTTTTCGCACCAATCTATACATGCTTCGAAATCTTCGCAGCAAAAACAATAGATGGCCATATTGCCGATCAAGACTAGTCGACTGCTCTCGTTTAACTGGTACTTTTTTAGGCCGGATTGAATGTTTTTCCCCAGTTTATAGAGATCTACCCTTGTGCCGGTATTGATGTAATAAAGGATTTTGAAGATAGAGGACTTCAAAAAGACCAGTCCCTGCACTTCGGCGTCTGTATTGCTCTTAGCTTCCTTCTCCATTAGCTGGATTTGCTCCCATACCTGATCAAAAGCCTCGACGCTGAAATAAGCATTGATCAGATTACTGATGTCCACCACATACCTGGAGAATTCCTCGGATTTGTACTTGTCATGGTCTTTCCACCAGGATACCACCAGACTGTAATATTTGGCAGCTTTTTCTATATCGTTATTGATCTGGGCGTAAATGGCCTTGTTTTGGAAAAAGCGTCTTTTAGCAAGCATGGTCAGATCGTCCGCAGGTCCATTGCCCTGTTCACCAGCGTCCAGGTCGTCAAAAGCGGGGATCAGGGCATTTAATTCTTGCTTGCTCATCCTGTTTTTTAGCCCTATAGACAAGAGGTGGGTAAGTTCGGTATAGTAACTTTCCGTGTAAAAGCCTTCCTGGATTCCTTTCTTTTCATCAAACAGCATTTTGATCTGATTAATAAAGTCAGGATCAGTATGCCAGCGAATGTAGGTCTCTAATTCAATGATCTCCAACAAAGCTTGCTGGTCACCGGTTTCCTCCGCAAGAGATTTTGATTCGGAAAGCCGCCCTTCTGCCTGGGTATGAAGACCTCTTTTGTACAGGTACCTGGCGTCGATGATGAGTTCGCGAATGCGGATATACCAGGATTTGCTTCGCTTGTAATCCCTGAGCCGTTTTAAAATGGATTCATAGAGGTATTTCTTGTCGGCGGAGAGATTTTGAGGAAAAGCTTTTTTGAGTTTTTCCTCGTCAAACTCTTCCATTTTATTGATGAACTGAAACAACTCCAGGTATCTGTTGTCGTGTTCCCCCTTGGAAGACTCGGCTGTGAAATACCTCTTCTCCATTTTGGTCATCGACTTGATAAGGTGAAACAGGTCTTCTTTTTGTCTCATAATCGTATTTAAGCCTGAAAAATGGATTTGAAAAAGCGCCCGGTCGTTTTTTTAAGTTTTTTTGAAGCTTTAGAATTTTATTTGAATTTCGCTTCTCTGCTGGGGGAATTCGTTCAATAGTTTTTTGAGGCAAGTTTTAAGTCATTGATTTTTAATTATTTGCGCACTTTTTTATTCACTGGTCTGGCTTCCTCTCTAATCTTATGCTACTTTACGGTGATTTTTGAAACCTCAAATTAGAAATTTGATGGTTTTCAATGCGTAGTTGCTGATCCTATCTTTGAAAGGTAATTAGCAACAAAAGCTCACTGCCTCCAATTTTCGACCCAAAAAACCAGAAAACCGATCCCGGATATATAGGAAGCGGCTTTGAAAAGTCGCTTCCTTCAAATATAAAAATTTCGGTGAAATACTATGAGAAAAGCCTTTTTAACAACAGATAGCATCTAAAACCTGAAGAAATAAGCTAAATACGGTACGAAAGTTGGTGCAAAGGATCAGGGCCTTGTTTCGGCAAGGCGCCTTATCCTACCTTCTAAAGAAACTTTGAGATTACAATCCAAAACCATGTACAAATCCACAACCCACCAATGAAAACAACTACATCGCGATCTCCTGTATGACCCTAAAAACCATTCTAAGAATAATAAATGGAGATAAGTAGATAGTTGCTAATTGTGAGGGCCCGCAGGGGCCCTCTTTTGTTTTTACAGCCAACGCACAAGCTGTAAGTCCTGCTTGTTCGGCAAGTGCGTATGTTTTGGGAACAGGCGGAAGCCGTACTCATAAACGCCGGATACTTCCGGCTTGATGTGGCAGCTATAGGTAGCCAAAGAGCCTTTGGTTTCCGCTTCGTTTAATTCCTCGCTGAAAGCGAGTTCCAGGTTATTTTCGTCTATTCTTTTAAAGAAGACCACTTCCAGCCCGACATGCTTAGGATCGATTTCCTTGTGATCCAAAGTGATGGAAGCGGTGAACTTGTCCCCTATCTTTAGCGCAAAATTGTCGGAGTCGTAAACGTCCATATTGACCACTTCTATAGCATCCCAGTGCCGGGCCATATGGTGCTTCCATTTAGACATTTGAGCGGCCACTTTAAAATTATTGCTTTGAACGGTTTGGGCGCGGTCGGCCAGGCGGTTATAAAACTTGCGGAAGTAATCGTCCATCATGCGCTTCATGGTGAAGTAAGGAGCCACGATGGTCATGATGTTTTTGATGTATTTCACCCAGGTTTCAGGAATGCCGGCTTCGTTGCGGTCGAAATATTTGGGGATCAGTTCATTTTCGAGGATATTGTAGATGCTTTCGGCATCCAATTCATCCTGCAGGTGCTGATCTTCATAGGCTCGTTCCAAAGGCAGGGCCCAGCCGGCATCCGGGCGATATCCCTCTGCCCACCATCCATCGAGGACGCTAAAGTTCATGACGCCGTTCATGGCCGCTTTCATGCCGCTGGTGCCGGAAGCTTCCTTCGGCCGGGTAGGGGTGTTCACCCAGATGTCTACCCCTCTGACCAGTAACTTGGCCATTTCCATGTTGTAGCCTTCCAGGAAAATGACTTTACCGATGAACTCGGGACGCTGCGAAACATTAATGATCCGCTTGATCAATTCCTGACCACCCTGATCGGCGGGATGTGCTTTTCCGGCAAAAATAAACATGACCGGCTGTTCCGGATCATTGACGATCTCGGCAAGGCGATCCAGGTTGGTAAATAGCAAATGTGCCCGCTTATAAGTCGCAAAACGTCGGGCAAAACCGAAGATCAGCGCTTCACTGTTAATCTTGTTCAACACGTCGAAAATGGCTGCCGGCTTTTCTCCTCTGCGGGTCAGGTCTTGCTTCAGCTTGTCTTTAACATAATCGATCAGCTTGTGTTTCAGCTGCCGGCGGATGTCCATGATCTGCTCATCAGGTAATTCCCTGATCCTGGCCCACAGTTTTTCGTTCGATTGATCCTTTATGAACTTGTCGCCGTTCATCTCCATCAATATCTTATGCCATTCATGAGCGATCCAGGTAGGATAGTGGACACTGTTAGTGACGTAGCCAATGTGCAGCTCCTCAGGATTGTACCCTGGAAATAAGGTGTTGAACATTTTCTGAGATACCGAGCCATGCAGTTTACTCACCCCATTGACTTCCTGGGACAGCCGGATGGCCAGATGGCTCATCGAAAACATTTCTGTGGGATTGTCCGGGTTGATTTTTCCCAGCGAAACGAAATCGTGCCAGCTGATGCCAAGGGGATCTGCATACGGATGCATATAATTTCTCAGCAGATCTTCCGTGAAATAGTCATGGCCTGCAGGTACTGGAGTGTGGGTGGTAAATAAAGAAGAACTGCGCACCACTTCCAGCGCTTCATCAAAAGAAAGATTGTCGTTGTGAATGTAATCTTTCAGCCGCTCGATATTCAAAAAGGCCGCATGTCCTTCATTGCTGTGAAAGATATTTGGTTCTAAACCCATTGCCTTTAAGACCCTCACACCACCAATGCCCAGGAGGATCTCCTGCTTGAGCCGGTGTTCATTGTCCCCTCCATACAACTGATGAGTCAGCGTGCGATCCTCCCAGCTGTTCTCATCAAAATCAGTATCCAGCAGGTACAAAGAAATACGGCCGACTTTCATCTCCCATATCTTGGCCAGGACGGTTCGCCCGCGCAGATTGATCATGACCTTCAGCCACTCACCATCATCTTTTCTGACCGGCGCCATAGGGAGTAGAGTGAATTTTTGCGGAGGATAATTATTGATCTGATCTCCATGCAAAGAGATCGATTGCTGAAAATAACCATATCGATACAACAAACCGACTGCCACCAGGTCGACATTCATATCGCTGGCCTCTTTTAGAAAGTCCCCCGCCAAAACTCCTAGCCCTCCGGAGTATAACCTGACAGAGATATGAAGGCCGTATTCCATACAGAAGTAACCTATTTTAGGCCCCTTAGCCTTTGATTTGGCAGCCATATAACCTTGGTATTCTTTGTTGACCGACTTGAGGCGCTTCATGAAATCCTTGTCTTCCAACAACTCCTGTATCCGGTCGTTGGGCATTTCATCCAGTATGGCAATGGGATTATAGTTGCTTTCCACCCATTTTTCAGGTAGTATCGATCTGAAAAGTTCAGAGGCTTCTTTATTCCATGACCACCATAGGTTGCCGGCCATTTCCTGGAGCGGTGAAAGTTCTTCAGGAAGGTGGGTTTCAATAAATATGCGTTTAAGCTTGAGGGTGTCGCTCTTTAATTGTCCAATCATGCTGACAGATTTTGATGAAATAATTACAATTGACCGCAAGAACCTGATAATCAGCTGAATTCACTCATCTCAATTGTATTTCTTGTATACATAGAATAGCAAATTTAAAATTCTTTTGGCAAGATGATAGCAATTGAAGTATGATTCTTGTAAAGTTTACACTAAGTTAAAGTGGAAATCTATCTTTTCTGACACTCATGGTAGCGGAAAGAAAATGTCCCTACCGTACTAATCACGGGGCTTTGGCAAGTAAAAAATACGCAAGAAATACTTCCACTCCCTTGGAATCAAAAAAAAATATATTACTTTAACTCCAGAAATGGGAGGTCTTTTGCCTTTAACCATTTTTGCTTTTTTAACCAAAAAACAATTTACAATGAAATTAAGAAATTGGTTCGTATTATTTTTCTTCCTGTTTGCTTTTTCAAGCGTAAAAGCACAATTGGCCTTGGGTCCTGGTATCTCTTTCCCGGTGGATCTTGGAGATCTGGGTATTTTGGCCAGAGGTACTTATCAAATTGATGAGACCTGGGGAGCACAAGGCACCTTTACGTATTACTTGGACGGCATCGAAGGCGTTTCTTTTTGGAGCATTGATGCCGATGCAACTTACAACTTTACAGACACGGATGCTGCTACCTTATATGCCCTGGCTGGTCTGTCCATTTTCAATGCCGGAGTTGACCTGGGGCCTTTCGGTTCTGCTTCATCCTCTGATTTTGGTGTCAGTATTGGTGGAGGCGCAAAATTCAGTGTCGGAGATTCCTTTACTCCATTCGGCGAAGCCCGGCTTCGAATCGCAGGAGGTACGGATCTGGTGTTGACCGGCGGGGTCTTGTTCCCAATAGGAAATTAAAAGATGGCAAAAATTTAAAATAACAAATGCTGCCTCCTTGAGGCAGCATTTGTTATTTTAAAGGAAGGCGATTCCTTAAATGTTATGAAAAAATTCAGCTTAAATTTTATTCTCGTGAAATGGACCTTTACCCTAATTACCCTATCCATTACCATGGTGATAAGTGCTCAAAATACAGAGCAAATTACGACCACTGACTTTGAACAGAGAGATGAAAAGTTACTCATCTTTTTTCGGTGCCTTACAATGCACCGAAATTGAGATTTACCTTCGGATCTGTTGTAATTTATTCAGATGGAAAGGAAATTAATACTAAAACCCTTGACGCCTGCCTGATGTATTAGGAAGTGGAGAATTTTATTCTGTAGCCTGGGACGTGTTAGCTGATGTGAATCAGCTCTCTGCTCCGGAACGAGCTGTAATTAATTTAAGATTAACTTCTTCTTCAGCGCAAATTGTTGATAGAGAAAAAAGGAAAAGCCAGTCTCAATCAAGCGTATCTTTTGGTGGGGGGCTTGCTTTTGAAACCGGCTACAGTATTTTTGGCGTCCAAGCAAAAGTTGCTTATGGTTTTAGTCGTAGGTTTGGAGTTCAAGCCCATTTAGTAACTTACTCTAATGATTTTTCTGATGAGTATTATTCTCTGAATTTAGATTTAACTTATAATATTGCTGAGTCAAAAACTTTTTAAGTATACGCTTTACTTGGAGGGTTTTATTTGAGGGATATTCAATCGAATTTCAATGATGACTATTCGTATGCTGGAGTGAGAGCTGGAGATGGCATTTTATTTAGCCCCAACTCTGTTATTACTCCTTTTTTAGAAACGAATTTAAGAACGGGATTCGGGAATGAATATACGGCTTTGATACCTGTAGCGGGCTTTTTAATTAACTTTGATATCTACTAAATGTAATTTTTAACTATCGAATAACCTATCTGACTGATCATGTGGATCATTTTATGTACTGATGTTATGCAGTGTTATTGACGAAGCTTTTCTACCCAAATGGAACCCCTGTCGGGGTCCTCTTTGTGTGACCGACCGATACCTTAATCGTCACAACAATAAATCATATATATCAATTTATAAATTTGATTATGTGATAAAAAAATCTAATATTGCAAAAGAGAATCCTTTGAAGTCTTCTAAGCTGCTGCAGGCGGTTTAATTGGCTTCACCCAAACTTCTCAGCGCTTAAATATAAATATGATTCCATGACAAAATTGATCTCCACAGTAGTTCTAATGCTCTTTGCATTGGCTGTGCAGGCGCAGCTGCAAAGTGTCCAAATCGTACCTCTTTCCAATACCGACATCTGCCGGGGCTATACCACACAAAACATCGCCCGCGTACAGATGGTCTCCGACCTGCCAAATTTTGTGAACGATCCCGAAATTTTCGTCACCTACACCTGGCGGGCGGAACACCCTAACGGCAATAAGGTCTGGAATACCAGCAGCCCAATGAGAGTCATCCCCA
This sequence comes from uncultured Saprospiraceae bacterium, assembly GCA_964548175.1. GTDB lineage: Bacteria > Bacteroidota > Bacteroidia > Chitinophagales > Saprospiraceae > JANQPA01. The sequence goes on from CAZJQS010000007.1 coordinate 96,487, forward strand.
TTCCCTGGACAGGCGAATATACCATCCACTGCACCGTGGAATTTGTAGTGCTGGGGAATTCCAATCCCTTCCAGACCATTTCTTCCAATACCTTAAGGGTAACGGGAAAAACCTGCGAGACCAGCAGCCTGAATGAAGCGGTTAGGGTGAATAAAGAAATTTCAAAGCCTATCATTATTAAACAATGAAATGGATGCTGGATAGCCTGTCCGAGAGTGTTCAGAGTTCCGGGTTCTGAGGCACCTTGAATATCAATGAAATAGAATTTTATTGACACATTTATTTGAACTATCCCACCTGGGGCTGTGTAAAAAGTCCTTCGGCCTTTTTCCCCACCCCCAGGCTATCCAACAACCAACAACCAACATCCATTTCTACTTCACCAAAAACCCATCCACGCCCACCAAATAGCCGTTTGAATAACCTCCGGCCCGGATATCCTTGCCTACCAATTCGATCGTCAGTTCATTTTTGCCGGCTCGTAATGGCACTTCTCCCAGCTTGAGCGGACCGGTAGGCTCTACACCCTCCGCAAAGCAATCGATAAAGGCGCCGACAGATTGACCGTTTACTTTTACCTGTATGATGCCGTAATCTTTGGCCCGCGTAAAGTACCCATACAAGCTGTAATCGCCAGATTTTTCTACCTCCAGCGGTAAGGTAAGCTGATCGCCCGGCGAGGCCTCCACCCACCACAACTGCTGATCACCGCCCCATTCGCCCTTGAAAGGCTTCATGCCCTGGACGCGCAGCCGGCCGCCGCTTACCCTGGCCTGCTCTATTAAGGCTTCAGCTTCTATCGAGGGCTGACTGGTGGTTTTGACGGTCGCTTCATGGGCTTCCTTCATGCTTTTCAGTTCTTCGATGACATTGGGGTGGTTCTCAGCCAGGTTGAATCGCTCGCTGGGATCATTTTCTAAATGAAAGAGCAAGGGCGGATCATGAAAGGTCATTGGCCCGGCCGGATATTCCGTCTGGGTGATAAAATGAGCTTTCCAGGGGCCTTTCCGGACGGCAAAGACCCGGTCACCCCGGTAATAAAAAAAATCTTCCCGGGGAGAGGGGGCTTCGTTTAAAAGAACGGGAAGTATATTTTTTCCGTCCAACCTATCCTGGTTGACCTCAGCTCCGATCATATCGGCGATGGTGGGAAGAAAGTCGATGGTGCTGGTCAATGCTGTGGATACTTTGCCGTTAGGAATTTTCCCCGGCCACCAGGCGATCATGGGGACGCGCAAGCCTCCTTCCCAGGTTACTCCCTTGCCTTCTCTGAGTAAGCCCGCGGAGCCGCCGTTTTGTTTGGTCACCAACCAGGGACCGTTGTCGCTGGTGAAAATGACCAGAGTGTTGTCCGCGAGTCCGGATTCTTTTAATTTTTGCAGTATTTGCCCGACGCTCCAGTCGATCTCTTCCACTACATCGCCGTACAGTCCTCTCGGACTTTTGCCCAAAAAGTTTTCAGAGGCAAAAAGAGGGATGTGGGGCATGGTGTGGGCGAGATACAATAAAAAAGGATTTTCTCGGTTTTTTTCGATAAAATCCAACGCAGCCTCTGTGTACCTTTTGGTCAGGGTTTCTTGCACAGCCGGTCGCTCGACGATCTCTTCATTACGCATCAGGGGCACATTCCAGTATCCTGCCTGTCCGTCTCTGGCGGAGACAAAGTCCATGTCGTTGGAATAAGGAATGCCGTAATAACTATCGAACCCCTGGGCCGTAGGGAGGTATTCAGGCAGATGCCCCAAATGCCATTTGCCGATGGCCGCCGTGGCATAGTTTTTTTGTTTGACCACCTCTGCAATAGTAATTTCTGCGGGCGGAAGGCCTACTTTATCGTTGGGAAAAAGAACTCTTCCATTGATCATGCCCTGCACCATACCGGTGCGCACCGGATAGCGCCCCGTTAATAGTCCGGCCCTGCTGGGCGTGCAAACGGAAGCTGCGGCGTAAAACTGCATAAAACGCATCCCTTCAATGGCCATTTGATCAAGGTGAGGCGTGCGTATGGTAGGATGGCCATAAATGCCCAGGTCGCCATAACCCAGATCATCAGTGAAAATGATGATGACGTTAGGCAGGCGCTCGTCTTCCTGACTCAATAAAGGATGGACCAAACAGGCAATAAAAAATGATAATAGAAAAAATCGCATGAATGTGTTTTTAACGGTATAAATAGAATCCGTCGATACCCACCAGGTAGCCGTCGCCGTATCCGCTTGCGCGTACGTCTTTACCCACCAGCTCGATAACTAACTCTTGTCTTCCTTCCTCCAATTGAACTTTTCCAAAAGATACGGGACCGCTTGGTTCTACTTTCGCATTAAAGCCATCCACCAAAGAACCGATGGGCTCACCATTGACCAACAGCCTGAAAATGCCATAATCTCTGGCCCTGGTGAAAAAACCGATGAGTTCGTATTCATCCGTTTCGGGTACTTCCAGCGGAAAAGTAATTCGATCCCCTGGTTTACCGTTAACCCACCATAGTTGCATATTGCCGCCCCAGTTGCCTTCGAATGCCCGCATATCTTGAACGCGTATTTCGCCGCCTGTAACAGTGGTGTTTGGTAACTGATCCTCCGCCTCAATTTCCGGCTCAGTGATGCGCGCCAGAGGGAGCAATTGATCTGGCAAAGGTGGAAAAGGAGGATGGGGATGCGTTTGATACCAATAAGCCACGGAAGCATATTCCACGCCCGGCATGTCGTTGGTTCCGCCATGTTCGATCTCAAATTTAAAGCTTTTCGTGAAGGGAATGGGGTCTTCGATATGCCAGCGGTAAGTGTTTATGCGTCCTTTTTCCTCGTCTTTTATGGTCACACCATGATAGGGGGCGCTGTATTCGCCGGTGATGTAATACCAGCCGGAAGAGAAATAATCCTCCGTTCCGGTACCTATGATACTGGGCTTTTCCTCCCCGTCCAGATATATGAGTTCGTCACCTTCCAGGTAGCCCAGATTAGCCCCCTGTTCCGGTTGCATGGAAAGCAGGGTCCCGACATAATGCCCTCTGCCGGTCGTTTCCAGTATGGTAACAGGTTCTTCAGCCTGTGTACGGACCTGCCGGTACTGGGCATGAAAATAAAGCGCATCCTCGCTTAATTCATCATAGGTGCGCACATCGATATTGTAATAGAAGCTTTCGATGGGGACTGAGCCGGTGTTTTCCACTGTGATCCGTGCCCTTTCTTTGAACGGCATCGGCCAGTAGGCATTATAGCCGCCGCTTGTCATGTTGAGCGGCAGAGAAATATAATCTTTCCATTCTCCAAAGCCCATTCCGAAAAAGTCGGCTACCGGCACTTCAATGGAGGGTTCTTCCTCTCCATCCCAGTAACACCGCACGATGAGGGTGCGGTGAATCTCCACGTTGTTCCGGGGAGCAATAGTGATCCACCACCTCCGGATGATGCCTGCCCCTTCATGTTCCATGAGTTCGAGGGTCTCTCCCGGGGCAATGGGCCTTCTGTCATTATTGCCTCCAGTAGGATCGTCGCTGGAATACTGAACGAGACTCCCGGTGCGAGCCCGGTAGAGGTCGCCAAGCGGACCTCCATCTACGATTTGAGCCTGGGCAAAAGTGGTGGTTAGTAAGCATGAAAGCAGGGCAATGCAAAAAATATTTTGGAAGACAACAGCCCCCGCGTGACTGGCGTAAGGATTTGAATTAGATTTCATTTACTCTTTGTTTGTTTTATTTCTTCCTTCCAATATATATTAGGCGATGCAGTCTTCAAAGAAAAAAAAGAGGAAAGTGAAATAGGAAAGCACTTAAAATAAAAATAATATTTTGCAAGCTTGATGTTTTGCCAACTTTTTTTTAAGATGAGAAAATGTATTACTGGCTGTCTGGGGTGGTGTAAATCTTCGTACTCTTTTGCGCAGCTAATAAAAATCTTTTTTGAGTGTTTTGCCGAAGAAAATCTCAGATTTTCTTCGGCAAAACACTCAAAAAATAGAATCATTTAAGCCGAGCAAACCTGCCGACCGTCAGGCGGGAGAAGTAGCTGACTTTTTACACAACTCCAAGCAGCCTCAACCCAAATCCTAACCGATAACCAAAACCACTAATTTGAGGTTCTACCAAGCGTGTTTGAAATGCGGGAAGCTCGTCTCTGCAAACAATTATACCTGTACCTGCGGCGCCGAACCATGGACAAAGGAATACCGAATCCTGGATGTTAAATGTCAATTGTTAGAAAAAGAGCGAAAGGCGGCAGTCGCCGCTTTTAAGGATTTCGACCTGGATCATCAGAAAGGGATCCTCCAGTATTTTTTTACTCCCCATTCCGAGTTTACTGATTGCGTTAAGTTGAAGGTCGGACTGACCTCTTTTTTTGAGCTGCCCCAATTGGGCGCCGCCTTTGACGCCCGGGTATTCATCAAAAATGAAGGAGATAACCCAAGCGGTTGTTTCAAAGATCGCGAAACGCTGATGGCAGCCTTACATAGCCTGGCGGAAGGAAAAAGACAGATCGTGATCTATTCCTCTGGCAATGCAGCAGCCTCGGCCGCTTTATTCGCCGACCGGCTCGGATTGAAACTCATTACCTGTGTGGCCGGTGATACTTATCCGGAAAAGATCGATTATATTCAGCAGCGCGGAGCTGCCGTTATACGCATCGGTACGAAAAAAACATCCTTTGAGGAGGGCTATCGATTGTTCGCACAGTTGAATGAGGAGTGCTTTTTTGTCGGTAAAGGTTTTGACAACTGGTCGGTGCGCAATCCTTACCGGGTGATCGGCGATAAAACAACAGCTATTGAGATCGTTAAGCAATTCAGGAGTCAAACCGGCCATATGACCGGCGTTCCGGACTATGTAGTCGTGTCGACGGGCAACGGCAGCTGTCTGGCAGGCATCTGGCGCGGCTTCAAGGAACTGCTGAACCTGGGGGTAATCGATCGTACACCGAGAATGGTGTCAGCAGCTATTAAAAACGCCTCTCCGGTATTTAAAGCTTACCAGAAAAAACTGACAGGCCGCCCCGCCGTTTGTACGCTGGAAGGAGTGCCGGAAGAAGATAAGGAAATCGGCAGCATTATCCTCGCAGAAGAAGGTTATGACAGCATGGAGGCGACTAAGGCGCTCTTCGAATCCGGTGGACTGGCCGTTGAGGTGCGAAAAAGTGGCATGCGCCGGGCACTGATCGATTTGTTGGAAAAAGACCAACGAACCGCCATAGAACGCCGGCTGCTTCCCGAACCGGCCTCTCTGGTAACCTTAGCGGCGATTAAAAAAATGAGGCAAAGCAATATCCTCCACAAATCTTCCACCGCCGTGGCGCTGATCTCGGGCCACGGCGCCAAAGCCAGACAATTACTGATGAAGATGCTCAGACTGCGGCCAAGGCTTCAAAAAGTAATGCAAAACATTATCGACGAATACGAGCTGGACAGTAATTTTCCTGTTGCCAGTAAAAAAGGACAACTGGTTACCGTCGGGCTTGATTTGAAGAAACTCCGTGACGCTTTTACAGCCCTTTCAATACCATAACGCTATGTCAAAAAATTTTGCTCAATTTAATGAAGCCGATCGCCTGCAGTCTGTCGTGATCGGCCGGTGGAAAGGATACCGGGCAATGCCGGAATACATCGAACTGGTGAATGAAGAACAAAAAAAAGGCTTGCCCTCAACGGCGGAGCTTAAGCAGGAATTCGACTCCTTTCGACAGGTGCTGGAAAAGTATGAAGTGGAAGTTTTCGAACCTGCGTATGTGGGCAAATTCGTTTACGATCAGTTGACTCCCCGCGACATCGCCGTGGTCATCGGCAGGAAGTTGGTGCTCTGCAATATGGCTAAGAGTAGTCGCCGATATGAAAGCGCAGGCCTCTTTTCAATATTTAAGGACTTCAAAGTGGACGAACCCAATGTGCTGATCCCTCCTTTTGACTGCCTGTTGGAGGGAGGAGACATCATTGTCGATAGAGGAAGAATTCTCGTTGGCATTAGTGAGCGGACGAACCTCAGGGGAGTAGATTGGTTGCGGCGAACCTTCCAGGGAGTCTTTGAAGTTGTTCCGCTACACTTAAAAAAACCAGAAGAAGGGGAGAATGTGTTGCACCTGGATTGTGCTTTTAATCCGGTGGGTGAGCAGCATGCCCTGATCTATGAAGAAGGTTTTAAAGAAATCCCCGGTTTTTTACAACAAGAATATCAATGGATCAAGGTGAACAGGGAGGAGCAACAGGCTTTGGCGACGAATGTGCTGTCTGTTTCCAAAAAAATATTGATCGTCAGAGATCATCTGCAGTGTGTGCGCATTAATCAGCTACTGAGTGATGTTGGCCTTATTGTTGAAGAAGTAAAGTTTGATGCGGCGCCTTCCACGGGCGGTTCATTTCGATGTTGTAGTTTACCGCTAATAAGAAAAAACAGGGCCTCACTGCAAAGGGGCAAAGGCCGCTAAGAAGTTCTTAATGTGTAGCGTTCCTTCGCGTTGAGCAATATTCAGTTATTAGGTTTCCATGTACTTCCCTATCGGCCTGGGTGATTCCGGGATGCTTAAAAGCAAGCCAGTATTTCCCTCACCAATCGATTGTCATCCATGACGGGCGGCTCTTCCAGGCCCATTCTCACGATGACCAGATCATAAGAGGGGATGATGTACACCCGCTGTCCCTGAAAGCCATTGCAGGAATAAAGATCTTCCGGTGCATCTTCCAGTTGACTGTGATTCACATTCAGCCAAAATTGTCCGCCATAGATGCCCTCACTATCAGAGGCCGGCGTACGAACAAAGTCCACCCAGGTGGAATCCACGATCTGGTCGCCGAACCAGTTGCCCTGATTCAGAAAAAGCAGTCCAAAACGAGCCCAGTCACGGGGCGTGGCATAGCAATAAGAAGAGCCGACATAAATCCCGAATTCATCCGTTTCCATAACGGCGGAAGTCATCCCGATCCTGTTGAAGATGCTGTCGTAAGGCATGCGCAGATAAGCTTCCTGGCCCAATTCATTTAGCACAGCCAGGGACAGCAGGTTGGTGGTGCCGCTGCTGTAATTCCAGTGGGCGCCCGGCTCGTGTTTCAACGGATTGCTGATGGGAATATCGGTGACTTTTTCCGACAGATAGAGCATCTTGGTGGCGCTGGACAAACTGCTGTAGTCTTCTTCAAAGTCCAATCCGTCCTGCATTTGCAGCAAATTTTTTAGGGAAATATTTTTGCGCTCATCAGTCCATTCCGGAAAAACAGCCGTATCCTCAAGACTCAGCTGCCCATTTTTGACCAAAATACCGACCATAGCGGAGGTGATGCTTTTGGTCATGGACCAGCCTAGTATCTCCGTCTGGGCGTCAAAGCCTTCGGCATATCTTTCGGCGATCAGCCGACCTTTGTGGACGACGACCACCGTCCGGGTCTGGGGATCTTTTTTATCCTCAGGGTATTCAAACGCATTTTGAATGGCTTCTTGCAATTGTTCCATGTCTACTCCTTCTACAGTAACGGGCAGATACACCCGGCTACCCAGCGGCCAGTCTATAGTATCTGACAAGATGGGACGCTCCACCTCCAATGAAATGTTATGGTCGTCCCCGCCTTTTAGCAAAATGCATCCTACGTCTCCCCGGTAGACTGCCGTACGTGGCGCAAGGCCAAAAAGGGTGGTGGTGACGGATTGCTGTTCCCGGTCTATTGTGGTGCTGGTCAGCGCCGTCGGTCCAAAGCTCAGGTCTTTTTCCTGAATACTTTCCTGTGAACGGCCGGCAATGAAAGTGCAGGAGCACATTTTTTTAGCCGCATAACCGTTGGCTACCGGAAATTGAGGATAGAGCATCAGATAGACGTATAAAAAGCTGAGCAGGAGGATGACAGCAATGCCAATGAGTATTTTTTTGAGCATGTTGAAGTGTTTTAAATGTTTTTTTCCCAAATATCATAAACTTTGCTTAAAGCAGGATCAAGTGTGCCCTCCTGATATTCCACTATCTTTAAATCTTTTAAACCTACTTCACTCTTCAATGGAAAATGGTGTAAGTGGGTTTTTATTGATTGTTCCAGCTTTTCCGCCGATTGCTTTACATCCAGGCGATTTTCCTGGGAAAGATAAGCCAGTTCGGTTATCTGGCCCAGCACCATGTAAAAGTCATTATCTTCCTCGTATTTATGAAGGATATGGTGTTTTTTCCAAAGTTGATCTCTAAGCTTGAGCAATTGCTGAGTAGGTTGTTGGGAAAAAGGCGTGACCGGCCAGCCCATAAGCACTATTTTGTTGGTTGACAGGTTAATTTGAAAGGACCGTTCGTAGGGTCGGCGGCCCAGACTGGTAAAACCGTCGAAACCGGGAGGGTACCCCCCCAATTGAATGGTCAGCGGAAAATAAGCGCTCAGGGTATCGGAAAGTCCCGAAAAATGCATCACTGCTTTTTGTCCGAGCTTTATCCAGGCATTGGCATTATAGCCTTGCATGCTTTCCAGTCCGATGATGGTGCTGTGAATTTGCTGAATGCGGTAAAGGGTAACAAAAGGAGCAAGGGGGGACTGGTTAATGGTTGTCCAGATCTTTTCGATCAACTGCTGAAGGGAAGGTTCTTTTTTCCCGTAAAAAGCGACGAGGGTTGCAGGCATATTTTTAGGTTATTTGAACAGCGTGGCAATCGGCAACCTCAATTACGAGGTAAACATCCCCAGGGCTCGGATGCTCGTTGATATATCGGTCTTTTTGAAAGCGGACAACAGCAATATCCGGTTCGGGCTCCGACCGGTTATTTAAATGAATAGGATTTTGATTTCGAATAATTGCTTTATGCCTGAGTACTGCGATGAGTTCTTCAGTTATTAAATCTACCATGCGGGCATGCTCACTTTTACTTGGGCTTATTCTTGTGATTTCTCCATTAATTAATTCCACCCGGTCTTCTTCCTTTAGAATGCCGACTTCCAGCATTTTGTAGTATTCCTCTACGGTGAATAACTGCCTTTCTACCTGAACGCTCATGCTTACTTTTTTTCAATATACGGGTAATTGCAGGCTAATCAAAATCAATTCAGCCTCAGTAAAGTCGACGCCGCCGGCCTTGGTGAGGTTGAATTGTGATGTAATAATCCGTTTTTTTATCAAAAAATGTAATAGGAAAGTTTAAAACATTTTTCATCTTATTTTCATTCTATTAAAAACTAAAAAAAATTATAAGATTGGAGGGCGATCACAGATCGTCCTCCAATCTTATAATCATATCGTTCTGATTTATGACTAAAAAAAGGCTGGCAGTACAGGATTTTCTACAACAAGCCTCGTCTATTCCCATGCTGGACGTGCGCTCACCCAAAGAATATGACTTAGGCCATATTCCTTCTGCTTTGTCTTTTCCCTTGTTTTCCAATGAAGAAAGAGCTGTTGTCGGCACACTCTACAAGCAGGAAGGCCGGCATCCCGCCTTCAAGAAAGGGCTGGAGATCATCGGCCCCAAAATGGTGGATTTTATCGAAAAAGCGGAGGATTTGAAATCCGACAAGCTGGCCTTGTATTGCTGGCGTGGCGGTATGCGTTCTGACAGTATGGCCTGGCTGTTGGAATGTTACGATCTGGAAACCATACTGCTGGAAGGAGGCTATAAAGCTTTTCGACATCAGGTGCTGTCTTTTTTTGACCAAAAACTACCGCTCAGGGTAATCACCGGATATACGGGTAGCCAAAAAACGAAGTTGTTACATTTTTTAAAGGAAAAAGGCGAGCAAGTAGTCGACCTGGAAGGGCTGGCCGGGCACCAGGGTTCCAGCTTCGGCAACAAAAAATCGAACGGGCAGCCGACGACTGAGCACTTTCAGAACCTGTTGTTTGAGCAATTCCGGCAGTATGATCTTAATCGGCCCATCTGGATCGAGGATGAGGACATACGCCTGGGCACAGTGAATATGATGAACAACCTTTTCCGCCAGATCAATTCCAGTCCTCATTTTTTTGTAGAGGTAGAAAAAGCCGAGCGCGCAGAATTTCTGGTGGATGATTATGGCCGTCTGACGAAGCAACAGCTCATCAGCGCCACGAGAGCCATTCGGAAAAGGCTGGGATTTGACAGGGCCGATCAAGCCATAGCCCATATTGAGGCGGGGGAGTTAAAAGAAGCGGCGGAAATTATCTTATATTATTACGATTCTCGTTACGATCGTGCTATTAACCGGAAAAAAGAACAGATCGTACGTCGTTTTAAAGTAAAAAAAACAGAATTGCCGATGCTGGCGGATGAACTGATAAAACGAACAAATAATGGAATATAAGTTAACCGAGTACAGCCACGGCGCCGGTTGCGGCTGCAAACTGTCTCCAGGTGTATTATCTGATATTTTGGGAAAAAACGACCATCTGCCTGTTTTTGACCGGCTGTTGGTCGGTAATGAGACCAGTGATGATGCCGCTGTAGTGGACCTGGACGGGCAAACGGCTATTGTCAGTACTACTGATTTTTTTATGCCCATTGTGGATGACCCCCAACAGTTTGGGCGCATTGCCGCTGCCAATGCCATCAGCGATATTTATGCGATGGGCGCTGAACCCCTCATGGCTATTGCGATATTGGGCTGGCCGATCGATAAAATACCTGCCTCGGTAGCCGGTCAGGTGTTGGAAGGTGGCCGGATGAGTTGTACAGAAGCCGGTATTCCCCTGGCCGGAGGGCATAGTATTGACAGCCCGGAGCCGATTTTCGGACTCGCTGTAACGGGCAGGGCGCCTGTCACTCAGGTGAAAAAAAATAAAGACGGCAGGGTAGGGGACTTACTCTACCTCACCAAACCCCTGGGCATTGGAACCGTAACAACAGCGCAGAAAAAGAAGCTGGCGGAAAAAGGCGATCTTGACCAGGCCATACAGGCCATGCTTACCCTTAACAAGATTGGTCAAACGTTTGGAACCTTGCCTTATGTGCATGCTGTCACAGACGTCACGGGCTTCGGCCTGGCGGGGCATTTATTGGAGCTGTGTGAAGCCAGTCGAACCTCCGCCATCATTCATTTGGATCAATTACCCGTTTTCGATTTTGCTAAAAAATATATAGAAAAAGGTTGTATTCCGGGAGGAACCAAACGGAACTGGGCCACTTACGGCCATCGCCTGGAACTGCGCCATGAAGAGGATTACCTGCTGCTCGCAGATCCTCAGACCAGCGGCGGATTGCTGGTGAGCGTTGATCCTCAGCGGCAACTGGACTTTGAAGCATTAATGAAAAATAATGGTATGGAACTTCGGCCCATTGGGATTTTGGGCAGTCAGAATGGGCCGAAGATCATACGTGTGGAATAGTTCCAGGTTTGATCAATGCAATATAGAATAACTAAGCAGGTAAGGATGTTCATTAAAAAGTGCTCAGTTACTTATTTTTCCAGTAGACTTACTTTTATCAGCCCCCCTTCCTTAACCAGGTGTACTACTTGAGTATTCAGGTCGACCACGATGTTCTTACGAGCCTCATCTGCTATGGCTCTTCCTGGATCTACATCGGTAGAGCCAATCGACCTTCCCGGGTCGACATCGGTAGAGCCGATGCTGCGGTCACCTTCTGCTTCGCGCATCTTTTTAGGCTTTCCGATGATGTGCAGGAGCGGACGTTCGGGAATGAACATCAGCTGCCACTGATCTTCTTCAGTATTCAGCGGGAAGGGCAAAGCTTTAGCCTTACTGGAGGTATTGTCTGGAGCGGAGACAACGGAAAGCTGGCCACCCATCAGGCCGATCAGGACGCCATTATCTTCGTCCAGAGGAAAAGCAATGGCTTCGCCGTTGTCGATCAGGAAAACTGTTTCCTGATCGGAGGAGAGGGTTATGGAGTTCAGCATGTTTATTGATTCAAGGCTTTAGAAAATAATTGAAGTAAAAATAGAAAAGAATTTCAATAATTTTAATACCCTAATATCTTTAACATCTCATCTGCTTTTTGTTCTTCCTGATACAACACATCCACGAGATTTCCTTTGGCATCCTTGTAGATCAGTACGTGTTTGGGTGAGGGGATCAGACAATGTTTAATTCCACCATATCCGCTTATGGAATCCTGATAAGCTCCGGTATGGAAAAAACCGAGGTAGAGCGGTTCTTTATCATCGGGAGGATAAGCAGGCAGGTAGACCTGGCTTTCGTGCACTTCTGAATTGTAGTAATCGGAGTTATCGCAGCTTAGTCCCCCGATGTTGACGCGGCGATACTCATTAGTCCATTTGTTAATGGGAAGCAGGATAAAGCGCTCGCCTATGCCCCAGGCATCGGGCAGGGTGGTCATCAGAGAGTTATCGATCATGTACCAAAGCTCCGAATCGTTTTGTCTTTTTTGAGAAAGGACCCCAAAGATATTGGCGCCGCTTTCACCAACGGTATATTTTCCGAATTCGGTGAAAATATCGGGTTCGGGTACATCTTCCTCTTCACAAGCCTGGAGGATGTTACTGACGATTTCCTTAACCATATATTTATAGTCAAACTCGAAGCCCAGCGAGTTTCGGATAGGCATACCTCCTCCAATGTTGATGGCTTTCAGGTCATCAGACTGGCGCTTCAGCTCGCAGTAAAGTTTGAGTACTTTTTTTAATTCGCCCCAGTAATACAAGGTATCTTTAATGCCGGTATCCACAAAAAAGTGCAGCATTTTGACCTTAAACTTTGGGTTGTTAGCGAGCTTCTCCTCGAAGAAGGGAACTACCTCGGTGCTGCGAATACCGAGGCGGGAAGTATAGAATTCAAAATTCGGCTCTTCTTCCGTAGCTACCCTTATGCCAATATTGCACTCGTTTTTTATATGTTGCTCATAATAACTGAGCTCCTCCTTATTGTCCAGGACAGGAATGACATTCTCAAATCCATCATTGATCAGGTCACAAATGGCCTGCATATAGTGCTGAGGTTTGAATCCGTTACAAACAATGATGATGTCCTTTTTGATCTTCCCGCTTTCGTAAAGCTTGCGGATCAGGTTAATGTCAAAAGCAGAAGAGGTTTCTAATTGTACTTCATGCCTTAAGACCTCATATAGCACGTGACTAAAGTGGGAGCTTTTCGTACAGTAGCAATAATAATACTTGCCTTGATAACTCATTGACCTCATAGCCCGGTTAAAAAAATTGCGCGCTCTTTTGATCTGTGCGCCTATCTTGGGCATGTAGGTGATCTTTAGAGGAGTTCCGTATTTTTCGATCAAATGCTTCAGCGGAACTCCATTAAACACCAGATAACCATTTTCAATGTCAAATCCTTCCTGAGGAAAATAAAAGGTTTGGTCAATTAAGTCAAAGTATCTGTTTGTCACCTCGGAATCTTATTTTTTGTTTTATGCTATAATAATTTGATAATCATTTTTTTGTGGATGCCTTTTTCCTCTTTCTCCCACGTCCATTCTGCAAAAGTAGAGAAAAATTAGTCGATTTGTAATACATTCGTTCAAAACAAAAAAATAATGGAAAAGTTAGATGTACTGAATCAAGTTGCTGAATTTCACCGTACCTTTCAACACCCGGTGGAAGAAACACCTACCATACCCGCTCCTGAGCGGCAGCAACTTCGAATCGCTTTGCTGTCCGAAGAACTGGAGGAGCTCAGAAAGGCTATTGCCGAAAATAACCTTATAGAAATAGCCGATGCCCTTTGTGACCTGCAGTACGTCCTTTCCGGCGCCATTCTTGAATTTGGCCTGGGAGATCGCTTTAAAGCGCTTTTTGATGAGGTGCACCGCTCTAACATGAGCAAAGCCTGCCGATCCGAAGCGGAAGCCATCGCCACGATGAAACACTACGAACAACGAGGATTCGAAAGCTACTATAAAAAAGTCGGCGATCAATACCTGGTCTTTAGAAAAGGAGATAACAAAACCCTCAAATCCGTCAACTATTCCCCTGCTGATCTGGAAAGCCTGATCTGAATGACCTTCAAAAACCAGGTTGACTACTTTGAGAAGCCTCCTTGTCTTATCCAGTAACAATACTCCCGAACCGGACAGTCCTCACAACGAGGATAATTTGGGAAACACCTTTTCTGTCCGTGATACATCATAGCTTCATGATGATCGTAAAAATCTCTGGCTGTCCATTCCTCGGGCGTCAACGCAGTGATCAGTTGCTGAGCTCTGGCTGTAGTAGCTTTTTCCGGGACCATTCCCAGGCGCCGGGCGACGCGTATGTGATGACTGTCGATGACCATGGCCGGCAGCCGGAGGCTGCTGAAATTTAAAACTGCGGCGCTGGTCTTGGGTCCTACTCCGGGAAGCTTTTCCAGCCATTTCTTGGCTTCCGGCGGGGGCATGTTTTTGAGAAAATCGAGGGAAAGCACCCCCTTGTTGGTTTCGGTTATCAAATGCAGAATCTGCTGTATGCGTCTGGCCTTTTGACCGGGAAAGGTAACGCAATAGATGGTCTGAACGAGTGCTTCCGTATCGCTGTCTCTGACGGATTCCCACTCGGGATATTTTTCCTTAAGCTGTCGAACAGCTTTTGCCGTCCGGGCGTTAGGCGTCCGGTGGGATAAAAGGGCGCCGACCAACTCGCCTAGTGGTTCTTCATCACTGAAATAAGGGAAAGGAGCGCCGTAAGCCTCGCAGAGAAGGCGATGAATGCTTAAAAAGTCTTTTTGCGATAAGGACATTCTTGTTTTTTATGGTTCGTAATGATTACTTCCAGGGCGTCTAAAAGATCAGTTATGCTGAATGCACAGCCTGAACAACTTCTCCTTTCAGCGGCCTTTTTTAGGAAAAATGAAGTTTTCCTCAAAAAAGACCGCTGAAAAATATATTATTAGTGGTTCCATCCGCCACAGGCGGGATGGGCTGCCTGGCTGACGGGAAGCAAAGCATCTTTTTTCACCACTTTATGATGTTATACAGATAAAATGAACACTGACCTACCAGGAAATGTTGGGATCGAGCTTTTACTGGACAATCCTTTTTGGGGTATGCTCTATCGAGGCCTACCCCGTAAGGTGACTGAAGAGGTCGATCGGATCAGCCTGATAGTTCATCAGGATGGTCTCTACCTGGCTTTTCATCCGTCCGTTTCGGATGATCTGCACCGTGCTCATTTTTTATGGGATGTTCAGCATGAACTGCTTCATTTTTTATTGGATCATCCGCTTGGCCGAATGGAGTGCGCCAACAAGCGGTTGTTCGACCTGGCGGCGGATATTTGCGTGCACCAGTTTTTGGGGGTTCCCCTGCAAGGGATTGACCGAAGAGCAATGGATGCCTGGGAGTGGCTGCCTTTTCAATCTGCGGAATATTATTATCAGCGTTTGATCGAATGGGAGGAGGCAAAAAACAGCTGGGCCAAACCAAGGCTGGTTGCTTTGCTGGACGGGAATGCCCGTGTACTTGCCAGGCATCAGAATTGGCTATTCAGTAATCCTGGTGCTGATTCGTACGCGTCTGCGGGCCATTTGTTGTTCAACCTGAAGTCGGTGCTCGAAAAAACGCATTTGCAATGGCCGGAAGGGCTTTTTGCACTAGTTAGAGACCGGTTGCCGGATGTATCTTCGACGATCAACTGGACGGATCAGCTTCATTGGCTTGATCGCAATAGCCGCCGAACGCGGCTGGTGGTACGAAAAACCAAGCGATCCAAAAGGTATGGGCAACCTCCTGGGACGAAAGTGGTGCTCCGTCATCGCCTATTACTGGCCATCGACACTTCCGGAAGCGTCTCTGAAGCGCAGCTCAGGCTTTTCTTTCAGGAAATTCATCGCCTGTATCACAAGGGAGCAGAAATCGATATACTGGAATGCGATGCCGCCATTCAACGACAATACGCTTTTGAAGGCCGACTTCCCACGATGATCAAAGGCCGGGGGGCGACTTTATACAATCCCGCCATTGAATGGTTTAATGAACATAATGAATACGGAGGAATGGTCTATTTCACAGATGGGCAGGGGCCAGCACCTTTTGTCCAGGCTCGGCGACCGATGCTATGGGTGATAGCTGGAGCGTCAGAAAGTGATCGGGAGCGCTTTCAGAGTTGGACGGGGAGAGCAGCATTTTTGGGGTAGTTTTTTTTTGGTGATGTCCTTAGACCTCAAAGGTCTTTAAGACCTTTGAGGTCTAAAAATGAAAGTTTTCCACATTTTGACGATTTTTGGCTTGTAACATTCTGATTGTCATTTTTTTATATAGTGTTAAAAAAATCAAAGACCTCGTATTAGTGTCCGCTTTTGTCGGGCCTTAAAAAAGCCCCTACCTCAAAGGTCTTTAAGACCTTTGAGGTCTAAGAAAGGCCTAAGAAATTGACGGCGATTTTATTAGCTTTACCTTCATGGAAAGATCAAACGGTGGTTTGGGGCCGGAAATAAGCGCAGGTCAGCTTCGCTCCTTATTGGACAGCCTGCTCGATTTCTCTGCTCATCCTGAAGAAGGCATGTGGCCTTTACCTTTGTGTATCTGGGGAAAATCAGGCATTGGCAAGACTACACTTATCCATGACTATGCTAAAGAGAAAAAGTATCCGCTCGTACATCTGGCGCCTGCCCAGATTGAGGAGATGGGGGATTTGCTTGGCATGCCGGTTGTTGAAAATGACCGTACAGTATTTAGAAAGCCGTCCTGGGCGCCTCATGGAGAAGGCCCCGGTATCCTCCTACTGGATGATTTCAACCGGGCTGATGAACGCATCATCAGAGGGTTGATGCAACTGCTACAAGAGAAAAAGTTGCTGGCCTGGTCTCTTCCACCGGCCTGGACTATAGTGCTGACCGCTAATCCGGAATCTGCCGAATACCATGTTACACCTTTAGACCAGGCATTACTGACTCGCATGATACACCTGACACTAGTCTTTGACCTTCAGGACTGGATAAGCTGGGCAGAGCGTCATCCACTTCCGCAATGGAGCATTGCTTTCGCTGCTGCTATGCCCGAGTACTTTGATCAGGACCGGCAAACCCCAAGGACATTTGCTCAGCTGGCTCGCCAGGCCGAGCGATTGGGGATGGCCATAAAAGCAGAAAACGAAGCTTTTTTCTTGCTTGCAGAATCCTTCCTGGGCAAAACCGCGGCAAAGGCCCTGAGAAAATTCCTGAACTCCGGCTGGGAGCAAATACCGGGAGCGCCTCAAATCTTCCATGCTGCCGACTTTGAAAAGGAAATAACACCTTTACTTCGACAATGGAGCCGACCCGGGACTATACAACGCGCCGACTTGTTTTCCTTACTCATCAATCGAATACAGCTGTGGTTGAAAAGACATCAGGGTGATTTTTCTCAGAAAGAAAGAGAAAACCTGAAAAAACTGCTCCTTTCACCTGAATTGCCGGCAGATTTGAGATTCCAACTGGCCCAGTATTGCTCAGCAAGCCCTCGCCCTGAGCTTCAACACCTGATCAGCGATCCGGAAGTGGCGCGTTTCATCTTGTAATTAAATGCCCTGGTAGATCGTTTAAACCCTATCGTATATTTGTTTTAGGAAGCTGTAATTGCATTGTTATTTTTAAAGATTATTAAAATAAATCAGCTATGCCGTACCTTGTCAACAGTAAGTAACGGCATAACTGATATACTACTAAAACTTGCAATAATTTCAACTTTATGAAAAAGGTACTTTTTTTATTGTTTTTAATTCCTGTCATTTCCTTGGCCCAAAAAGCCGATTTGCCTGAGTTTGGCATTACCCAGGCGGATGTTGAATACAAGCTCCGCTTTTTGGCTTCTGATGAACTGAAAGGCAGAGATACAGGCTCAGAAGAAAATAATATTGCTGCGAGGTTCATCGCAGCGCATTTAGAGTCTTTCGGTTATAAGCCGGCTCCCGGGCAATCCTCCTATTATCAGACCATCGAGTTTACCAAGTCAAAAACGCCTAATAAGGGTATGTTTGCCGTTGGGGGAGATACCTATGAACAAGGAGAGCAACTGATGCTGCTGTCCGGTAACCTGGATAAGACCACTGCAGAAGTGGTTTTCGCTAACCATGGTTGGGTGGATGAAGAAGCAGGACGGAATGATTATGAAGGACTGGATGTCGAAGGAAAGATCGTAATCGTCCTGCCAGGTGTTGAAGAAGGGCAAAACGATCAGGCGGCTTTTGCAGCGGCATCTGAAAAAAGAAAATTTGCCCAGGAAAAAGGCGCGCTCGCTTTGATCGAACTCTATCGCTTACAATTCCCCTGGCAGTTCTTCAAGCGCTATTTCGGTGGAGAAAGTTTGAATTTGCCGGATGATAAGGAAGAAGACGGGGGAACATTGATCTACGGATGGCTTCAGGAAAGTCAGGAGCAGCAGGACTTGGCCAAGGTTCGCGAAGGAGAAAAAATGCAGGGGGAACTGATGAGCACCGGATATCAAAAAAAGGCGACTCCTTCTCATAATGTGGTGGGAGTGCTGGAAGGTACGGATCCCGCCCTTAAGAACGAATACATCTTGTTGTCTGCTCATTTCGATCACGTCGGAGTGACCAACAGAGGCCCAGGCCGGGATTCCATTTTTAACGGCGCCAGAGACAACGCTATGGGAACAGTAGCTTTGCTGACTGCTGCCGAAGCGTTGGCTAAGGAACGCCCTAAGCGCTCAGTGATCATCCTGGCTTGTACCGGAGAGGAAAAAGGTCTGCTGGGAAGCCGCTATTACACAGAAAATCCTCTACTTCCTTTGGACCAAACCATTTTTAATCTCAACACAGACGGGGCCGGCTACAATACAACCGAAGCGGTGAGTGTAATCGGATGGGGACGTACCGGAACAGATTATGCCATCGAAAAAGGTACCCGCCCCTTTGGGCTGAATATCATCAAGGATCCCGCACCAGAGCAAAACCTCTTCGATCGCTCCGATAACGTTTCTTTCTGTGCAAAAGGCGTTCCTGCCCTGACCTTCAGTCCTGCTTTTGAGAATTTTGACGGCGAGATACAAAAGTATTATCATCAGCCTGCCGATGAGGCGGACGCCGTAGACATGAACTACCTGTTGAGATACAGCCAGTCTTACGCCCATATCGCCCGCCTGATCGCTAATAACGAAGAAAGACCAAAGTGGAGGGAAGGTGATAAGTATGAAGAACTGGGAAAGAAATTATACAACAAATAACAAAGGGAGTTATCCTGGAATTTTTAGGGTTGTGTAAAAAGCCAGCTACTTCTCCCTCCTGACGGTCGGCAGGTTTGCTCGGCTTAAATGATTCTATTTTTGGAGTGTTTTGCCGAAGAAAATCTCAGATTTTCTTCGGCAAAACACTCCAAAAAGAATGTTATTAGCTGCGCAAACCTGCCGGCCGTCGGGCGGGAAGAGTACGAAGACACGAAGACTTTTTACACAACCCCAAAACTGATAATCAATAAACAACACGCATGCCTTCCTGCAAATTAGGATGATTCCTTTTTTACGCCCAATAACTACCCGGCCAATCAATTTTTACATCATACTTCGGCGCCAGCGCCCTCAAACGCCTAATGCGTTCCTCCATCTCGGGGTGGGTGCTTAACCATTTTGGGAGGGCTTTCTGAAAGCGAGGGATCAGGCGCGCATTTATGTGTTCCAATTTTTGGAGGGCATCTGCCAGCCCATCGGGATCACCGGTCAGCCGGGATGCTTCCAGGTCGGCGTCAAATTCCCTGGTTCTGGAAATAGCCAGCATCATCAGCGTGCTCAAAGCCGGAGCAATGATGAGCAAAAGCACCGCAAACCAGGAAATGGTCTGTTCTCCCATAAGAAATAATGGCAAATTGATGAACAACAGTATCTGCCCCATAAAAGAGAAAAATCGGGTCAGCCGCCCGATAATATTAACAACGCTCTGAAAACGGACGTCGTTATTGTGAATATGACTCATTTCATGGGCAATAACCCCGGTGATCTCCCGGATATTCAATTGCCTTAATAAACCGTAAGTCACGGCTATCGCCGGATCGTCCTTCTGGCCGGTCGCAAAAGCGTTAATGGCTGTAGATGGAATATAGTATAGTGTGGGAACGCGATCCAGCTTAGCCCGCCCTGCTAATTGCCTCAGCACGTCGTGTATCATCGGCGCCTCGGCAGTCGACAAAGGACGGGCACGGTAAAACCGCATAATATACCTTGTCGGCAATTGCGAACTCAAAAATAAAGCGGCCGCTCCCACTATACCTACCCATAACAAAGCCCCCACTCCAAAGAGCAAATAACCCAAAAGGAGCATTAGCCCTAGCATAGCTATGAATAGCAGCAGCGTGCGCCAGAAATGATATCGCTTTTGCCGTAAAAAATTGGTCTGCATTTTTCTGATGATTTAAGGGTTGCGAAGCTTTGACTTGCTTACCTTTAAATCAACATATTTTAGGCTTGTTCTGTTTCAAAAATACCGGCCTCTGCTACGAAATGGGTCAGCTTATCGATGGTAACATGATCCATAACGACAATTTTATACCATTTCGGTTGATGATGATTATCCGGCACCAGGCCGTATTTTGCCGCCAAAGCAGCAGAGATCTGATGGGCCGGTAAGGTCACTATATTGCCCCATGGATTTCTGTAATAGCCAAGCTGGTTGTGGTCGAGTTGATTACAAAGCCATTGCGTTCTTAAAAGCAAAGTTTGGATTTTTTCGTACCATTCGAAAGGACCGTAGGTCATGAGGATCATCCAAACGGAAATGGCATTGGCCCCGGAGCGGCTGCCGATCAGGGTCAGATCCAGGCCGGCCACGTATTTGGCGGATGCTGTCAACGTATAAGGCAATAACCCCTTTCGGGCTAAAAAAATGCCCGTTCCATAAGGCGCCTGAAGCATCTTATGAGCATCCAACGTGATGGAAGAAATGTGAGGATGCGCGAAATTCAACGGATTATTCTCATTGCTGAAAGGATAAAAGAAACCTCCGTAAGCGCCATCTACATGCAACCTGAAAGGCAGTCCCGACGCCTCAAATTGGCGAACGAACTGGTCCACATCGTCGACCGAGCCAAACATAGTAGTCATCATATTAACTACCCCGACCAGATATTTTACGCCTCTTTCTTTTAGCCGTCCGATAGCTGACGTCAAAGCTTGATCCTCCAATTTACGATCTTGTTCTCCGACGGGCGCCTGTTCAATTTGCACCTGAAGCAGATTAGCTGCCTTAGTGAAGGAATAATGGCTGTCCGAAGAGCAAATAAGGCCTATTTCCCGGCTTGAAGCCCCGTATTCCTGCATGAAAAAATTGCGATAGATCCAAACAGCCTGTATGTTCGCTTCCGTACCCCCGGAAGCCACGTATCCGTCCTGGGCGTCCTTTTCTCCTTTGAAAATATCCTCCGCACATATTTTGATCACCTCATTCTCCAACTCCTGGGTGCCGCGAAAAAATGATTCCGATTCTCCAAAAGTATGGCAACCGATGTGGTTGGGGTTGTGGATCAAGGCCGATAGAAAAGGGGCGTCCTTCAAAAACGATGCATCATTGTTGAATACTTTGCCGTCCAAATGGGAGGCAGGTATGCCTAAAAGATGGGCATTGAAGAAGTCTTTATTCTGGTTTAAGGCTTCGAAGACCTTTTCTTTGATCTGTGTGTTGGCTAGTTTCTTCCAGGTTGTCATGTTCTTTTTTTACAGTGGTTAAAATTGCTGCGCAAAGTTAGTTGTTTTAAAAATAATTAGCAAAACAATTAAATATTTTTATTTGTTCAACCACTTATCTGTTGAAATGCTTGCATTTATACAAAACACCCAATACTTTTGTACATCAATGCTGAAAGGAAGTTTTTAGCAATCAGGTCCAGACTCATCTGGATGAATATTCTTTATAATCAATTCTTTTTTAAGATTTGACTTTATAACGAAGGGTGGAGAGATCGGGCTCTATGAAACCCTGGCAACCTGGATGCGCTCAGTAACCAAGGTGCCAAATCCCGCCAAAAAACCGTTCAACGGTATTATTGGGCATATAAAATCAAAAACATGATGCATCCCATTTCTCTTTTTTTCGACAGTTCTGATTCAACCGCAAAGACTCACGGCTATTGTGGGTATGTCATGTGTTGTTGTTAATCATTTTTTCGCTTTGACTTCCGGTAGCGATCAACAGGGAGCACAAGCTGACTGCTGCCGGGCCTGGATTTAGTCAGAGCGATCTTCTATTCATTTATTCATTCCTCACATATACAAAATCGATCAAAAATGAAATTTGAAACACTCCAATTACACGCAGGCCAGGAAGAAGTAGAATCCACTACCCGATCCAGAGCAGTGCCGATTTACCAGACGACATCTTACACCTTCAAGGATTCCGAGCATGGCGCGAACTTATTTGCGCTCAAGGAATTCGGCAATATTTACACACGTATCATGAATCCGACCAACGACGTATTCGAAAGGCGAATAGCGGCCCTGGAAGGTGGGGTGGCGGCGTTGGCCGTAGGCTCTGGCCAGGCTGCCCAGTTCATCGCTTTGAATAACATCCTCACGGTTGGAGACAATCTCGTTTCCAGCGCCAATTTGTACGGCGGGACCTACAACCAGTTCAAGGTGGCTTTCAAGCGCCTGGGCATCGATGTGCGTTTTACTGAGGGCGAAGAAGCGGCGGATTACGAAAAGCTGATTGACGAAAATACCAAAGCCATCTACTGTGAGACCATCAGCAATCCCCGTTTCAACGTACCTGACTTTGAAGCGCTGGCCGCTCTGGCCCGGAAATACGATATCCCTTTTGTAGTGGATAATACTTTCGGCGCCGGAGGATATTTGTTCAGACCACTCGAGCACGGCGCGAATGTTGTTGTACAGTCAGCAACCAAATGGATAGGCGGCCATGGTACTTCCATAGGAGGGGTAATTGTAGACGGAGGCAATTACAACTGGGGCAATGGTAAATTCCCGCAGTTTACCGAACCCTCAGAAGGTTACCACGGGCTGAAGTTCTGGGAGGTATTCGGTACTGACGGTCCCTTCGGCAATATCGCTTTCATTATTCGCGCCCGCGTAGAAGGATTGCGGGATTTTGGCCCTGCTATTAGTCCATTCAACTCTTTCTTGCTGCTACAAGGATTAGAAACCCTATCGCTGCGCGTACAGCGCTCGGTGGATAATGCGCTCGAACTGGCCAGATGGCTGGAACAGCATCCTCAGGTGGAATTCGTGCTTTATCCGGGATTGGAGAGCCATCCTGCACACGGCAGGGCGAAGAAATACTTGAAGAACGGTTTCGGCGCAGTATTGTCTTTCGCCATTAAAGGGTCTAAAGAAAATGCGACCCGCTTTGTCGATAGCCTTAAGCTGATCAGCCACCTGGCTAATGTGGGCGATGCCAAAACCCTGATCATTCAGCCTTCCGCTACCACACATCAGCAACTCACGGAATCCGAACAGGCGGCGGCAGGCGTAACGCCGAACGGCCTGCGCATTTCCATAGGATTTGAACATATCGATGATATTAAAGCGGATTTTGAACAGGCTTTCGCCACCATCAGGAAAGGAAGCCCTGAATTAGTATAATTAGTTAATGGTTGATGGTTTTTAGTTGATAGGAATTTCAGTATGATCTTCAAAAAGCTGCTCCTGACAACTATCAACCATCAACTAAGGGATAGGACAAAATTTATTTTAACCTACCCCCGCGAACCAGGGGTAGGTTAAGTTAGCATTTGATGCCGCCTCACCAGGCGGCATCGAATGTTAACTTAAATATTATGTCCTAGCAACTATCAACCAGTAGAGAAATGCACACATTAAACATACGGCACCCCTTTCAATTAGAATCCGGAATCACGTTCCCTGAATTGAAGATCGCCTATCATACTCTCGGGCACTTGAATGAAAAAAAAGACAATGTCGTTTGGGTTTGCCATGCTTTGACAGCCAACTCTAATCCGGCGGATTGGTGGCCGGAATTGGTGGGAAATGGAAAGCTGTTGGACCCTGACCGGTACTTCATCGTCTGCGCCAATATGCTGGGATCCTGCTATGGTAGTTCCGGACCGGCTGATATCAATCCGGAAACCGGACTCGCTTTCGGTCTTGATTTTCCTACCATCACCATCCGGGATATGGTCGGAGCGCACGAGATACTCCGGTCGCATCTTGGCATTGACCGGATCAAGCTGGCCATCGGCGGCTCGATGGGCGGACAACAGGTACTGGAATGGGCTGTCCTGCAGCCTGAATTGTTCGATAACATTGCAGTGCTGGCAACCAACGCAAAACACTCGCCTTGGGGCATTGCTTTCAATGAGGCGCAACGAATGAGTATCCTGGCTGATCCCAGCGTAAAAGAAGGCGGTCCCCAGGCGGGGAAAGCCGGTCTGGAAGCCGCCAGGGCCATCGCCATGCTGTCGTATCGGTCCTATCAAACCTACCAGACTACTCAAAGTGAAAAAAGCGATGAAAAGATAGAGGATTTTCTGGCCAGTTCCTACCAGCGTTACCAGGGTAGTAAATTGCAAAAGCGTTTTGACGTTTACGCTTATCTGTGTCTGAGCAAAGCCATGGACAGTCACAACCTCGGACGTCAAAGGGCAAGTGTGGAAGCGGCCCTTCGGTCCATTTCCGCCAAAACACTGGTGATCGGTATACAGTCGGACCTGCTTTTTCCTATAGAAGAACAGGCTTTTATTGCCAATCATATTCCAGGCGCCCGGCTGGAGATCATCGATAGCATATACGGCCATGACGGCTTCCTCATAGAGGCGGCTGCTATTTCCTCGCGCGTCAGCGCCCTCCTGGAGCGCTCTATGTTCGAATCTCCCAGATCGACCTACAAGTTGATCAACGGGATAGCCGGCCCCAATAAGGCAAAAGGAACAGGGAAAGGGCTCGGCTTGCCTGGGACGGAAACATTTTAACCGCAGATGACTATCTTTGGCCACAAAAAAATGTATGTCGATACGCAAAGTATTAATTTTGGATTCCCCTCATCCGCTGTTGTTGAAACGCCTTGAGGAGAGCGGGCTGGCCCCGGATCTGCATTATGAAACACCGATCGGGGAGCTGAAGAAAATATTGCCGGATTATTTCGGTCTGGTAATCCGCTCCCGTATCAAGCTGGATGCTGAGTTTCTGGAAGCGGCTCATCAACTGACCTTCATTGCCAGATACGGTGTAGGTACGGAACACATAGATCTCGAATACGCCGCCCGGCGGGGAATCGCCGTATTTACTTCCCCGGAAGGAAGCAAAGATGCTGTAGGTGAGCACACCTTAGGTATGCTGCTGATGCTGCTGAATCATCTTGGCCGGGCTGACCGGCAGGTAAGGCAGGGCCAATGGCTCAGGGAGCCCAACCGGGGGCTGGAGATCAAGGGAAAAACGATAGGCATCCTGGGTTATGGCAATATGGGCCGATCCTTTGCGCAGCGCCTGGCAGGCTTTGAAGCCCGGGTTATTGCCTATGACAAGTACAAAAAGAATTACGGCGATGAATATGCTCAGGCCGTTGCCCTGGAACAGCTCTTTGAAGAAAGCGATGTGCTGAGTGTTCATATGCCATATATACCTTCCAATCATTACTTTATTGACGGGAGCTTCCTTTCTTCTTTTAAAAAACAGATCTACCTGGTCAATACCGCCAGAGGCCTTGTTCTAAACACCGCTGACCTTGTTGAGCAGATGGAAAAAGGGCAGGTGATCGGCGCCGCCCTTGATGTGATCGAGTATGAAGAGACTTCTTTCGTCAAATTGGACCTGAACAGTCTGCCTGAACCTTTTCAATACCTGCGCCGTTCGGATCGCACTGTGCTGGCTCCGCACATCGCAGGATGGTCTGCGGAGGCTAAGATCGGCCATGCCCGGGTTTTAGCTGAAAAAATCGAAGCCTTTTTAGATATTAATTGATTATTAAATTCCTTGTTCTCATACTTTATCTTTTTCCTTCTTTTTTCTCTAAAGAATATTTTTTAGTAATATTACATTCCTTGTCAAAATTTAAATTTTTCTTGTCAAGGGCACATTTGGTAAAACAACAACCCACACCATTGATGCGCGAAAGCTACTTGCGACCTTCAATTGTTAATTATTCTAATTTAGATGCTTCGTTCTCACAGTGTAGTTGAAAAGACTTATGAAGTCGTTTATAACCTGAAAGAGTTTGCGGACGGGCTATACATTCCCACTGCCTATATTGTCAGTAAAGACAAGGATGGACTGCTGGCGCATATCCAGCAGAAAGCCATAGAAGAAACCATCGGCAGTTTTAAGCTGGAGCTGGATCCGGTGCGCAAACAGCTGTTTTCACTCATCGAACAGGTGCAGCCCAAGGCCCTGGAAAAGCGCTTTAATCCGACCAAAAAGCGCATGAAGCCTCTGGAAAAGCTCCTGGAAACAGAAGAGACCAAAAAACACATCTATGTCTATGTGCATCGTCGGTTGGATGAGCTGTTGTCCCTTGTGGTAAGGTATGATCTGCCCATTTGCTGGCACGTAGAACGGAAAGTCCTGGTCAAAGACTTTCTGATGGAAACCGTCCGGGAAGAGTTGCAGCCTCATCTGTCTTTTCAAAAGACTAAACGAAGCGTCACCTATCAGCTCCGGTTAAGCGAGCAGGATCAGGTGTGGAACATCAGCTCCCGTGAAGTGCTCCCGATTACCAACCACCCTGCCTGGATCTTCGTCGATTATCGACTCTATAAAGTCGCACACATTAACGGAAATATGGTCAAGCCTTTCCGTAATAAAGACGCCATCCATATTCCTCAAGACAAGGTGAAAGACTACTTCCAGAAGTTTATCGTCCGCGTAGCTTCCAAAGTAGATATTGAAGCAGAGGGATTTGAAGTTGTGCACTTTAACGAACTCAAGGGTTGCCGTCTGGAAGCCGTGCACGATCTGTTCAGCTTTACCTGGGGCATCACTGTCAGTATGATGTATTCCAAGGCGGAGTTCCCCTGGAATGACCAACGACGGAAAAGGACTACCCTGGAATTTGGCGATGAGGAAGTCCGTATTTTACAGGCTATCCGCAATTTTGAGGCAGAGCAGTCCTATATCGATCAGATCACTGAACTAGGACTGGCCAATGAACGGGGAAATTATTTTTCTTTTCCCGGTGAAGCCCAGGATGAGTGGCAACTGCTGGAATGGCTTACTCAGAATAAACAGCTTCTGGAAGAAAAAGGCTTTTCCGTAGCAGAACCCCAGGTGGAGGATGAACAAACCGTCTATTTGCATAAACCCAGCCTCCAACTCGAGTCACAGCAAAATAACGACTGGTTCGATATCCAGGGAGTCGTAACCGTAGGCGAATTTTCCTTCCCGTTTTTAAACCTGGCCAAACACATCCGGGATGATAATCGGCTTTACAGACTGCCTAACGGAACCTATTTCCTTATCCCGCAGGAGTGGATGAATAAATATAAGGCCCTGATGAAGTTCGTTCGAAAGGAAGGACAACAAATGCGCCTAAATAAAAACCAGTTCACGCTCCTGAATGACCTGGGCATAGGAGCGCATCCGGAGGTTAACAAAAACCTGGACGACGTTGACTTCCAAATTTCCGACGACCTCAAGGCCACGTTGCGTCCCTATCAAATGGAAGGGGTTAAATGGCTGGTGCAGTTATTCCGAAACGGCCTGGGTGCATGCCTGGCAGACGATATGGGGCTTGGGAAAACCCTCCAGACTATTGCTGTACTGCTGCATGCCAAGGAGGAAAAAGCAAAAAGACCAGTTGAAGAAAAAGAGGTTCCCGGGAGCCAGCTGCAGTTGTTCCAGAGTGTGGAAGAGCAGACCATGCTTTCCCCCCTCAATGCCCTGATCATTCTTCCCGCTTCCCTGGTGTTTAACTGGGAACAGGAAATCCGAAAGTTCGCTCCTTCCCTGACCGTTTATCGTCACGTAGGGTCCAAAAGACATAAAGATATTCGCATCCTGGTTCGGTATGACGTCATTCTGACTACCTATCAGACCGCTCTAAGGGATGTTGACCTGCTCGAACAGATCGAGTACGAATACATCGTGCTGGACGAAAGTCAGCAAATAAAAAACCGCGAAAGCAAGATCTTCAAGGCGATCAACCGGCTCCAGGCGAATCATAAAATATCATTAAGCGGTACTCCTATTGAAAACTCGCTTTCCGACATCTGGTCCCAAATGCAATTCATCAACCCTAACCTTTTAGGAAGCTTCTCTTTTTTTAAAAAGGAATTCATTACACCTATTGAAAAGAAACAGGACGAAGATAAAAAAATGCGACTACGCCGGATGGTGGCCCCCTATGTGCTCCGGCGCACCAAGGAAGAAGTGGCGCGTGACCTCCCGCCGCTTACAACCCAGCTTTTTTATTCGGAAATGACGAAAGAACAAAAGCGCTTGTACGAAAAGGAAAAATCAGCGGCCAGGAATTATCTTTTGGAAAACTATGCCGCCAATAATCCTCAATACCGCATTATAGTGCTTCGCTCCCTGACTAAGCTGCGTCAGATCGTTAACCATCCGATCCTGGTAGCTGAGCAGTACAAAAAAGAAAGCGGTAAATTCAATGACATCCTGGAGCAGTGGAAAGTAATTAGAAGGAGCGGCCATAAAGCCCTGTTCTTTAGCTCCTTCGTTCAGTACCTGGAACTTTTCAAACAGCAGTTTGAAAAAGACGATCAGACATTCGCAGTGTTGACCGGTGATATGACCAATAAGGAGCGCGAAAAACAGATCCGGCGCTTTGAAGAAGAGAAGGAAGTGCAGTCTTTCCTTATTTCAATCAAATCAGGCGGCACCGGCCTGAACCTGGTGGCAGCGGATTATGTCTTTCTGCTTGACCCCTGGTGGAACCCTACTACCGAGCAGCAGGCGATCGCCCGCGCCCACCGCATCGGACAGGAGAAAAATGTTTTCGCCGTAAAGTTCATCACCCGCGATAGCATAGAAGAAAAAATCTTAAAACTCCAGGAACGTAAATCTAAACTCGCAGAGGACATCATCGAGAACGTGAAGAAATCGACCTTGTCGAAAGGGGATATAGAGTATTTACTGGAGTAGACACTTAATTGAATTATCCCATGCTGGTCAGCCGATCCCCCAAAACCCAAAACTCAAAACTCAAAACAACCAACATGCAAAACATTCAACCATTCCAACGAATACTAGTAGCCAATCGCGGAGAGATCGCCATTCGTATTTTGAGAGCAGCTTCTGAGCTGAAGATCCGCACCATAGCCATTTACAGCTATGATGATCGCTATTCCCTTCACCGCTATAAAGCAGATGAAGCCTATCAGATCGGTCCACAGCAAGAACCGCTAAAGCCTTATCTTGATATAGAAGCGATCATTCGGTTGTCCAAAGAAAAAGAAGTGGACGCCATTCATCCCGGCTATGGGTTTTTATCGGAGAATGCCAATTTCGCACGGCGTTGTGCAGAAGAAGGAATCGTTTTTATCGGCCCTTCAGCAGAGACGATGAACCAATTGGGGGATAAAGTAGCGGCCAAGAAGCTGGCCTGGGAATTAGGCGTGCCTATTATTGAAGACAGTAAAGCAGAGCTTACCAGTGCCGCGATAGCACTGGAAGAAGCCCGTAAGATCGGCTTCCCGGTCATCATCAAAGCTGCAGCTGGTGGGGGAGGACGCGGGATGAGAGTCGTTCGCGACGAAGCCGGCCTGGAGCAGGAGTTCAATGAAGCGCGCAATGAAGCGGAAAATGCTTTTGGCGATGGAACGGTTTTTCTGGAAAAGTTCATCGACAATCCCAAGCATATTGAAGTACAGATCCTAGGAGACAAATACGGGAATGTGGTGCATTTGTACGAAAGAGACTGTTCCGTGCAGCGGCGCTTCCAGAAAGTGGTGGAGATCGCCCCTTGTCCGGTGTTGTCCGGAGTGACCAAGTTCAAGTTGTATGATTATGCGCTGAAACTGACCAAAGCCGTTAATTACAGTCATGCCGGAACAGTAGAGTTCCTGGTCAACCAAAATGAGGAAATCTTTTTCATCGAAGTCAACCCTCGCATTCAGGTCGAGCATACCATAACAGAAGAAATTACCGGGGTCGACCTGGTGCGCTCCCAGATTTTGATAGCACAGGGGCATCCTCTGGACGGATCTGAGATCGCCATTCGCAACCAGGAGGACATTCAGCATTTTGGCTATGCTATTCAGTGTCGGGTAACGACGGAAGATCCGATGCTCGACTTCAAGCCGGATTACGGAAACCTGATCGCTTATCGCTCGGCTTCCGGAATGGGCATCCGGCTGGATGCCGGCAGCGCCTATCCCGGCGCCCGGATCTCTCCTTTTTTCGACAGCTTACTGGTAAAGGTATCCGCCTGGGGCCGTAATCTGCCTGAAGCTGCCCATCGGATGCATCGCGCACTGCGGGAATTTCGCATTCGGGGAGTAAAAACCAATATCGGGTTTTTACTGAATCTGCTGGAAAATGAAACCTTTTATTCCGGAGAAGCAACCGTTAATTTTATCAAGGAACATCCCGAACTCAACCGCCTGCCCAACTGGAGGGACCGAAGCACCAGGATGCTCCGATACCTGGCCAATGTGATCGTTAACTCGAATCCGGATGTGAAATATGTAGATCCTCGCATTTCCTTTACAGAACCGGTAGTGCCGGAATATGATGCGGCACAAGCCGTTCCCAAAGGCACACGCGACAAGCTTAAAGAGCTGGGCCGGGAAGGATTTATCGATTGGCTGAAAAAAGAAAAACCTGTTCAGTATACTGATACGACCTTTAGGGACGCCCATCAGTCGTTGCTCGCCACCCGCATGCGTACGTATGATATGCTGGAAGTGGCCGACAGTTATGCCCATCACATGGCGGAAAGCGTTTTTTCCATTGAAATGTGGGGGGGCGCCACCTTTGACGTAGCTATGCGCTTTCTAAAAGAATCTCCCTGGCAACGACTGAGGTTATTACGGAAAAAAATACCCAATACCCTGTTCCAGATGTTGCTTCGAGGCTCGAATGCCGTGGGCTATACGGCTTATCCCGACAACCTGATCGTCAAATTTGTCGAGGAAGCCGCAGCCGAAGGTATTGATGTTTTCCGGATATTCGACTCCCTTAATTGGGTGGAGGCCATGAGAACCAGCATTCGAACCGTCCGGGAACGTACCGATGCATTGGCGGAAGCCTGTATCTGTTATACCGGAGATATTTCCGACAAAAGCCGGACCAAGTATACCCTCAACTACTTCCTTGATCTGGCTAAACAACTTGAAGACGAAGGCGCCCACCTCATCGCCATTAAGGATATGGCCGGCCTGCTGAAGCCTCTGGCGGCGGAAATGCTCATCGAGGGGTTGAAAGAGACCGTCAGTCTGCCCATTCACCTGCATACACATGACACCTCTTCCATTCAGGCCGCAACGTATCTGCGCGCTATCGAAGCAGGAGTGGATGTGGTCGATGTAGCCGTCAGTTCATTATCCGGCCTGACCTCCCAACCCAACTTCAATTCCGTTGTGGCCATGATGCAGGGGCATCCTCGCGAACAAAAAGTCGACCTGAAAAAGCTGAATGCTTTTTCTGCTTACTGGGAGAGCATTCGAAGATTTTATTATCCATTTGAAACCGAACTGCGCTCCGGCACAGCAGAGGTGTATGCGCATGAGATCCCCGGCGGTCAATATTCCAACCTGCGGCCTCAGGCCCGCGCACTTGGCTTGGAGGATCAATTCGAAACCATCAAAGAAAATTATAAGATCGCCAATGAGCTTTTCGGCGATCTGATCAAAGTAACGCCTTCCTCGAAAGTAGTCGGAGATATGGCTATGTTTATGACTGCAAATGGATTAAGCCGTGAAGATGTTTTGGAAAAAGGCCATACCTTATCCTTTCCGGATAGTGTCAAGAACCTGATGCGCGGTGACCTTGGTCAGGCGCCCGGCGGTTTTCCCGAAAAAATACAACAACTGGTCCTGAAAGACGAAAAACCCTATACCGATCGGCCTAACGCCCATCTGGCTCCGGTGGACTTTGAAAAAGAATTGAAAGCCTTTAAAGCGGAATTCGGAGAGCGCCTGGACATGACCGACTTTCTCTCCTATAAATTATATCCAAAAGTTTATGCTGATTTCAGAGCGCATTTTGAGAAATATGGCGTCGTTCGAAACCTGCCTACCAGAGCTTTCTTTTTCGGACTCAAACCCAATGAAGAGATCATCGTGACCATCGACCCAGGCAAAAATGTACTCATTAAATACCTTAACATGACTGAGCCCGATGAACAGGGTAACCGTTTGGTCTTTTTCCAGCTTAACGGACAAACCCGATCGGTTCCTATTCGAGACCTCGGCATTAAAGTGGAAGGCGTTGTTCACCGTAAGGCCGTTGGCGAAAAAGAGATAGGCGCTCCTTTGCAGGGGAATATTTCAAAGATCTTGGTAGAAAAAGGGGATAAGATCATGATCAACACACCCTTGTTTACGATTGAAGCCATGAAGATGGAGAGTACGGTTACTTCTCCAGTGGAAGGAGTGGTGAAGGCCGTCCATCTCAAGGAAAAGACTCTAGTAGAGCAGGACGACCTGGTAATAGAGCTGGAGTGAAACCTTTGTACTAAAATGATCGGTGGGCTCCTTCCAATCTTTCTGCTTAAGCAGCCACCTGGATCAAAAGGCTTTTTATTGGAAAAGGATTAGAATTCCTGACGCTTGAAGTTTATCTCTGAACTGCTTGGGGGGTATTCAGGAGGTTATCAAGGTCTTTTTTAACTTCTTCTCTGTCCTTATGCAGTTGGACAACTACCGGCTCTGCTGCTCTGGCCTCACAATACTGGATGCTGCAACGCTCACAAGTGGTGTTGACCTCTTTCCTGGCCAGCTGAGGATCATTGAGAAATGGAAAAAGTTGTTGTAGTTTTTCATCAACTGATAAGCCGATGGTGACGCTGGTGGTGTTCTCAGGGAGATCATGGCTGGGTTTGGCGATGGTCAGACAAAGATAGGGTTGCCGGCTGTCGTGGAAGGTGGATATCTGAGCATCTGCAATAGGCCCCTGGACTTTTTGTTCGGTTAAATGGTTTTTCAGCCTCTGCATCAGACTGATGGATATCCACCTTCGGCAGTAATGTTCATCGAGTTGGTTCGCATAAGGGTTGTGAAGTTGAGAGAGATGTATTTCTTTGGTCATTTCGAATTTATCCTGTTGAGGCCCGGTATAAAAGCGCAGGAAAAATAAATCGGTAATGCCGAAGTGTCTGGGGAAAATATTGGCGAAACGCTGAATAAGCATTTCAGAAGTGACCTGATATTTTTCCAGAATAGCTAAAAACGCATGCCGATCCCATCTTTTCCATCGGGCCATTTCGTTAATGGTGGCGATCATTTCGCTTTCATCCAGCAGCAGGGCGTCGGAAAAATAAGAGGCTTTAAAGTTGTTCAGTAACTTTTCAAAGGAGGTAATCTCGATCATTCTCGTTTCATAAGGCCGATCTTTCAGTTGCAAAAACTGGAACCCCAATTCCTTGGCGATCAGAAAATTTTGCTGTGCTATGCTCAGATTGTTGTTGATAAACAACGTTTTTTGAGCAGGTGAGAAAAAGGAACGCACTTTGCCTAGCCTCGGAGATTGCCCTAGCCGGACCCGGTCTACCTGGACGCCATACTCGTTTTTCAGTATTGCCTCGATCTCAGTTGAGCTGTGAAATGCCTGTGTCGTCAGCCGGTACTTTTCTCTCAAGGCTTTAACCGCCTCTTCCAATTCTTCGAAGTAATTATCCTTAAAATCCTGGTAGGAGCGCAAGGCAGCTTTAAAAAAGTCCTCTCCCTGCAGCTGATAATTGCGTATGATCTTAATGATGGTGCTGATGAAGGCATTCACCTTGTCAGGCGCCTCTGCTAATAATTCGATAAGCTTGGAGGTGCTGATGCCGAAAGTCTCAAGTGGGAACATTTTTAAAAAATCCGACTGGATCAGGTCTATTATGGGCTGCAGGCGTTTATTGGAATTTAAGGACACCAGATAATTGTAATCCGTCTCCAATGCTTTTGCCAGGACCATGATCTTGTCGGCCTTTGGATACTTTTTTCCCTTTTCAATGCTGTGTAGGTAGGAAATGGCGAGGCCCGTCTTTTCCGATAGTTGTTGATAAGAAAGCTGATGATCTTTTCTCAACTGCTGAATTTTCAGCCCCAATATGATTTTTAGACTGTCTATATCCTTGACCATTGCATGAAAATAAGGAGAAATGTCATTTTTTACAACATTAGAAAAAAAATCTGCTAGAGAAATTTTCTCTAAAGGAGAAAAACCTGTTACTTTGTAGTAATTGTTCGATAAGACTAAATAAAACCAAATTATTAAAGCCTAACCAAATTAAACCAGCTGGGATAGTGCAGCCGCTATCCCTTACTGATTTTTGGTTGCCAAAACCACTCACCATGGAAAAGTTTGGAATCAAAAACCCAGCTACCAACCTCCAGCAACTGGACATTCGCAATGTCCGGGCTCACTGGAACCTCAGCCCGGAAGCACTAAGCGAGGAAAGCGTAAAGAGAGGACTAGGGCTCCTGACCGACACAGGAGCCCTTGCCGTTAGCACCGGTAAATTTACCGGCCGCTCGCCCAAAGACAGGTTCATTGTCAAAGACGGAAAAACAACAAATACCGTCGACTGGGGAAGCGTCAACAAGCCCTTTGATCCGGAAAAATTTGATACGCTATATCAAAAACTCACCGCTTATTTCGAAGGAAAAGAGGTGTTCGTTCGCGATGCCTATGCCTGTGCAGATGATCAATACCGGCTGAATATTCGCCTGGTGACGGAATACCCCTGGAGCAACCAGTTCGCTTACAATATGTTTCTTCGCCCGACAGAAGAAGAACTGTTGAGTTTCGAACCGGAATGGACCGTTCTCTGCGCTCCTGGCTTTCTGGCTGATCCAGCGGTAGATGGTACGCGCCAGGAAAATTTTGCGATCATCCATTTCAGCAAAAAATGCATCATTATAGGCGGAACCGGCTACACAGGAGAGATTAAAAAAGGTGTTTTTTCCGTACTTAATTATTTGTTGCCAAAAGAACGCCAGGTGCTCTCCATGCACTGTTCCGCTAATGTGGGAGAACAAGGAGACGTGGCCATCTTCTTCGGCTTATCCGGCACCGGCAAAACCACGCTTTCAGCCGATCCCGATCGTAAACTCATCGGTGATGACGAACATGGTTGGTCGGAAAAAGGGGTGTTTAACTTCGAAGGCGGTTGCTATGCTAAAACCATCGACCTGAGCCCTGAGAAAGAACCTCAGATCTACGGCGCCATCAAGCATAGAGCAATTCTGGAGAACATCGGCTTTTTTGAAGGCACGCACAAGCCTAATTATGCTGACCGCAGCATCACCCAGAATACCCGCGTTTCTTATCCTATCCATCACATAGATAATTGCCTCCATCCTTCCAAAGCAGGTCACCCTAAGAACATTTTCTTCCTTACCGCCGATGCTTTCGGTATTTTGCCGCCTATTTCCAAACTAACACCTCCGCAGGCGATGTATTATTTCATTTCCGGCTATACCGCTAAAGTGGCCGGAACGGAAGAAGGGATCGAAGATCCAGAGGCCACTTTCTCGGCTTGTTTCGGCGCCCCCTTCCTGCCCTTGCATGCTACTCAGTATGCAGAAATGCTGGGCGAAAAGATGAAGGCGCATAATACCAATGTCTGGTTGGTCAATACCGGATGGACCGGAGGCCCATTTGGAGTAGGAAACCGGATCAGTCTGAAATACACCCGCGCTATGATTACCGCAGCTTTGAAAGGTCAACTGGATCAGGTGGAATACGATGTTCATGAGATATTTGGCCTTAGTATGCCGGTCGCTTGTCCAGGCGTACCTTCAGAAGTACTCAATCCTCGTCAAACCTGGGCGCACAAGACCGCCTATGACGAGAAAGCCAACGAGCTGGCCCTTGCCTTTGTAGACAACTTCCGCAAATTTGAAGATAAAGCCAGTAAGGACATCCTCTCCGCCTCTCCTAAAGTGTGGAAGGCGGAACTGCATTAAGTCTTGATTAATCAAGTTTTTGATTAGATGTCTCATTTGTAATCGACGAATGAGACATTTTTTTTGCTATTTTAGTAGAGGTTATTGTTATTCATGCACTGAAGGAGTAAAATAAAGTTATTTACGCACCTGCCAACGATCTGAGGCAGGCGGGCAGGTGCGCGCTAAACCAATCTGCTAAATATTCGCTGATAATTTGGTGAATGACGCAAAAACAAAACTCGGGAGGACTCATATTTAAAATGGACTCAACACTTAATTAAATCAAACAATATGAAAAATTTTCAATTGCTAACGGTATTCATTTTCTGTTCAGCAAGCCTTTTTGCGGAACAAGCCCGAAAAGCAGACTTGCAGGGTAGCTGGCGGCAGGAAGTCGAGGAAGATGGGAAAAAGGTCACCCATGTGTTATTGTTCAGCGGCAGTTATTTTAGCTGGACTGCCTATGAAAGTGGTTCGGGAGCTTTTCTATTGACAAAAGGGGGGAGCTGGAGCACGGAAGGGAAAAAGCTCAGCTTGAAGTATGAATTTCACACTGCGGATAAAGCTCAGGTAGGACAAACTGAAATGATTGGCTTTGCGGTAAAAAAGGATTTCCTTCAGTTGAAAAATGATATGGGGAAATGGGTAGCCCTGGATAAAGGCAAGGAGTCTCCCCTTACCGGCGCCTGGTTGATCTCCGGCCGTCAGGTAGACGGAGAGGTCCGGTCTATGAATACCGATCGGCCGCGTAAAACCATGAAGATCTTAACACCTACCCGCTTTCAATGGATCGCCTATAATACAGAGACTGGTGAGTTTTCCGGCACCGGTGGCGGTGCTTACACAGCTGAAGATGGAAAATATACCGAGCATATTGAGTTTTTCTCCCGCGACAACGATAGGGTAGGGGCTTCTCTTGAGTTTAATTTTGAAGTGAAAAATGGTGATTGGATCCATTCCGGTAAGAGTAGTTCCGGCAAACCTCTCTACGAAATCTGGTCCCCCCGTAAAGCAGCGTTATAACTCCGCCAACCGTAAGGGGCTGAGGAAAAAGTCCTTCGTCCTTTTTCCTCAGCCCCAAAATTATAGCAGCGAAGCTTTAGCTCTCCTTTCCCGTTGGTGGCGGTCTCTGACCGCCCAATCAAGTTCCATACCGGTCTCTGACCGGTTGATCTATTCCTATTGGAAAGCAGGTTTTGTGTCTTCTTATTTTTCCCTTTAGCAGTCGGGACTGCTCGCTGAATAAGGTTAGGCGGTCGGAGACCGCCACCAACGGTAGATCAGCGGTGATTCTTTATCTTCAGCAGTCACTACGCCACCAGTTGGTTGAGTGTCAGTTGATTTTCATTACCTAAATCGACCCAATTGAGCCGGGAGTCCTGGGAAAAAGCATATTGATACTGGTGCCACTTATTGTTTCAAAAATCCAGTACCGCAAAACGAATATTTAGGGCATCCTGACGATAAGAAAATTCCAATTGCTGATCAGACCAGTCCAGTGGCTGCAAAGGGATTAATTTTTCACTTTTCGGATCAGAAGCTTTAATATCCGTG
Organism: uncultured Saprospiraceae bacterium; assembly: GCA_964548175.1. Taxonomy (GTDB): domain Bacteria; phylum Bacteroidota; class Bacteroidia; order Chitinophagales; family Saprospiraceae; genus JANQPA01. The sequence continues at coordinate 133,808 of CAZJQS010000007.1, forward strand.
TATCCACTGCTCCGCCCATGTATTCACAATAAAGGGCCTGCAAAGCTTCAGCTTTGCAGGCCCTTTATTTAACAGATAAAACAGCTCGGGATTGTGTAAAAGTCAGCTGCTCCTCCTGCCTGACGGCCGGCAGGTTTGTTTGGCTTAAAGGATGCTATTTTTCGTTTGTTTTGCCCAAGAAAATCACAGATTTTCTTGGGCAAAACAAACGAAAAAGAATTTTATTAGCTGCGCAAAATAGTACGAAGATTTACACAAGCCCGAGTTCTAATTCTGCTTACAGTTTTATCATCTTCTTAGTAGCCGTAAAGTCCCCGGACTTCAGGGTGTAGTACATCACACCTGCAGGCAGATCGTTCACGTTTACATTGTTGTATCCTT